>CAMFND010000100.1 GCA_945965395.1 uncultured Bacteroides sp.
TCTTGGTATGACAACGAAATCGGTTACTCTAACAAAGTATTGGATTTGATTGCTCACATGGCTTCTGTAAACTGCTAATAAGTTTAGACCATATAGCAAGAGCCGTCAGGATTTTCTCCTGGCGGCTTTTTTTTGCGCATATTCGTGTGTGTTGTGCAGAAAAAAAACTATCTTTGCCGTTGAACTTCTCAAAAATGACCTTATGAATTATGATTTGATTACGATACTTGGTCCAACGGCTTCAGGAAAGACTTCTTTGGCTGCAGCTTTGGCTGCTCGTCTGAAAACAGAAATTATTAGTGGTGACAGTCGTCAGGTGTATCGTAGGATGGATTTGGGAACAGGTAAGGATTTATCAGACTATGTGGTTGACGGCTATAAGGTTCCTTATCATTTGATAGACATTGTGGAACCAGGCTATAAATATAATGTATTTGAATATCAACGTGATTTTTTAGTTGCATACAAAGATATAAAGGCCAGAGGACTTCTACCGATTTTATGTGGAGGTACAGGTATGTATCTGGAGTCTATTTTGAAAGGATATCGTTTACTTCCTGTTCCGGAAAATAAAGAACTAAGAGAGAGTTTGGCTTCTAAATCGCTTGAAGAGTTGACGGATATCTTGTCTCGCTATAAGAAATTGCATAATTCAACAGATGTAGATACGGTGAAGCGAGCCATTCGGGCAATTGAAATAGAGGAATATTATTTAACTCAAGATATCAATGCGCGCTCATTTCCTGAAATACATAGTCTGATTATCGGAGTGGACATTGATCGGGATTTGCGCCGGCAGAAGATTACCAACCGATTGAAGAAACGCTTGCAGGAAGGAATGGTTGACGAGGTGAAGGCGCTACTGAAAGAAGGTATAAATCCTGATGACCTGATTTATTACGGTTTGGAATATAAATATTTGACTTTATATGCAGTGGGCAAGTTGTCGTATGATGAAATGTTTAGCCAGCTTGAAATTGCTATTCATCAGTTTGCTAAACGGCAGATGACCTGGTTTAGAGGTATGGAAAGAAGGGGCTTTCAGATTCATTGGATAGATGCTGAAGTACCACTGAATGAGAATGTGGAACGAATTATTGATCTGATAAAATAAACGGAAATGGCAGTAGAACCAGACAGATGGGGGGTGATTTATAACCCCAAGGCCGGAAGCCGAAAGGCTCAGAAACGTTGGCAGACCATTCGTGCTTACATGGATGAATGTAAGGTGAAATATGATTATGTACAGTCGGAGGGATTTGGTTCGGTTGAGCGTTTGGCAAAGACACTGGCTAACAACGGCTATCTTACTATTGTGGTAGTAGGCGGTGATGGTGCCCTTAATGATGCCTTGAATGGTATCATGTATTCCGATGTGGAAGATAAAAGTCAGATTGCTTTAGGAATCATTCCGAACGGGATTGGTAATGATTTTGCAAAATATTGGGGACTAAATTCCGATGACTATAAGAAAGCGGTGGATGTATTGATAAATCGCCGTTTAAGAAGGATTGATATTGGAGTGTTCTCGTATTTTGACGGAAAACAACATCAGACTCGTTACTTTTTTAATGCAGTGTATATGGGACTTGGTGCCCGAATTGTACGGATTACCAATGAAACCCGTCGTTTTTGGGGAATTCCTTTGATTTCTTATTTAGCCTCATTGTTTCTGGTTGCCTTTGAGCGGAAATTGCATCGGATGCATTTGAAGGTAAATGACGAACATATTCGTGGACGTATCATGGCTGTGGGAATCGGTAGTGCATACGGGTATGGACTGACTCCAAGTGCCGTTCCATATAACGGGTGGCTTGATGTGTCTATTATTTATCGTCCAGAGCTTCGTCAGTTAATTTCCGGACTTTGGATGTTGCAACAGGGAAGATTGTTGAATCATAAGACGGTCAAGCCTTATCGTACGCGATGCGTAAAGGTGCTGCGTGCACAGAATGCAGAAGTCAGTTTGGATGGTCGTCTTTGGTTAGACCGTCATTTCCCGATTGAGATTACAATAGCTCCAGAAGCAATTACTTTGATAATACCTAATTAATATGATAAAGAATATTTCTGATTTAAAGCGGGATGACATGTTTTTCCTGCTAGCAGGTCCTTGTGTGATAGAAGGAGAAGACATGGCTCTTCGTA
This sequence comes from uncultured Bacteroides sp., assembly GCA_945965395.1. Classification (GTDB taxonomy): domain Bacteria; phylum Bacteroidota; class Bacteroidia; order Bacteroidales; family Bacteroidaceae; genus Phocaeicola. Next base: position 2,149 of record CAMFND010000100.1, read on the forward strand.
TTGCGGAACGAGTCGTAAAAATTACAGACAACTTGCATATTCCATACGTTTTTAAAGGTTCTTACCGGAAAGCGAACCGTTCACGTCTGGATTCTTTCACTGGAATAGGTGATGAAAAAGCGTTGAAAATATTGGCTAAGGTAAGAAGCACGTTTGATGTGCCTGTCGTAACAGATATTCATACCGCTTCCGAAGCAGAAATGGCTGCTGAGTATGTGGATGTATTGCAGATACCGGCGTTCCTTTGCCGTCAGACTGATTTACTGGTTGCGGCAGCTCGCACCGGAAAGATTGTCAATATTAAGAAAGGGCAGTTCTTGTCTCCTGCTGCCATGCGTTTTGCGGCTGATAAAGTGGTAGAGGCTGGTAATGATCAGGTGATGCTGACGGAACGTGGTACAACGTTTGGTTATCAGGATTTGATTGTCGATTATAGAGGAATTCCGGAAATGCAGTCTTTCGGACATCCGGTAGTGCTGGATGTGACCCATTCTTTGCAACAACCTAATCAGACTTCTGGAGTAACAGGAGGTATGCCGCAGCTTATTGAAACTGTGGCAAAAGCCGGTGTGGCAGTTGGTGTGGATGGGTTGTTTATGGAAACTCATGAAGATCCTTCTAAAGCAAAAAGCGATGGAGCCAATATGTTAAAATTGGACTTGCTGGAAGACTTGCTGGTGAAACTGGTTCGTATTCGTCAATCTTTGTAATGTATGATGGGGCGGTTGGTTGAGATAAAAGTCTGGAAAGAGATTGTAGTGTCTTTGTTTGTATGCCTTACATTGTCAATAGGAAATGGATATGCCCAAAGTGAATCTATGGTGTCTTCTACAGACAATGTGCCGTTGTTGGAGAGAATGACGGATGGTAAGCGGAAGGTGGATTGGGCAGATATGAATATTCAGTTCTGTTCTGCTGCCGATGTCTCTTTTAATAATGCCAAATTGGATGAAGCAGCATTTAAGGTACATCGTATCCGTTTGGAGGTGTTAGGGGGATTTCATGAAAAGTTTTCCTATCATTTCCGTCAGTCTTTGAATCAATACACGACTCCCAATATTCCATTGGATAATCTTTCCGGCTCGGTTGAATTGGCCATGGTGGGTTGGCAGTTGAATGATAAATGGAAGTTGACAGCCGGAAAACAACCTGTTCAGTTCAGTGGGTATGAATGCTGGGTGAATGCCATTAAAGTGCGTCATTACTCCGATTTCAATAACACGATACCATGTTATCAGGCGGGTTTGAATGCAGCCTACAAGATGAATGACAACCATGAGTTTAATTTTCAGGTGGCAAATAATTGGAACGGAGATAGTGCAGATCAATTTATGTATGGACTTCCGGAAGGAATAGAATCTACTAAAATTCCTTTGCTGGCAACTGTTAATTGGGATGGTTATTTTGTAGACCACGCCATGCAGCTTCGGTATTCTCTTTCGTATGGACAGCTGGCAAAGCATAAGAATGTATTTTATTTTACTTGTGGAAATGTATGGGACAGGAAACCCTTTTTAGGCTACATTGATTTCATGTATTCACGTGAAGGTATCGACTCCAAAGGACTTATCAGTGAGATAACGGCTGTGAATGGTGAAGGTATTACGATGCCGAATGTGGACTACTTTACAACTATATTCAATTTGGACTACCGTGTGGCTTCACATTGGAACATGTATGTAAAAGGAGTTTATGAACAGGGCAATGTGTTTAAGTCGAATGACATGTTTTCGTCAGGAACCTATCGCAGGGTATGGAACGTACAGCTTTGTGCAGAGTACTATCCTTTGAAAAACAGTGAGCTGTTGTGTTATCTTCATCTCTTATATAAGAATATACATCTGACAGAGAAAGCACGTTCTTGGGGAGCGGAAAGTTATAATCACCAGCGCATCTCATTAGGTTTGGTTTATACGCTGCCCGTTTTCTGAGAAGAAGTTATTTTCTGCATGGCATCTGTTTATATATTCCAATAAAAAACTATATCTTTGCAACGCAATTACGGTTTGGATTACATTAAAAAGTAAAAAGATATGCTTACTATTAAACAAATTACAGAAGACACTGACAAGGTGATTCGTGGATTGGAGAAAAAGCATTTTGCAAATGCAAAAGAAACAATTGCAAAAGTGCTTGAACTGAATGATCAGAGACGTAGCGCACAAAACCAATTAGATAAAAATCTCTCAGAAGTAAATTCTACATCGAAGGCTATCGGTGCTTTGATGAAAGAGGGAAAAAAGGAAGAGGCAGAAGCTGCTAAAGCTCGTGTTGCTGAAATCAAAGAAATTAGCAAAGAACTGCAGGCAACAATGGATAAGGCTGCAGAAGATATGCAGAACTTGCTTTATACCATCCCTAATGTACCTTACGAAAGTGTTCCGGAAGGTTTCGGAGCTGAAGATAATGTGGTAGAGAAAATGGGAGGTATGGAAACAGAACTTCCGAAAGATGCACTGCCGCATTGGGAACTGGCTAAAAAATATGATTTAATCGATTTTGATTTAGGTGTTAAGATTACAGGTGCTGGTTTCCCGGTATACAAAGGAAAAGGTGCTCGTTTGCAGCGTGCATTGATTAACTTCTTCCTGGATGAAGCTCGTGCTGCAGGTTATGAAGAAATCATGCCTCCTACAGTGGTAAATGCTGCATCTGGATATGGTACAGGACAGTTGCCTGATAAGGAAGGTCAGATGTATCACTGCAACTTGGATGACTTGTATCTGATTCCTACAGCAGAAGTACCTGTGACCAATATTTACCGTGACGTGATTCTGGATGAAAAACAGCTTCCGATTAAGAATTGTGCTTACACTCAGTGTTTCCGTCGCGAAGCTGGTTCTTATGGAAAGGATGTTCGTGGTTTGAACCGTTTGCATGAATTCTCAAAAGTAGAGTTGGTGCGTATTGATAAACCGGAACATTCTAAGCAGTCTCACCAGGAAATGTTAGACCATGTGGAAGGTTTGTTGAAGAAACTGGAGCTTCCTTACAGAATTCTTCGTCTGTGCGGTGGCGATATGAGCTTTACAGCTGCACTTTGCTTCGATTTCGAAGTCTATTCCGAAGCACAGAAACGTTGGTTGGAAGTAAGTTCAGTTTCAAACTTCGATACTTATCAGGCAAACCGTTTGAAGTGTCGTTATCGTACAGCTGAAAAGAAAACAGAGCTATGCCATACATTGAATGGTTCTGCTTTGGCTTTGCCTCGTATCGTCGCTGCATTGTTGGAAAATAATCAGACGCCGGAAGGTATTCGTATTCCTAAGGCGTTGGTTCCTTATTGCGGATTTGATATGATAGACTAATTTACATATTATAACAAAATTCTCGTCTGATGCAGATTTTGGGTATACCTAAATCTGTATCAGACGTTTTTTTATATTATTACTTCTTAAAACTCAAGAATGTAAGATTTTTTATAATAAAACGGGGATATATGCTTTTAAAGATAGAAAAAACAGGCTTTTGAGGTAAAAAAAAGAGATTTTGGTTTTGTTGTTTATTTTTAATCATTAAATTTGAGGGGAAATAAAAGTAACATTTTTTATGACGAGTATTAATTTATAACCTTAATATACAACTATGAGTTATTTACGATTTGACAAGACGATAATGACAAATCTGGAAGAAACTCTAACTAGAGAAATTCTTCGTACGAATCGCTCGGGGGCTTATCATTGTTCGACAATTGTAGACTGTAATACGCGTAAGTATCATGGCTTGCTTGTGATACCTATACCGGAGTTGGACGATGAAAACCATGTATTACTTTCCTCATTGGATGAAACTGTTATCCAGCATGGTGCTGAGTTTAATCTTGGCCTGCATAAGTATGGGGGTGACAATTTCAGTCCCAGAGGACATAAATACATCCGCGAATTCGAGTGTGAGAAAGTGCCGACAACGATTTATCGTGTAGGTGGTGTTGTTTTAAAGAAAGAGAAGTTATTTGTTCACCATGAAAACCGTATTCTAATAAGGTACACATTGGTTGATGCACATTCAGAAACAACTCTTCGTTTACGTCCTTATTTGGCTTTCCGCAGTGTAAGACAGTATACACACGAAAATGCGCAGGCCAGTCGCCATTATGATGTGGTAGAAAATGGAATAAAGACATGTATGTATCCCGGTTATCCTGAACTTTACATGCAGTTGAGTAAGGAAAATCAATTCTGTTTCCAGCCCGATTGGTATAGAGGCATAGAATATCCGAAGGAACGTGAACGCGGGTATGACTTTAATGAAGACCTGTATGTACCTGGTTACTTTGAGATTAGTATTAAGAAAGGGGAATCTGTTACTTTCTCAGGTGGTGTGACACCAATTGAAACTACTTCGCTGAATGCTTTGTTCGCAGCAGAAATGGAACAGCGAACACCTCGCAATAACTTCAAAAACTGTCTTATTAATTCGGCACATCAGTTCCTTAACAAGCAGGACGGTGAATCGTATATCTTAGCTGGATATCCTTGGTTTAAGTGTCGTGCACGTGACATGTTTATTTCTCTTCCGGGACTTACTCTTTCTATTGGTGAAATTGGTAAGTTTGAAATGATTATGGAAACGGCTTTAAAGGCTGTTTATGCATTCATGGAAGGTAAAGAATCTCATTTGAAAGTGACAGAAATAGAACATCCGGATGTATTGTTGTGGCTGGTGTGGACTATACAGCAATATGCTAAGATGGTGTCATGGGATGAAGCGCGAGTTAAATACGGTAAAGCCTTGAAGGATGTGATGGATTATCTGGCTGGTAATCATCATCCTAATTTGAAAGTTCATGAAAACGGACTGGTTTATACGAATGGAAGAGACAAAGCGGTTACATGGATGAACTCTACTGTAAACGGCCGTCCGGTAGTGGCTCGTACAGGATACGTGGTAGAATTTAATGCATTGTGGTACAATGCACTTTGCTTCACAGCAGATTTGCTTTCTTCAGACTATGGTTTCGTAGACTATCTGCATCAGTTCTCCGATAAAGTTTCTCAGTCATTCGTACAGACCTTCTTGAATGAATATGGCTATTTGCTTGACTATGTAGATGGCGATATGATGGACTGGAGTGTTCGTCCGAACATGATTTTTGCAGCAGCTTTTGATTATTCTCCGTTGGATTCCAAACAGAAAAAAGGTGTTGTAGACATCGTGACCAAAGAATTGCTTACTCCGAAAGGTCTTCGTTCTTTGAGTCCGAAGAGCGGTGGTTATAATCCAAACTATGTAGGTCCGCAGCTTCAGCGTGATTACGCATACCATCAGGGTACAGCATGGCCTTGGCTGGAAGGTTTCTATCTGGAGGCTTATTTGCGTATCTATAAGCGGAGTGCTATTTCCTTTGTAGAGCGTCAGCTTATCAGTTATGAAGATCAGATGACTTGTCATTGCATCAGTTCCATTCCGGAGTTGTTTGATGGTAACCCGCCGTTCCAGGGTAGAGGTGCTGTTTCATTTGCAATGAATGTGGCCGAAATTTTACGTACATTGAATTTGTTGGAGAAATATAACAATCAATAAAGAGGAGGGGTTTATATGAAAGTTTTGATGTTTGGTTGGGAATTTCCTCCTCATATCTTAGGAGGATTAGGTACAGCCAGTTATGGATTGACTCATGGACTTGCTCAGCAGGAGGATATGGAAATTACCTTCTGCATTCCGAAGCCTTGGGGAGATGAAGACCAGAGTTTTTTACGTATCATAGGAATGAATAGTGTGCCTATTGTATGGCGTGACGTACAGTGGGATTATGTAAAAGATAGAGTGGGACATTATATGGATCCGCAACTTTATTATGACTTGCGCGACCGTATTTATGCAGATTTCAATTATATGCATACCAATGACTTGGGATGTATGGAATTCTCTGGAAGATATCCTGATAATCTACATGAGGAAATCAACAACTATTCTATCGTAGCCGGTGTGGTAGCTCGTCAGCAGCAGTTCGATATTATTCACTCACACGACTGGTTAACTTATCCGGCGGGTATTCATGCCAAGCAGGTTTCAGGAAAACCGTTGGTTATCCATGTGCACGCTACAGACTTTGACCGAAGCCGTGGTAATGTGAATCCTACCGTTTATTCTATTGAAAAGAATGGTATGGACCATGCTGACTGTATCATGTGTGTAAGTGAGTTGACACGTCAGACGGTTATTCACAAGTACTATCAGGATCCTCGCAAGGTGTTTACTATGCACAATGCGGTATCTCCGCTTCCACAAGAAATACAGGACATTCAGGTTAAAAAGAATCCGAAAGAAAAGATCGTAACTTTTTTGGGGCGTATCACTATGCAGAAAGGTCCGGAATACTTTGTAGAAGCTGCTGCTATGGTGCTGAATCGCACACGTAACATTCGTTTTGTGATGGCAGGTAGCGGTGATATGATGAACGCCATGATTCGCTTGGCGGCAGAAAGAGGTATTGCTGACCGTTTCCATTTCCCGGGATTCATGAAAGGCAAGCAAGTATATGAAGTGTTGAAGATGAGTGATGTGTATATCATGCCCTCTGTGTCCGAACCATTTGGTATTTCACCATTGGAAGCTATGCAATGCTGCGTACCGACGATTATCTCTAAACAATCCGGTTGTGCCGAAATTCTTTCGAAATGTATTAAGACGGATTATTGGGATATACATGCAATGGCAGATGCCATTTACTCTATCTGTACCAATGACTCACTTTATGAATATCTCCGCGATGAAGGAAAGAAAGAAGTGGATGGTATTGTATGGGAGAAAGTCGGCGTGAAGATTCGCGCACTTTATGAGCAAGTCTTAAAAAATTATGGTAAATAAAACTGCAAAACAATATGAAAACAATTTGTCTTTACTTTGAAATACACCAGATTATTCATTTGAAACGCTATCGTTTCTTTGAAATCGGTTCAGAACATTATTATTACGATGATTATGCCAATGAGCAGGGTATGAATGAAGTAGCCGAACGTTCCTATATACCGGCCTTGAGAACCCTGATTGATATGGCAAAAGCAAATAATGGCGCATTTAAAGTTGCCTTGTCTATTTCAGGTGTGGCTTTGGAACAGTTGGAAATCCACGCTCCGGCCGTAATAGAATTGTTGCATGAGTTGAATGCCACAGGTTGCTGCGAATTCCTTTGCGAGCCTTATTCACATGGATTGTCTTCATTGAAAAATGAGACTTGCTTCTGCGAAGAGGTAGAACGCATGCGTGTGAAGATTAAAGACTATTTCGGACAAGATCCTAAGGTATTCCGTAACTCCAGCTTGATTTATGACAATGAGATTGGTGGTATCGTAGCAGGAATGGGATTCAAGGGTATGCTGGCAGAAGGTGCTAAGCATGTGTTAGGATGGAAGAGTCCTCACTATTTGTACCATTGTGCTGAAAATCCGAATCTGAAACTGTTGTTACGTGACTTTAAGTTGTCTGACGATATAAGTTTACGTTTCTCTAATACAGAATGGAGCGAATATCCGTTGTTTGCAGATAAATATATTGGCTGGATTGCTTCTCTGCCGGAAAACGAACAGGTAATCAATATCTTTATGGAATTGTCTGCTTTGGGTATCTTCCAGCCGCTGTCTTCCAATATTCTGGAATTCCTGAAAGCATTGCCGGAATGTGCTAAGCAGAAAGGTATTACCTTCTCTACTCCGTCGGAAATCGTAACGAAACTGAAATCAGTCGATATGATTGATGTACCTTATCCGATGTCTTGGGTAGATGAAGAACGTGATATTAGCCCGTGGTTAGGAAATGTAATGCAGCGTGAAGCATTTAATAAGTTGTATAGTGTGGCAGAGCGTGTACATTTGTGTTCTGACCGCCGAATCAAACAGGATTGGGATTACCTGCAGGCAAGTAATAACTTCCGCTTCATGACCACCAAGCAGATGGGCGTATCATTGGATCGTGGTATTTATGATTCACCATATGATGCTTTCACCAATTACATGAATATTCTTGGTGACTTTATTTCTCGTGTAAATTCATTGTATCCGGTAGATATGGAAGATGAAGAATTGAATTCTTTGTTGACAACCATACGTAATCAGGAAGAAGAACTGGTACAGTTGAATGATCAGGTGAAACATTTGCAGTCTTTGGTGAAAGAACAGCCGGAGAAGGCTCCTGCTAAAAAAGCTCCAGCTAAGAAAACAACTGCTGCCAAAAAGACTGCCACAGCAAAGAAATAAAGCTTGAGATACAGATATAAAAAAATCCGGAAGTCAAACTTCCGGATTTTTTTATGCCCTTATTTCTTATTTATTGAATTTCGGTTTGGTATAGATGACTTCCATCTTGATTTTCTCTCCTTCCTCGCCACCTATGAGTTTTGCTGAGTTTACTTCCAGGTCGTGCGACAAACCGATGGTGTTTCCTTGTGAGTCTGTTTCGGTTTTCACTGGAATCAATACCATGGTATTATACTCATCCCATCCTTCAGCAGGTTCTTCTTTTGTTCTCATATCGCTGAAAATCTGGCTTATCAGTCGGTTTACCTGTGAGAACGAATAGGAGTTGGTCGTACTGCTGTAAGTGCCTAAGAAGGTAGTTTTGCTATCGTAATTCTTTCTTTTTTCAAAGAAGTCTTTTACCTCATTTTTACGAATGAGCAGCAAGTTCTTTGGTGTACCCATTTTGTACGGATTTTCTTCTGAATTATCGCTGACATTTTTGTATTTAGTGAATGACATAGATACGGAGTTCAATGTGTCTGTTCCTAACGCATCATACATTTCCTGCAAAGGAAGCTTCACTTCTGTACAAAGTCCGGCAGGAGTTTTCAGATAAGTATGTTGCTTTTCTCCAGCCAAGTTGTTTAATGTCTCTTCGGAATTGCTCAAGCGAGTAGACATAAACACTTCGTTAGTTGCTGCAAAAGGAATAGAGGTATACACAACAGAATCAATAGCTCCAGTAGAAGGCCTTTCGACTAAATATTTAACCTTCATGCGCAGCCAGATATCTCCGATATATAGAATAGAACCTTCGCCACCTGTATTATGTACATAAAATCCTGGGAGTACTTTATGTATAAAAGAATAAGCATCTTTGAAATAGTCCTTGTTCTCTTTGTATTTATTCAAAAGATATTGACTAAAATCTCCTGGTTCGTCTTCTCCTATACCTGAACTTTTCTTTTTGTCCAAGTCGATAACCAATGGTGGATAATATCCATTTGCACCTTTTATAGAGTCAATTTTTTCGTCCGTCCATGAATTGTCACGTACAGCGTAATCCTGTTCTGCTAATGCCGGTTCCTGAGGATTATAGTATCCTTCTTCTATTGGATTATAAGATGTGTAATATAAATCTAAGTCTTCGCCTGTGTCATCAATAGCCTTATCAAGCATGTCTACTCTTACACGCATGGGAGCTAGTGAATCACCGAAAAAGCTGGCATACGACAATTCCAACGTTGTTGCTACAATTTCTTGAGTCGTTTCCGGAAATTCGAAACCTTCCGTGCAATTGATTTGTGTGATGAAATCGGTGGTATATGTGCCAAAATCCGGATCAGTGAATTTTCCCAAATATGCGCTGCTTGTACGAGAAAATACTCCTTTTGGATTCAGGTCTGTATATTTCAGGGTTTTGGTAGTGGCCTCAAAAGTTTGAGCCGATGCAGTAATTTCATCTGCATCTGCCACGAATTCACCGACACCTGTAGTAGTATCATCACAACTGTAGAATGTGGCTGCAAGTCCGACTGCAGCCAAGAACTTAAGTTTCATTTTCGTCCTTTTTTATGTATTCATATTTATTCGGAAACGGATACCTTGTCATAAAATGCGTCACACGCATCTGCATAGGCATCGCCCGAAGTATATTCAAGTACCGGAATGTTCAGGCTTCGTGCGTAGTCGAGTACATTCTGGTTTACAGTTTCGTCGTTTTGAATCACTCCGTCAGAGTAAGCTACTGCTAACTTGCAGAGTTCCTCATAGTTTGCCGGCGACTTCATCATGCTGACATTTTCCGGAGTGATTTCCTTGAACAGCACTTGTTCGGCAAAGTTGGGAGCTAAATTTGAATTAAACCCTTCCTGATAAAGCGAGAAAATCACCTTTGAATCGCGGAAAGAAGGTTCATCATAATAAGCTTTCTTAATATAAAGAGGAACCATCGCACTCATCCATCCGTGACAGTGAATCACATCCGGACACCAGCGCAGTTTCTTGACAGTTTCCAGTACACCACGGGCATAGAAGATGGCACGTTCGCCATTGTCTTCATATTCCTTTCCGTTTTCATCGCATGTCATCTGGCGATGCTGGAAATAATCATCATTATCAATAAAGTACACTTGTCTGCGTGCAGCCTGAATAGATGCCACCTTGATAATCAGCGGATGATCCGTGTCGTCAATAATCAGATTCATTCCAGACAGACGGATTACCTCATGCAATTGGTTTCTGCGTTCGTTCACGATACCCCATTTCGGCATGAATGTTCTGATTTCGCGGCCTTTGTCTTGTATGGCTTGCGGTAAATTCTGGCCGATTAATGCCAGGTTACTTTCGGGTACGTAGGGAGTAATTTCTTGTGTAATGAATAAAACTTTTTTCGCGCTCATTGTATTATAGTTGCTCTTAACGACTGACAAAGATACAAAAAATACACCAATGAAGCGAACCGACAGCCGTTTATAAATCCTTATAGTATGTTAATGTGTTGATAAACAGTGTGCTATAATGGTACTTGCTATGCTTTCTAAATAGGATAAATTCGCTAAATATCAAAAGAATTTTCCGTTTCCGTTTCTTTATGTGCTAAATAAATAGTTACTTTGCAGCCGTTTTCTGAATTTATGATTAAAAACAGGAATAAGAGATGAAGTTAATTCAAACAATCAGTGAGCTTCGCGCAGAACTCGATGCTTTCCGCAAAGAAGGAAAGACTATCGGACTGGTTCCGACGATGGGAGCTTTGCATGCGGGACATGCTTCGTTGGTGAATCGTGCCGTAGCTGAGAATGATGTAGTGGTAGTCAGTGACTTTGTGAACCCTACACAGTTTAACGATCAGAATGACCTTTTAAAATATCCGCGCACACTGGAGGCGGATTGTGCTTTATTGGAGAAATGTGGAGCAACGTTGGTTTTTGCTCCTTCTGTAGAAGAAGTTTATCCTGAACCCGATACCCGCCAGTTCAGCTATGCGCCGCTGGATACGGTGATGGAAGGAAAATACCGTCCGGGACATTTCAACGGGGTTTGTCAGATTGTCAGCAAATTATTCCTGATGGTGGAACCTGACCGCGCTTATTTTGGTGAAAAGGATTTCCAGCAGCTGGCCATTATCCGTGAATTGGTGCGCAAGTATCCTTTCAATATTCAGATTGTGGGATGCCCGATTGTACGTGAAGAAGACGGTCTGGCACTGAGCAGCCGCAATGCACGTCTTACGGCAGAGCAGCGGAAGGAAGCTTTGCAGATTTCTAAGGCACTGTTTGCCAGTGTAGATTTCAGTAAGTCACGTGTTTTGCTTGAAACCAAGCAGTTTGTAGAAGACTGTATCCGTCGCGCACCGGGACTGGAACTGGAATATTTCGAGATTGTGGATGGCAATACGCTTCAGCCCGTAAAGGCATGGGACGAAAGCAATTACATTGTAGGTTGTATCACAGTGTATTGCGGTGAAGTACGTCTGATTGATAACATTAAATATAAAGGATAACGGATGATGATGATTGAAGTGTTGAAGTCGAAGCTTCATTGCGTAACGGTGACAGAAGCGAACCTGAACTATATGGGCAGCATTACGATTGATGAAGATTTAATGGATGCGGCCAACATGATTGCCGGTGAGAAGGTACAGATTGTGGACAATAACAACGGAGAACGTTTTGAAACCTATATCATTAAAGGTGAACGTGGCTCAGGTTGTATTTGTTTGAACGGAGCGGCAGCTCGCAAGGTGCAGGTGGGTGATGTGGTGATTATCATGTCGTATGCCTTGATGGACTTTGAGGAGGCCAAGACTTTCAAGCCGACCGTGCTATTCCCGGATACGGCAACAAATCGTCTGTTGTAATTGGATTAGATAAGTTGATGAAATAAATAAAGGGTGCCGGAGGAAGATGTGAAATCTCTTTCCGGCACCCTTCGTTTTGGTATATTCTAAACGCTTTTTCGTTTACGGAAAAACGCAAGTACGTTTGTTCTAAAACGCCTTTGCGTTTGAATCAAAACGTACTTGCGTTTAGGATAAAACGTCCTTGCGTTTTCTCTCAAACGTCCTTGCGTTTTTGGCGCGTGTCAAAAATTACACTTGAGGTACGTCCTGCAAGCTGTTTGCTATGTCTTCTTCGCTCAGTGAATAGTTGGTCAGGTTGCCCGACAGATACTGGTCGTACGCAGTCATGTCTATCAGACCATGACCGGACAAGTTGAATAGAATTACTTTTTCTTCTCCTGTTTCCTTGCATTTTTCTGCTTCCTGAATGGCGGCAGCAATGGCGTGGCAAGATTCCGGAGCCGGAATGATACCTTCTGCGCGGGCAAACAGGCAGCCGGCCTTGAAGGTGTCAAGCTGCTGTATGTCTACCGCTTCCATCAAATTGTCTTTCAACAGCTGCGAAACGATGACACCTGCACCGTGGTAGCGCAGACCACCGGCATGGATATTGGCAGGTGTAAAGTTGTGTCCTAAGGTAAACATCGGCAGCAGTGGGGTGTAGCCGGCTTCATCACCGAAGTCATATTCAAATTTACCTCTGGTCAGTTTGGGGCAAGATGCCGGTTCGGCTGCGATATAACGTGTTTTCTTTCCTTCCAGAATGGTGTGACGCATGAACGGGAAACAGATTCCGCCGAAGTTGGAACCTCCTCCGAAGCATCCGATAATCATGTCAGGATATTCACCGGCCATTTCCATCTGTTTTTCAGCTTCCAGTCCGATGACAGTCTGGTGCAGGGTTACATGGCTCAGCACGGACCCCAGTGTATATTTACAGTTCGGTGTGGTGCGTGCCAGTTCGATAGCTTCCGAGATGGCAGTACCCAGTGAACCCTGATGGTTCGGATATTTGGTCAGGATATTTTTTCCTGCACGGGTAGACATGGAAGGAGAAGGAGTTACCTGTGCGCCGAAGGTCTGCATGATGCTGCGGCGATAAGGTTTCTGTTCGTAACTGATTTTTACCTGATATACGGCAGCTTCGAGTCCGAACACCTTGGCGGCATACGACAAGGCTGCCCCCCATTGTCCGGCACCTGTTTCAGTAGTGATGTTCGTTACACCTTCTTTCTTGCAGTAATAAGCCTGTGCCAGTGCAGAGTTCAGTTTGTGTGAACCGATGGGGCTGACACTTTCATTTTTGAAATAGATGTGTGCCGGTGTACCCAGTGCTTTCTCCAGTCCGTAAGCACGTACCAGCGGGGTACTGCGGTAGTATTTGTACATTTCCCGCACTTCTTCCGGGATTTCAATCCACGCATCAGTCTGGTTCAGTTCCTGATGGCAGAGTTCCTTGGCGAAGATAGGGTAGAGGTCTTCCGGTTTTAGTGGTTCTTTTGTGGCCGGGTTCAGTGGAGGCATGGGTTTGTTGACCATATCGGCTTGAATGTTATACCAGTATTTTGGTATTTCATCTTCGGGTAAGATGAATCTTTTCTGTCTATTACTCATAATTGCTTACTATTTTTAAGTTTTCGTCAAAAATATGGAAATAAATGATAACAGACAACTCATTTTGCTTTTTTCTTTTATGTTGTTTTGCTAAATTGAATCTTGTGGCAGATTTCTCCTTTCTTTGTCGCATGAATATATGGATTTTTCCATACATTTGTAAATACATTCATTCACTGTTGGTATGGATTATTGGGAACGACTTTTTTTATATAATAAGAAATTGCTTATGCCGCGTGTAAACCTGTTGCTCAACTGGGTGATGGGCATCAATTTCTTGTGTGGCATTGTTTTTCTGCTAGCCATTGTGTATGAATATGGATTCAGAATTTCTGCGGCGGAGTATAATCTGATACATACGGTTTATCATATGGTATGGATTATCTTTTTAGTTACGACTACGGTACAGATTGTTTTTCGTCAGGAAGACTCTTCGTTTAAGTTTACTCCGTGGACATGGATTCTCACCATATTACTCTATTTGACCTTGCTTCCTGTGGTATTCAAAAAGCCGGAGGAGACTACTGGAGTGTACTGGGTATGGGTGTTTTTTCATCATGCTTATTATAAAGGGATTATCCTGATGCTGCTTTCTTTCTCCCAGCTTTCGGGTATTCTGGTGCGCTTACTGGGCAAACGTACCAATCCTTCATTGATTCTGGCTGGTAGTTTTCTGGTGTTTATTTTGTTGGGTACCGGACTGCTGATGCTTCCTCGGGCCACTTATCATGGCATTTCGTTCATGGATGCCCTATTTACTGCTACGAGTGCGACGTGCGTCACAGGGCTTGTTACCGTAGATGTGCCTTCTACCTTTACGCTGGAGGGACAAATCCTGATTATTCTCCTGATTCAGATAGGCGGACTCGGGGTGATGACGCTGACAAGTTTCTTTGCCATGTTTTTCATGGGAAATACCTCACTTTACAACCAGCTGATGGTGGGCGACATGATTAGTTCCAACTCCTTGAATTCGCTATTGTCTACCTTATTATATATATTGGGCTTTACGCTGGCAATAGAAGGAGTTGGTATGGCTGTTATCTGGCTAAGTGTACACGGCACGCTGGGGATGACCTTGCAGGAAGAACTCTTCTTTTCTGCTTTCCATTCCGTGTCAGCGTTCTGTAATGCTGGTTTTTCTACTTTGCCTGGAGGGATGGGAAATCCAGCTGTTATGCAGGGACATAATTTGCTTTACATCACTCTGGGATTGCTAATTGTATTAGGAGGAATCGGATTCCCGATATTGGTGAATTTGTATGAAACGGTGGCTTATTATTTACAAGCCGGGAAGTTCTGGCTGCTGCGTCGTTCCGGAAGATTCCGTAAAAAAGTACACCTGTATAATTTGAATACGAAGATTATGCTAGTAGCTACTGTTTTTCTTTTAATAGGTGGCACATTGGCCATTGCCGTTCTGGAGTGGAACCATTCTTTTGCAGGTATGCCGGTGGCTGATAAGTGGGTACATGCTTTTTTCAATTCTTCTTGTCCGCGAACTGCCGGTTTTGCCAGTGTGGGGCTGACCTCCTTGTCTACCCAGACCTTGCTGCTCATGGTAGTACTGATGATGATAGGAGGGGGCACACAGTCTACGGCCGGTGGGGTAAAAGTTAACGTCTTTGCGGTAGTTTTGATTAATTTGTGGGCTGTGGTTCGCGGGGCCGACCGTGTGGCGATTTTACGTCGGGAACTGTCGCACGATTCTATCCGCCGTTCGAATGCCGCATTGATTTTGTATCTGTTTATGGTTTTTCTGGCTATCTTCCTGTTAAGTGTGCTGGAACCGGAAGCCGGACTGCTGGCTATTGCTTTCGAATGTGTTTCGGCATTGAGCACTGTCGGTTCCAGTCTTGACCTGACACCTACCTTGGGTAATAGCAGCAAGTTGCTGGTGATTCTGCTGATGTATATCGGTCGTGTCGGGGCGTTTACCTTGCTTACCGGTCTGGTACGTCAGGAAAAGAAATGCAATTACAGGTATCCGAGTGATAACATTATCATCAACTGATGTATGAAATATTTGATTATTGGTTTAGGACATTATGGGGCTACGTTGGCCATGGAACTGACTGCCATGGGACATGAAGTGGTAGGTGCAGATGGAAATGGTTTGCATGTAGACGGTGTGAAGGATCGCATGGCGGCTTCTTTTGTACTCGATGCGACGGATGAAATGGCCCTTTCCGTACTTCCGCTGAAGAGTGTGGATGCGGTAATCGTAGCCATAGGCGATAATTTCGGAGCTTCGGTCCGGATTGTGTCATTACTTAAAAAACTGAAGGTGAAACGGATTTATGCACGGGCGGTAGATGAGGTACACAAGGGGGTACTCGAAGCCTTTTCGATAGATCGTATTCTGACACCGGAACAGGATGCGGCACGCTTGCTGGCACAGCAGTTAGAGCTGGATGGCGGGGCTGAATTTTTCCAGATAGACGGCAATACCTACGTGTTCAAGCTGGAGATTCCGGAGAAACTGGTGGGCTATCACATCAATGAGCTGAATCTGGAACAGGAATTTGGCATGAAACTGATTTCTCTGGTACAGGGCAAACAGGTGAAAAACTTTCTGGGTATATCTGTCTTTGAGAAAGAGGTGGCCAATACATTCCCTGAGGATTATGCGCTTCAGAAAGGCGACGGACTGGTGTGCTACGGAGCCTATTCCAGTTTCATGCAATTTTGGAAATCAGTCCGTTAGTTCATTCCCTAATGGATGTTCCTTTTGTTCAGTGCCTGCTGGTAGCGGCGGGCATTGGCCTGATGTTCAGTAAAAGTAGCGGCGAAATTATGCGTGCCCGAGAAGTCTTCTTTTGCGCACATGTAGAGGTAATCATGCTGTGCATGGTTCAATACGCTTTCTATTCCCTGAATGGAAGAAATACGGATAGGACCGGGAGGAAGCCCCGCGTGCTTGTAAGTATTGTAAGGACTTTCTACCTCCAGGTGTTTGTGCAGAATGCGTCGTAGTCCGAATTCTTGCAGACTGAATTTGATGGTCGGATCGGCCTGAAGTGGCATTCCCGCTTGTAGACGGTTCAGGTAGAGTTCTGCCACCATCGGCATCTCACTCTTGTTGGCCGTTTCTTCCTCCACGATGGAGGCCAGTGTACTGACTTCTACCGGAGTCAGGCCACAGGCTTGAGCTTTATCTTTTCGTTCCTGTGTCCAGAAACGTTCATATTCTTTTTTCATTCGTTGGATAAAGGCTTCTGCATCTGTATTCCAATAGGCTTCATACGTATTCGGGATGAATAGTGCAGGCATCGTTTCAAGGTTGAAACCCAATGAAGCGCAGAAGGTACTGTCGCCGACAAGTCGGGCAAATTCCGTAGAATCGGGCATGAGTTGACGATCCAGCGAGCGTGTCAGACGAGACAGGGTCCGCACACTGGGTATAACCACTTTGACCGGAGTCTGGTGTCCGCTGCTCAGGCGGCGGAATAAGGCCAGCGTATTGATGGATGCATCAAAACGATAGGCACCGGTATGAATCTGCTGGTCGTATTTTTTGAGACGAGCCAGCATTTTGAATCCTGTCAGATGCGTGGCATTCAAATCTCTTTGAAGTTTTACGTACACCGAGTCGGCTGTGTCGTCACGATCTATATAAATAAAGGTAGGGTTTTCGATATGAAGGGGGTGGTTGAACAGCAAAGAAACCGTGCTGATTATGCCTCCTAAAATTAGAATTGTGACAAGGGCACAAATAATGATTGTCTTTTTTGATTTCATCTGGTTTTAAATTTGGGCGTAAAAGTAGTAAGAAAACTTTATTTTGGTGTCATGAAAAGTCTGAATCTGTAGGGGAAGTGTATACTTTTCATGCATTTTAGGGCCGAATGTTCAAATCTCCTCCTCAAAAATGTCAAATGTACACCCATTACATGGAAAATATTCCTACATTTGTGAAGTGTGAAATAAACAAGTAAAATCAATAAGTATGAAAAATGCAATTTTAGGGTTGGCCTTTTGTGCCGCAATGCCTTTGTTTGCTCAGCAGAAGGCTACAGTAACTGTTCATCCGGAACAGGGAAAACAAATCATCAATAAAGAAATTTATGGTCAGTTTGCCGAACACCTCGGTACATGTATCTATGGAGGTCTTTGGGTAGGAGAGGATTCTTCCATACCTAATATTAAAGGTTATCGTAAAGATGTGTTCGAAGCATTGAAAGACTTGAAAGTGCCTGTACTCCGCTGGCCGGGAGGATGTTTTGCCGATGAATACCATTGGATGGATGGTATCGGTCCTCGTGAAAAACGTCCGCGTATGGTCAACAACAACTGGGGAGGAACCGTAGAAGATAACAGTTTCGGTACACACGAATTCCTGAACCTGTGCGAAATGCTGGGCTGTGAACCTTATATCAGTGGAAACGTAGGTAGCGGTAGCGTGGAAGAAATGGCCAAGTGGGTAGAATATATGACTTCTGAACAAGGAAGTCCGATGGCAAAACTGCGTTTGGAAAACGGACGTGAGAAACCATGGAAGGTGAAATACTTCGGGGTAGGAAATGAAAGCTGGGGGTGCGGAGGTAGCATGCGTCCGGAATACTATGCCGATTTGTACCGCCGTTATTCAACTTATTGCCGTAACTACGCTGGCAACCGTTTGTTCAAGATTGCCAGCGGTGCCAGCGATTATGACTACAACTGGACTGAAGTGCTGATGAAAAACGTGGGTCATCGCATGGACGGACTTTCTCTGCACTATTATACAGTGCTTGGATGGAGTGGAAGCAAAGGTTCTGCTACGAAATTCAACAATGAGGACTATTATTGGACAATGGGAAAATGCCGCGAAATTGAAGATGTACTCAAGCGTCATATTGCCATTATGGACAAATATGACCCGCAGAAGCAGATTGGTTTGATGGTAGACGAATGGGGAACCTGGTGGGATGAAGAACCGGGTACTGTCAGCGGTCACCTTTACCAGCAGAATACCTTGCGTGATGCCTTTGTGGCTTCTTTGAGTCTGGACATCTTCCATAAATATACTGACCGAGTTAAAATGACCAACATTGCTCAGGTGGTAAATGTATTGCAGTCTATGATTCTGACGAAAGAAGATAAGATGGTGCTGACTCCGACTTACTATGTGTTCAAGATGTATAACGTACATCAGGATGCGACTTATCTGCCGCTTGATTTGCAGTGTGAACGTAAGATTGTACGCGACAACCGTATCGTACCGATGGTAAGTGCAACTGCTTCACGTGATAAATCAGGTGCTATTCATGTGTCACTTTCTAACGTAGACCTGGAAGAGTCACAGGAAATCACACTGACACTGGGTGATGTAAAGGCTAAATCTATAAGCGGACAGATTCTGACATCTGAAAAGATTGACGATTACAATACATTTGAGCAGCCTAATCTGGTGAAATTGGCCGATTTCAAGGGTGCTAAATTGACAAAGAATGGACTTGTAGTGAAATTGCCTGCAAAATCAATTGTTACATTGGAAATTAAATAGTATATTGCAGAATCTTCTTTATTTGTAGAAAAGAAGAATTTGTAAATACCATATAATCAGTAAAGTATCGCTTTCTGAAAATCGACCGTCCGTTAACGGGATCTGATTTCAGAAAGCGATATTTTTGTTTTGTAACATGAATGTAACAGGATGTTACATTTTCTTTAAGCGTATGACATCTGTTTGTAACACTAATATGAGACCTTTGTGGTGTCAAAAAAATGAGTCTATAGGAAAAATGAGAACAAAGAAAAGAGTTTTATGTCTGTTAAGCATCTGGGTGTGCACTATGGGAACTGCTTTTGCAGATGGAGTCTCTGAAGGACGGGCTTCAGGGGACAAAAAAGGAGATGCCATTATTACGATATTTTCGGATGCGCATTCTGGTTTTGGTTCTGTTAATGATGACAGAGGGTTTAACCTGGACCGTGCCTACATTGGCTATCAGTATGCCTTACCTCATGGATTGCAGTTGAAGGCGGTACTTGATTTCGGTCAGTCTAAAGATGTTGATGATTATCAGCGCATCGGGTATGTGAAAAATGCACAGATTACCTGGAAGCAAAGCGGCTGGACACTGAACGCTGGGTTAATCACTACTACTCAATTTAAGGTTCAGGAAGATTTTTGGGGAAAACGTTATGTGATGAAATCTTTTCAGGATGAATATAAATTCGGAAGCAGTGCGGACTTAGGAGTTTCAGTAGCTTATAAATTTAACAAGGTGGTTTCGGCCGATGTGATTGTAGCCAACGGAGAAGGGTATAAAAAAGTACAGGTGAAAGACGGTTTGCAGTATGGTGCAGGCGTAACACTGACTCCGGTTAAGGGTTTGATGGTACGTGTATACGGTTCGTATAATGAATCGATAGAAGAAGGGGAGAAAGGTATTACGAATCTGGCTGCTTTTGTCGGATATAAGCATTCGACCTTTTCGGTGGCAGCGGAATACAACTACCAGACCAATACGAAATATGTGCCTGATTGTGATCAGGATGGTTTCTCGGTTTATGTGTCTGCACAGTTAAACAAGAAAATAAGTCTTTTTGGCCGTTGGGACCTGCTTTCTTCAAAGAAAGACTGGAACAAGGATGCGGACGGTATGGCCGGAATGGTAGGTGCCGAATTTAAATTGGGTAAATACATCAAGTTAGCTCCTAACTTCCGGTTGTGGTCGCCGAAAACAGAAGGCGGCAAGACGGCCAGTTATGTATACCTGAATGCTTCGTTTGCGATTTAACTCAATGAATAACATAGATTTGTAACTTATATTAAATGTATAACACAATGAAAAAGTTTTATTTGCCTTTAATTGCTGGAGCGATGGCTTTGTCGTTTGCAGCGTGTGGTGGACAGAAATCAGCTAATGGTCGTGAATCAGTAGAACTGACAGGTGCAGGTGCTACATTCCCTTTGCCATTTTATAATATGTCTTTCGAAAACTACAATGCAACTTCTGGTGACAAGATTTCTTACGGTGGTATTGGTAGTGGCGGTGGTGTCCGCAACTTGAAAGACGGTATCGTAGACTTTGCAGGTAGCGATGCTTTTTTGAGCGACAAGGAAATGGCCGAAATGCAGCCGGTGGTACACATCCCGACTTGTATGGGAGCTGTCGTAATAGCATACAACTTGCCGGATGTGGTTAAACTGAACCTTTCTGGTGACGTGATTGCCGATATTTATGCAGGCAAGATTACAGACTGGAACGATGCACGTTTGCAGAAACTGAATCCGGATGTACAGTTACCGGCAAAGAAAATCATTCTGGCATACCGTTCAGATGGTAGTGGAACAACTTTCATCTTTACAGACTATCTGTCAAAGGTGAGTGAAAACTGGAAAAATACTTACGGAGCAGGTAAAACCGTGGATTTCCCGGTCGGACAGGCTGCCAAAGGTAATCCGGGCGTAGCAGGAATTATCGCACAGACTCCTTATTCATTAGGATATATCGGTTCTGAATATGCTTTTGCTCAGAAGATTCCTTACGCAAGTGTATATAACAAGCGTGGTGAGCTGGTAGTACCTTCTACTGAAAGTATCTCTGCAGCTGCCGGTGACATTCCTCAGGATACTCGTTGTTCAATTACTGATGCGGATGCAGCAGGAGCTTATCCTATCAGTTGCTTCACCTGGTTGCTGATTTACAAGGAACAGCACTATGCAGACCGTTCTATGGAACAGGCAAAAGCTACTTTGGATTTGATGCAATATATGTTGAGCGACAGCGTACAGCAGACTACTGCTACCGTACACTATGCGCCGCTGCCTAAGAAGGCTATCGAACAGAGCCTTCAGAACCTGAAAGCTGTGACATACGATGGGCAGCCGATTCTTAAATAAATAAGACAATAAGTTATGCAAGACAAACTGTTTAAAGTCTTACTTATCTTATCGGCTATTGTGATACCGGTCATTGGTGGGGGAATTATTTACTCCCTCACCGTTGACGCTTCCGGCGCTTTCGAGGAGTTTGGATTCTGGCATTTTATCTTCTCTGACGACTGGGTGACCACTGCCGGTAAAGAAAGTTATGGCGCTCTTCCTTTTATTACGGGTACACTGCTTACTACGGCACTGGCGTTGCTGATGTGTATTCCCTTTTCACTTCCTGTCGCACTGTTTACCGGTGAGTATTTCCGTGGAAAGAAAATCGCAGCCGTTCTGGGTACAGTGATTGATTTGCTGGCAGGTATTCCTTCCATTATCTATGGTTTGTGGGGTTTCTATGTACTTCGTACCGTATTCATGCACTTGAACCTGTCTCCGCAGGGTTCCGGTATTCTGACTGCTGCGTTTGTGCTGGCCATCATGATTGTACCGTATGCAGCTTCCTTGAGTGCTGAATTCATTAAGATGGTACCTTCCGACCTGAAAGAAGGGGCTTATGCCATGGGGGCTACGCGTGCAGAGGTAATCAAGAGAGTAATATTCCCGATGGCGGGTTCCGGTATTTTCTCAGCTTATATTCTGGCTATCGGACGTGCGCTGGGAGAAACGATGACAGTGACCATGCTGATTGGAAATACCAACCAGATGCCGGACACACTGCGTACCACAGGTAATACCATGGCCAGTATCATTGCAAACCAGTTTGGTGAGGCAGACGGTTTGAAGCTTTCTTCACTGATTGCCATCGGTTTGTTACTGTTCCTGATTACGGCCATCATTAATATTATCGGAAAGATTTTGATTCGTCGTGCCCGTCACGTGTAATCTGCTAAAAAGATTTGTGCTTATGTTATATGGAAATAATATTAAGATACGTATCCTGAAAAGCCGCTTGCTTTATATTCTGGTTTGCGTATTGTCGGGTGTGACAGCGATTCCTTTGCTGGCGATTTTGGGAGAAGTATTGATTAAGGGTTGGAAACAGTTAGGATGGTCGTTTATCACTGAGGCAACTCCGAATGCTTATAAGGCGATGATGGCGGCTTCTGCCGGAGAAGCAATCCCGGGGGGAATTGCAAACGGAATTATTGGAACTTTCCTGATGCTTTTGCTGGCTGCTGTAGTCGCTATCCCGGTAGGAATTTTGTGTGGTATCTGTCTGTCAGAATACAGAAAAAGCTGGTTTGCTGTGTTTGTCAGCTACCTTACTGACTTGCTTCAGGGTACTCCTTCCATTATTATCGGTATTATTACTTACATCTGGGTGGTTGTTCCGATGAAAGGTTATTCGGCCATTGCAGGAAGTGTGGCATTATTCATCATGATGCTTCCGCTGATTATCCGTTCTACGGAAGAAACCATGAAGCTACTTCCGGAAACCTTGAAAGAGGCCGGACTGGCACTGGGAGGTAGTTACTGGAGAGTGATGCTGAAAGTGATGGTGCCTTCTGCATTGGGCAGTATCTTTACCGGTATTTTGCTGGCCATCTCTCGTGTAGTCGGTGAAACAGCTCCGTTGATGTTTACTGCCTTGGGAGGAGCTGCTATCAGCTGGAACATGACCAAGCCGATGTCGGCTGTTCCTTTGCTTATTTGGGAGTTCTTCAACGACCCGAACTTGCAGAGCCTGATATGGGGAGCTTCTTTGTTCCTGTTGACTTTTGTGTTATGTCTGAATTTATTAGCTAAACGAATTGCAAAGAAATGGAAAATATAAAGGATCCTATTCTTCAAATAAAAGATGTGTGTATTTCATATACCAGCGATGTAATGGCTGTAAAGCATGTGTCGGCTGATATTGAAAAAAATACGATTACGGCCATCATGGGGCCTTCTGGATGTGGAAAGAGTACGTTACTGCGTGCAGTAAACCGCATGCACGAGTTGTACAAGAATATCCGTGTGACGGGAGAGATTTTACTGAATGGTGAAAATGTGCTTCAGATGCACCCGATGGAAGAACGTCGTCGCATCGGTATGGTGTTCCAGCGTCCGAATCCGTTTCCTACCATGAATATTTACGACAATGTGCTGGCTGGATATATCCTGAACGGCATTCATCTGTCAAAATCGCAGAAGGATGAGATTGTGGAACGTAACTTGCGCAACGTATGTTTGTGGGATGAGGTGAAGGATGCTCTGACAAAGCGTGGTACTTTCCTCTCTGGTGGACAGCAGCAGCGCTTGTGTATTGCACGTTCTCTGGCGCTTCAGCCAGACATTCTGCTTATGGATGAGCCAACTTCTGCTCTTGACCCGATTGCTACCAAGCACATCGAAGGGTTGATGGACCAGTTGAAAAAAGAGGTGACTATCCTGATTGTGACTCATAATATGTCACAGGCTATGCGTATCTCCGACCGCTCCATGTTCATGTACATGGGCGAACTGATAGAGTATGACAATACGGAGAAAATGTTTAAAGACCCAGTTGACGAACGTACAAGAGCCTATCTGACAGGAAAGATGGGATAACCGTTAGGGTGACAGGTATAAGAAAGGGGTTGCAGGCTGAAATCAGCAGGCAACCCCTTAATAATTTTATTTGTATGAACAGTTTGAGCTTATTGGGCAACCAGTACTTCCGGTTTTTGTTTGTTGTTTTTCAGAATATGCCATACTTCTTCTTCCGTTCCGGAGAAAGGACCGGATTTCTCCAGCTTGATAGTAGACATGGCAGCTGCAAAACATCCTGCTTCTGCGTAAGAAGCTCCTTTGTTTCGCATGTAAAGATAACCGAGAACGTAAGTGTCACCGCATCCGGTGGCATCTACTACTTCTTTAGGAGCGTATGCCGGAATTTTATAGAACTTTCCTTCTGCATAAATAAGTGAACCGAGGCTTCCTAAAGTCAGCAGAACTTCTTTAACACCCCACTGAGCCAGTTGCTTTGCTGCTTTCTCAGGATCTTTGAATCCCGTCAGCACTTCAGCTTCATGTTCATTGACTTTCAGAATATCAATGTATTTCAGGGCTTTCTTCTTTTCATGCCAGTCTACAGGGAATACGTGTTCACCTTCCACTTTTCGGAGATATCCTTGTGCGTCGACTGCCAACGTACCTTTCTGAGCCAGCTCCTTTACTACTTCAAGTGGGAAGTCGTCCGCCAGCAAACTTCCTAAATGGAAGATATGTGCATTTTCATCTTTTAATGCCTCTGCTGTAAAAGGGTCGGCTTTGGCCAATACACGCTGAGAACGATTGTCTTGATTCTCTTCGTATGTATTTTCGAAAAATACGGTGTGACGGCTTGGCAGGACTTCTACCTGAATTCCTTCTTTTCTCATTTCTTCAATGATGCCATATTCACTTGGAGCCACAGCAGTTACCAGCTTGTAGTTTTTGAAATCTTTCAGTCGTCGTATACCATGTGAAAAGTAATAAGAAGTGCCTCCCGGCATGTAAGTTGTTTGTTTTGGAGTTACAATTTTGTCTAATGTAATGTGTCCAATGCAACAAATATCATTCATGTAATTGAGTATTTCTTTAAATGCGTTTGCAAAGATACGCATTATTTTACTCTCTGATAAGTCGGTTAATGGCTTTTTCTTCTGAATTTATGGCTTATTTTTACTTATTTGCGAATAAAAAAAGCTATAAAAGAGTTATCGAATCAAACAAAGTCTTAACTTTGAACGGTTTGTTTCCTGTTCTTTGGAATAGATTCTTAAAAAAGATAGAGTTTCAAGGAAAAGGATTAATGTAAAGTTACTAGGAAAAAGAAATTTAGAAATGAAAAAAATGAATGTAAAGCCCGCAGAAGGTAAGTTGGGCGTATTGTGTGTAGGTCTGGGAGCTGTGGCTACCACGTTTATGACAGGGGTTTTAATGACTCGTAAAGGATTGGCAAAACCGGTGGGTTCAATGACGCAGTATGATAAGATTCGTGTAGGACGTGGAGATGCAAAGAAATATTTGCATTATAATGAGATTGTACCTATGGCTAAGCTGGACGATATTGTTTTCGGTGCATGGGATGTCTATCCGGCCAATGCGTATGAGTCGGCTATCAATTGCGAAGTGTTACGTGAGAAGGATATTAATCCGGTAAAAGATGAACTGGAAAAGATTGTACCGATGAAGGCTGCCTTTGACCGTAACTATGCCAAACGCTTGGATGGGAACAACGTGAAGGATTGTGCTACCCGCTGGGAGATGGTGGAACAGCTGAGAGAAGACATTCGTAAATTCAAGACAGACAACAACTGTGCACGTATCGTCGTGCTTTGGGCTGCTTCTACTGAAATTTACGTACCGGTTTGTGAAAGCGTACATGGCACCTTGGTTGCGTTGGAGAACGCAATGAAGCAGGATGACCGCGAACACATTGCTCCTTCTATGTGTTATGCATACGCTGCTTTAGCCGAAGGAGCTCCTTTCATCATGGGAGCGCCGAATACCACAGTGGATATTCCGGCTATGTGGGAAATGGCAGAACAGACTAAGATGCCGATTGCCGGTAAGGATTTCAAGACGGGACAAACTTTGGTGAAGTCGGGTTTTGCGCCGATTATCGGTACACGTTGTCTGGGACTGTCAGGATGGTTCTCTACCAACATCTTGGGAAACCGTGACGGACTTGTGCTGGATGAACCGGCTAACTTCCATACAAAAGAAGTGAGCAAGCTTTCTACACTGGAATCTATTCTGGTTCCGGAAGACCAGCCGGATTTGTACTCCGATTATTATCACAAGGTACGTATCAACTATTATCCGCCTCGCAATGACAACAAGGAAGGCTGGGATAATATTGATATTTTCGGCTGGATGGGCTATCCGATGCAGATTAAGATCAACTTCCTGTGCAGGGATTCTATTCTGGCCGCTCCGTTGTGTCTGGATTTGGTATTGTTGAGCGACTTGGCTGCACGTGCCGGACGTTACGGAACACAACGCTTCTTGAGTTTCTTCCTGAAGAGCCCGATGCACGATTATACAGAGGGTGAAGTTCCAGTGAATCATTTATTCCAGCAATATGTCATGCTGAAGAATGCTCTGCGGGAGATGGGAGGATATGAAGCTGACGAGGAAATAGATTAAGGCTTACTGTCTTTTTTTTGTAAAAAATAAAACCGGCAATGGAGAGCGCTTCATTGCCGGTTTTTTCGTAGATGACAGAAGAAATTATATTCTATTATTCATAAAAAAAGGTAAGAATATCATTTTTCGGGGAGTGAAATTTGTAAGAGATTATTTCACTCTGTATTTTTACAAACTTGATAAGCTGGACTATTAAGGTGTTAATGAGATATATGATAAAAAGATTGCTTTTTTTAATTGTGTTGTGTCTGGGAGTTGTGAAACTTTCTGCACAAATCAGTGGAGTCGTTACAGATTCTGAAACAGGTGACCCTATCCCTTATTTGAATGTATATTATGACGGAAAAGGGGTGGGAACTATTACAGATATAGATGGTAAATATTCAATAGCTGCTCATACAGGGTGGAATAAATTGACCTTTTCCATGGTGGGTTATGGTACGGAGGTACGTGATGTGTCTGCCAAAACGAAGACACTGAATGTCAAAATGAAGCCCGACTTGGTGCTGGACGAGGTTGTGGTGAAGCCCAAGAAGGAGAAATACTCTCGAAAGAACAATCCGGCAGTGGAAATGATGAAGAAGGTTATTGCAGCCAAGAAACTGAATGATTTGGGTGTGAATGATTTCTATCATTATAATAAGTATCAGAAGATTACATTCTCTTTAAATAATATTACAACCGACTCATTGCGTGAATCGAACCTGTTTAAGAAGTATCCTTTCTTCCGTGACCAGGTGGAGCAGTGTAGCGTGACGGGTAAGAATATTCTGCCTATTTCCGTGGACGAGACAGTGACAGAAAAACTGTACCGGAAGAATCCTCACGATGAAAAGACAATTGTAAAAGGTATTAACTCTACGGGAGTCAATGAATTGTTTAATACAGGCGATATGCTGTCGACTGTATTGAAAGATGTGTTCCAGGATATTAATATTTATCAGGACCGCTTCCGTTTCCTTCAGTACCCGTTCGATAGTCCGATTTCGAATGCGGGTATCAATTTCTATAAGTATTACATCATGGATACGGTGATGGTGGATAAGGAAAAATGTTTCCACTTGACTTTCGTACCCAATAATTCGCAGGATTTTGGTTTCACCGGCCATTTGTATATTCTTGCGGATTCTACTTTCCGTGTGAATAAATGTATCATGAATCTTCCGAAGAAGACCGATATTAACTTTGTGGATAACATGATTATTGAACAGAAGTTCGGTCAGTTGTCTACGGGAGAATGGGTGCTGATGGAAGACGACATGCTGTGTGAGTTGTCTTATTTAAAGAAAATCTTGGGCTCCTTTCAGGTAAGGCGTACTACGCAATATTCAGATTTTGGATTTGACGAGATTCCTGCCAGGATATTTAAGAAGAAGGGGAGTGAAATAAAAGATGTCAATGCCATGATGCGTGACGACTCTTTCTGGAAAGAATATCGTCCGACGGAACTGACGAAGTCGGAGGATAATATGGGACAGTTTGTGGACAATCTGGCGAAAATCAAGGGGTTTAAGTACATCATATTTGTAGCCAAAGCCTTTATCGAAAATTTTGTCGAGACAGGAGTGAAGGGAAGACCGAGTAAGGTGGATATTGGCCCGATTAATACGATGATTTCAAGCAACTATATTGACGGGTTGCGTTTGAGAGCTTCTGCACAGACCACTGCGAACCTGAATCCTTATCTCTTTTTTAGAGGATACTATGCCTATGGTTTTAAGGACGAGAAGTCGAAATACAAGGCTGAGGTGGAATATTCTTTTAACAAGAAGGAATACCTTCCTCGTGAGTATCCGATTAATTCGTTGACGCTGTCGTATTCATACGATAATATGCTGCCATCCGACAAGTTTATGGGAACCGACAAGGACAATGTGTTTACTTCGTTCAAGGTGACATCGGTCGACCAGTATAACTACGAGCGTACGGCCAGCGTGAAGTATGAACTGGAGAAGGAGAGTGGTTTGAAAACGACTTTTATGCTGAAGCATACCAATCTGGAGGCATGTGGAAAATTGTTTTATCGTACCATGGCGCAGGAAAATCAGTTGCACCAGGATTTGGCATCGGGTGCACTGACAGGTACGGAATGGGTACATTCACCTTATAATACGAAGGATTTCTCACTGGCTGAGGCTACGCTGGCTTTTCGTTATGCACCGGGAGAAACGTTCATCAATACCAAGCAGCGACGTTTGCCGGTCAATCTGGATGCACCGGTCTTTACATTGCAGCATACGCTGGGATTGAAGGGTATTTTAGGTAGTGATTATACCTATAACATGACGGAGATGAGTCTCTACAAGCGCTTTTGGCTGAGTTCCTGGGGAAATATTGATGCTTGTGTAAAAGGAGGTATTCAGTGGAATAAGGTGCCTTTCCCTTTGCTGATTATGCCGGCAGCCAACTTGTCTTATATTCTTCAGGACGAAACCTTCAGTTTGATTAATAATATGGAGTTCCTGAACGACCGTTATGCGTCGCTGGATGTATCATGGAATCTGCAGGGAAAAATCTTCAACCGTATTCCTCTTCTGAAGAAGCTGAAATGGCGTGAGTTTATTGGTGTGAAATGTTTGTGGGGAACACTTACCGACAAGAATAATCCGTTGCTCCCGCAGAATGCCAATGATACGGAGCTGATGTTGTTCCCGGGGCATTACGATGCTGTGGGTAATTATCATACCTCGAGCTATGTCATGGACCCCAAGAAACCTTATGTGGAGGTAAGTGCGGGTATTCATAACATCTTCAAGTTGCTCCATGTGGAATATGTGCGTCGTTTGAATTACAATGAACTGCCTACAGCCA
Source organism: uncultured Bacteroides sp. (assembly GCA_945965395.1). Lineage (GTDB taxonomy): Bacteria > Bacteroidota > Bacteroidia > Bacteroidales > Bacteroidaceae > Phocaeicola. Next base: position 31,517 of record CAMFND010000100.1, read on the forward strand.
GCAAATGGGGTATACGCTTCATGATTCGTACCGTATTCTAAATTATACTTTTTGGAGTAAATGCATGTACGGGTTTCAAACTTTTTGTAAATTTGCCATATAATCGAAGACTATATGGTGAAATCAGAGATACAGAATGTAAAACTTCGTTTTGGCATCATAGGCAACTGTGAAGGGCTGAACCGTGCCATTGATGTGGCTATTCAGGTGGCTCCTACAGATTTGTCCGTGCTGGTGACGGGAGAAAGTGGAGTCGGTAAGGAAAGTTTTCCTCAGATAGTCCATCAGTTTAGCCGGAGAAAGCACGGACCGTATATTGCGGTAAACTGTGGAGCGATTCCGGAGGGTACGATCGATTCCGAGCTGTTTGGTCATGAAAAAGGGGCATTTACCGGTGCCATCAGCGATCGTAACGGATATTTTGCTGAGGCTAATGGCGGTACCATCTTTTTGGACGAGGTGGGTGAGCTTCCTCTTTCTACTCAGGCCCGTTTGCTTCGTGTGCTTGAAAGCGGAGAATATATAAAGGTCGGCTCTTCCAAAGTACAGAAAACGGATGTCCGGATTGTGGCAGCTACGAATGTGGATTTTACGGAAGCCATAGCGAACGGACGTTTCCGTGAAGACTTGTACTATCGTCTGAATACGGTACCTATTAAAGTGCCAGCACTACGTGAACGGCCGGATGATATTCCTCTTTTGTTCCGTAAGTTTGCAGCAGATTTTGCCGAAAAATACCGTATGCCAGCCATTCAGTTGATGGAGGATGCCAAGCAGTTGCTCGTGTCGTATACTTGGCCGGGTAATATCCGTCAGCTGAAAAATATCACAGAACAAATCTCCATTATTGAAACCAATCGTGAGATAACCGCCGAAATTCTTCGGGGCTATTTGCCTGCTCAACCCGTGTCAAAATTTCCGGCATTGCTGGGTGGCGTGAAGCTGCAAGGTGAAAAGGGTTTCCAGAGTGAGAGGGAGATACTTTATCAGGTGTTGTTTGACCTGAGGAGGGATGTGACCGAATTGAAGAAACTGGTGCATGACATCATGGCCGAACGTGCAGCTGGTGGAACGGTCACTACTCCATCGTCTATGCCGGTACATTATATTCCTGAAACTCCGTCCAGCCTGATACAGCCTTCTGCAGTAGTGTTGAATCCTGCCGAAGAAATGGGCAAAGTATCCAGCGTGACTCCGGTAACGAATGTGTCACAAGTAAATCCGAATGTGAAGGTTACGCATGCAGACGTGTCGGATGATGTACAGGATACGGAAGAATACATTGAAGAGAATCTTTCACTGGATGAAGTGGAGAAGGAAATGATTCGTAAGGCATTGGAGCGCCATCATGGAAAAAGAAAAAATGCAGCGAATGATTTGAAAATTTCAGAACGTACCCTTTATAGAAAAATCAAAGAATATGGACTTGAATAAAAAATATAGCAGACTGAGTAGATATTTTCTGGCCGTTTGTTTGTGTATCCTTACGGCATGTACGGTTTCGTATAAATTTAATGGTTCTTCTATTAACTATGATAAGGTGAAGACAATCAGTTTCCAGAATTTTCCGAACCGTTCGGATGCCTTTGTGTGGGGACCGATGGAGTCAATGTTCAACACGGCTTTGCAGGATAAATATATGCAGCAGACCCGCCTGAAACAGGTTCGTCAGGGAGGTGATTTGGAATTGTCGGGTGAAATTACGAAATATGATGCTTACAATAAAGGGGTAGGTTCCGATGGTTATTCTACGATGGCTGAATTGAGAATGACGGTGAATGTGAGATTTGTTAATAACACCAATCATGCGGAAGATATTTCTGATCAGCAGTTTACGGCCAGCCGTGAATATAATGCCAGTCAACAGTTGTCTTCCGTACAGGAAGAACTGGTAAAACAGATGATTGATGAAATCGTGGAACAGATATTTAATGCGACTGTAGCCAACTGGTAAGAGCAAGAATGATGATACAACAACGACTACAGCATTGGATTGAACACCCGGAAGAGTTGGGCACTGAAAGCTTGTATGAATTAAGACAGCTTTTGGTGCAGTATCCTTTTTTTCAGACAGCCCGTATTTTGTATTTGAAGAATCTGTATCTGTTGCGTGACCCTTCTTTTAAAGATGAGTTGCGCAAGGGGGCTTTATTTGTAGCCGATTTGAGTATCCTGTTTTATGCCATTGAAGGGGATAAGTTTGTCATTAACAGACATGTAGCCGAAAAAGAAAACATATCGTCAGAAACATCTGATAGAACGCTGGACCTGATTGACCGTTTTCTGGCCGATGATAAGGACCTTTCTGTGGAGAAACTCTTTCCTTTGCCGGTAGAAGCAGTAGATTATACCTCTGTGCTGATGGAAAAGGAGGAAAATACAGAAACCGCTTCTGTAAATCCCCTGCGTGGACAGGATTTAATCGACCACTTTATAGAACAGGCGGCCCGTGAAGAAGCCGAAGGAGTGGATCCGATAAAGGAGACTGCTTTATTGGAGGAGGAATCCTCTTCAGAGACTGTGGAAACGGAGGAGGTTGTGCCTGATACAGAAAAAGAAGAGTCTGATACGGAAGAAGGGGAAGATTATTTTACGGAAACTTTGGCTAAAATTTATGTTAAACAACAACGCTATGATAAAGCGCTGGAAATTATTAAAAAATTAAATTTGAAATATCCGAAAAAAAATACTTACTTTGCAGACCAAATCAGGTTTTTGGAAAAATTGATTATTAACGCTAAATCAAAATAAAAGAAAATGTATTTATTATTTGTTGTATTAATGGTGCTTGCTGCTGTATTGATGTGCTTCGTGGTACTGATACAGAATTCAAAAGGAGGAGGACTCTCTTCCAGCTTCGCTTCGTCTAATCAGATTATGGGAGTTCGTAAGACAACTGACTTTATTGAAAAACTGACTTGGGGTTTGGCTGCTTTCATGGTAGTAATCAGTGTAGCTACTTCTTACGTAGTTCCTTCTCAGGCAGAAGGTTCTTCGGTAATCATGGAACAGGCTGTAAAAGAGCAGAAAACAAATCCGTTGAATGCTCCTGCAGGTTTTGCTGCTCCTCAGAAGACTGATGCTGCGGCTACTACTGCTCCGGCTGCCGTAAATGATTCTGCAAAGAACTAAGATAATAATATGAGATAAGGCACATTCTCTTTTGTGGGAGATGGCGTGCCATAATTGTAGAAACGGGAAGCCTGCTTTTTAAAAACAGGTTTCCCGTTTTTTTATTGTTAATTTTACAGACGATGGAAAACATTCAAAAGAAAGAGCGAATCCTGGCTATTGATGCGTTACGAGGATTCGCGGTAATGGGGATTATCCTGCTTCATAACATTGAACATTTTAATTTTTATTCTTTTCCGGAAACGACCTCTCCGGTGCTTGGCGCTTTGGATAAAAGTTTGTGGGACATGCTGTTCTTCATGTTCTCGGGTAAGGCATACGCTATTTTTGCCTTGCTGTTCGGTTTCACGTTCTATTTGCAGAGCCGGGGTTCGGAAAAAAGAGGGGAAGATTTTAAGAACCGCTATATGTGGCGCTTGTTGCTATTGCTGGGATTCGGTTTTGTCAATTCTTTGTTTTTTCCGGGTGAAATCTTGGTGCTATATGCCATTTTAGGTTTTATCCTTGTGCCAGTACGTCATTGGAGCAACAAGGGATTGCTGATACTGGCACTGATATTGATGCTGCAGCCCGTGGAATGGGTGAAAGTGCTGTGTGGTTTTGTCAATCCTGAATATGCACCGAAACAGATGATTTTCTCGTTGGGCGATGTATATCCTCAGTTGGGAGGTGAATCCTGGTGGGAGATGGTGAAGGTAAATTTCACAATCGGTCAATTGGCCAGCCTGAACTGGGCTTGGTGCTACGGACGAGTTTTCCAGACCTGCTCTTTGTTCATCCTTGGTTTGTGGATAGGACGTGTGGGATATTTTGATTCTTCTTCTGAAGCTGCTCTGACAAAGGCACGTACATTCTGGACTTATGTGTTATGCTTTTCACTTCCTTTGGCGGTGATTTTCTATTTCCTTAAAGGTTTTATATTCTCAATTGCTTCACAGCCTTTGATGCTTGACAGTTTGAAGACCATTTTCAATTCCTGGTATAACTTCTGCTTTATGCTGGCCATTGTATCTGCATTCCTCTTGTTGTATTGGATGGGGAAGGGACGGATACTGAAAATACTTGTTCCCTACGGAAGAATGAGTCTGACCGACTATATCATGCAATCAGTGATAGGAAGTTTCCTGTATTTCGGTTACGGGCTGGCCTTACATAAATCTTGTGGCACTACGTTGAGTTTATTGGTTGGAATTGTATTCTTCCTGGCGCAGCTTGCTTTTGCTCACTGGTGGTTCCGCCATTTCAAACGTGGCCCGTTGGAAACTATCTGGCATCGGCTGACTTGGTTGGGAAAGACAAACCGTTAATCATTGGGGTAGATATATAAACAAGACAGGGCTGTTCCAAGGGAATTGGGGCAGCCTTTCTTATATGTAGAAAAATATGTTTTCCCAGTACTTTCAGGGAAATACTTCAGTACTGCAAAGGAAGTACTGAAGTACTGCCGAAGAAGTACTCCGGTACTGCCTAAGGAGTACTGACTTTGATTAAAGAACTGTGAATTCAGCTTTTATGGTTCTCAAAGAGAAAAAAATAGAGGCCATCCTCGTGATTGAGGCGGCCTCCGTTAGTGATGAAAGCTATACTTTCAATTATTTCTTGAAGTATCTGTTGTACAAGCCTTCGAAACCTTTTCCGTGACGAGCTTCGTCCTTAGCCATTTCGTGAACAGTATCGTGGATAGCATCCAGGTTCAGCTGTTTAGCACGAGTAGCGATACGTTTCTTGTCTTCGCAAGCACCGCATTCAGCGTTCATACGTTTTTCAAGGTTTGTCTTAGTATCCCATACACAGTCACCCAACAGTTCTGCGAATTTAGCAGCGTGTTCAGCTTCTTCCCAAGCATAACGTTTGAAAGCTTCTGCTACTTCAGGATAGCCTTCGCGGTCAGCCTGACGGCTCATAGCCAGGTACATACCAACTTCAGTACATTCGCCCATGAAGTGGTTGTTCAGGTCTTTGATCATTTCGTCGTCGCAACCTTTAGCTACGCCGATTACGTGTTCGTCTACAAACTGCAAACCACCTTCAGCTTCTTCCATTTCTTTGAATTTAGAAGCAGGAGCTTTACACAACGGACACTTTTCAGGAGCTGTTTCACCTTCGTAAATGTAACCACAAACTGTACAGATAAACTTTTTCATAAGTCAAAAATTTTAAGTAGTTAGTTATTATATTAATAAGTTAGTTCTTAGTTATTCATCAATCCTTTTTCAGCACATTCGGGGCAAACTCCCTTATAATACTGGTGCACTTCTTCTACGATAAAACCTTCTTTACGGAAGGGTTCGGCCTCACTGAGGTTCTGTGGAATTTCCACATCGTAGATTTTATTGCAGACCTTGCATTGAAAATGCGCATGCGGATGCACATCTCCGTCAAAGCAGGCATTTTTTTCATCTATGGTCAGCATTTTGGCTGCACCATGCTCTACAAACAACTTCAGGGTATTATATACCGTTGTTTTAGAGAGTGTGGGGATTTCCTTGCACAAAGCTGTATATATTTCATCGATGCATGGATGGGTCTTATGGTTCAACAGATAATCCATGATGGCGATGCGTTGTACAGACGGCTTGATGTGGTAACTGAGCAAGTATTCGTATGCTGTCATATCTATTTTCAATTATGTAATTGTTACAATTCTAATTCAAAGGCAAATATACAAAGATTTTTTATAACCACAAATACTCTCCTCTGTTTTTTATTTTTTTTGCTTTATGCCTTTTCTTTAAAATCTCCCTCTTTATTCTGTGTAGATGTTCAAATATTCTGTTTATTTTTGCATATCTATTTATATATAACAAATTTATATGAGATTTGGTTTTGTAAAAGTGGCGGCTGCCGTTCCTGCAGTGAAAGTAGCCGACTGCAAATTCAATGCACAACAGACGGAGAAACAGATTGTAATAGCCGATGGAAAGGGGATTCAGATTATTGTTTTTCCGGAATTGAACCTGACAGGATATTCCTGTGGAGATTTGTTTGCGCAAAGTTTATTGCTTGAGCAGGCTGAACTGGCTTTGATGCAGATTGTCAATAATACCCGTCAGCTGGACATTATTTCCATTGTCGGTATGCCGGTCGTGGTCAATTCCACGCTGATGAACTGTGCCGTGGTTTTTCAGAAAGGTAAGATTCTGGGTATTGTGCCTAAGACTTATCTGCCTAATTATAAAGAATTTTACGAGAAACGCTGGTTTACTTCTGCCGTGGCTCATCCAGATTCCATGAATGTACGTTTGTGTGGTCAGATGGTGCCGATGGGTACAAACCTGCTGTTCGATACGCCGGATGTATGCTTCGGAATTGAGTTGTGTGAGGACGTATGGGCACCTGTACCTCCCAGCTCTGCACTGGCCCTGAAAGGCGCGGAGATTATCTTCAACCTGTCTGCCGATACCGAAAATATCAGCAAGCATCAGTATCTCCGTTCGTTGTTGGCACAGCAGTCAGCTCGTTGTCTGGCTGGATATGTATTTTCATCCTGCGGTTTCGGGGAATCTACTACCGATGTGGTTTTTGCCGGAAACGCATTGATTTACGAGAATGGAAGCCTGCTTGCCGCTTCCGACCGTTTCTCATTTGAAGAACAGCTTGTGGTCAGCGAGATAGATGTGGAGCGTCTGAGAGGAGAACGTCTGACGAATACCACTTTCTCCAGCAGCGTACGTATGTATCGTGACCAGCATCCTATGCAGCATATTTCTACCGCACTTGTTGCTTCCCGCGATTTGACTCTTACCCGTTCGGTAGAACCTCATCCGTTTGTGCCTTCTGGTGAACGCCAGCTGGATGAACGTTGCGAGGAGATTTTCTCTATTCAGGTAGCCGGACTGGCCAAGCGCTTGGTACATACCAATTGCAAGACGGTGGTGTTAGGTATCTCCGGTGGATTGGATTCTACCTTGGCGCTTCTGGTTTGTGTCAAGACCTTTGACAAGTTGAATCTGCCCCGTAAAGGTATTGTGGGAGTTACCATGCCGGGTTTCGGTACCACAGACCGTACCTACCACAATGCACTTTCACTGATGAGCTCTCTGCAGGTTACCACGAAAGAAATCAGTATAAAGGATGCCTGCATCCAACATTTCCAGGATATAGGTCAGGATATGTCCGTGCATGATGTGACCTACGAAAACGGACAGGCCAGAGAGAGAACCCAGATATTGATGGATTATGCCAATAAGATTGGCGGACTGGTAATCGGTACCGGTGACCTTTCAGAGCTTGCCTTGGGATGGGCTACGTACAATGGTGACCACATGTCCATGTATGGAGTAAATGCCAGCATCCCTAAGACCTTGGTTCGCTACCTGGTAAACTGGGTGGCCCAGACCGGTGTAGATACGCTTTCACGAAACACCTTGCTGGATATTATCGATACGCCTATCAGTCCAGAACTGATTCCGGCCGATGAGAACGGCAACATCAAGCAGAAAACAGAAGATCTGGTCGGACCGTATGAATTGCACGATTTCTTCCTCTTCCATTTCCTGCGCTTTGGTTTCCGTCCGGCAAAGATTTTCTATCTGGCCGAGATTGCCTTCCGTGGGGTGTACGACAGTACGACTATCAAGAAATGGCTCACCAACTTCTATCGCCGTTTCTTTGCGCAGCAGTTCAAGCGTTCCTGCTTGCCCGATGGGCCGAAGGTGGGTTCCGTATCTTTGAGCCCTCGAGGAGACTGGCGTATGCCGAGTGATGCCAGTGCTGCATTGTGGTTGAAAGAATGCGAAGAACTTCAGGCATAAGTGCCTATATATTATTATAGAAGGAATAAAAAACAAACCGGGTGTTTCAACTTGACCAATGAAACACCCGGTTTGTTTTTATCTGTTTTAGCGAACATATTTATCAGTAAACGCTTTTACCTTTTCTGTGTACTCATCCGGATACAATTTATAGGAATGTGCGTGGTCTACGCCTTCTGTAATCCAGATTTCCTTGGGAGAAGGCTTGGCAGCATACACCTTGTGCACCATCCATGTAGGTACAAAATCATCGTTGTCGCCATGGATGAAGAGCATGGGCTTCGTACAGCGAGCTACTTGCGAGAGGGCAGACGCTTCCTGAAAGTTCCATCCGTTCTGGAGCTGGCAAATCCAGCTGGCCGTGTAGAGTAACGGGAAGGGAGGAAGTCCGAAAAGTCCTTTCAACTCTTTGCTGAACTGGTCCCACACGCTGGTATAGCCACAGTCTTCTACGAAACAGGTGATGTATTCAGGCGTTTTTTCTCCCGACACCATCATTGTGGTGGCAGCTCCCATCGAAATACCGTGAACCACCGCTTTCAGCGAGTCGCCAAACAAATCCGGAGCTGTATCAATCCATTGCAGCACGTCCTTTCTGTCAAGCCAGCCCATCTGTATGGCATCTCCTTCCGTCAGTCCCGTGTAACGCAGGTCCGGCAGCAGAATGTTGTAATCCAGCGACTGGTTATAGAGGTAGCCGATGTGGAACATGCGGATGGCATTGTCCGTATATCCGTGTACGATGATGGCCGTACGTCGGGTAGGGCGGGAAGCACGTGCATAAAACGCATGCATCCGGATGCCGTCTGGTGCGGTGATAAACGTATCCCGCAAGGCATGATGCTGTTGCAGGCTGTCCAGCCAGGGAACAATCTGCGGATATTCAGTTCGCATGAACGCTTCAGATTCCTCCATATTCTTTCCCCGGTTTTCCGGGCGGAGTGAAAAGTCTATCAGGTAAAGGCTTCCTCCTATGCAAATACCTACTATCAGTACAAGCAGAATTCCTGCTGTCCAGCCAATTTTTTTCTTCAGTGTCATGTAGGATAAATGTTTAGCTATTCCAGATGTCCCAAGCCCCGAATGCCTGTAGCAGGAGCATTTCCAGTCCATTCTTTACGATGGCTCCCTGGTCGCTGCCTTTTTTCATGAAAAGCGTGGTGTTGGGGTTGTACAGCAAGTCATACAGCAAGTGCTGGGGAGTCAGCAGTTCATACGGAATATTCGGACATTCATCCGCTTTCGGATACATGCCTACCGGTGTGCAGTTGACAATCACCTTGTATTCCTGCATGATTTCAGGTGTAATTTCTTCGTAAGTAATGGTCATGTCATTGTGCTTGTTGCGTGAAACGAACAGCACCTCCAGTCCCAGTTGCTTCAATCCTTGATGAATGGCTTTGGAAGCTCCTCCGGTACCCAGGATCAATGCCTTCTTGTGATAAGGTTCCAGCAGCGCTTCGATGGAACGCACAAATCCGATAATGTCTGAGTTATATCCTTTCAGTTTGGTGCCTCCCTTAGTGTGTTCCACTTTAATTACGTTCACCGCTCCGATTTCGCGTGCATCCTTATCCAGTTCGTCCAGATAGGAAATAACTTTCTCTTTGTAAGGGATAGTCACATTAAGTCCTGCAAGCGAAGGATTTGCTTGAATGATGTGCGGAAGTTCATCAATGCTTGGAATTTCAAAGTTCACATATTCGGCATCAATATTCTCGGAATGGAACTTCTCATTGAAAAAATTTCTGGAGAATGAGTGTCCGAGCGGATAGCCGATTAAGCCAAATTTTTTCATAAGGTTCAAAGAATTTAGTTATTTGGTAGCGAAATAGAGTGTGCAAGTACCCATTGTCAGGCGCTTGAATTCTACCTGGCTGAAGCCAGCTTTCCGGATAATTTCCTGCATGATTTCTCCTTGGGGGAAAGCCTTGATGGATTCAGGAAGATAAGTATAGGCACTACGGTCTTTCGACAGCAGTCTTCCCAGTGCAGGTATCACCACCTTGGAGTAAACTGCATATCCTTGTTTCATGGGGAAATGTTCCGGTTCCGACAGTTCCAGAATGACCAGATGTCCTCCGGGAACCAGTACCCTGTACATTTCTTTCAGGCCGAGGTCCAAGTGTTCAAAATTACGGATGCCGAATGCCACGGTAATGGCATCGAACCGGTTGTCTGGGAACGACAAAGCCGTACAGTCCTCTTTCGCAAAAGAAATCTGCTTGTCCAGTCCCAGCTGTTTTACTTTTTCCCGTCCTACGTTCATCATGCCTTCCGAAATGTCCGTGCCAATCAGTTCGGCTGGTTGCAGCATCTGGCAGGCCTGAATGGCAAAGTCTCCCGTTCCGGTAGCCACGTCCATGATACGTTGCGGGTGGTAGGGCTTCAGCAGGCGAATGGCCTTTTTTCTCCAGCTTTTGTCGATTCCCCATGACATCAGGTGGTTCAGGTTGTCGTAGGCCGGGGCGATATGGTCGAACATTTTCTCTACCTGAGCAGCCTTGCCCTCATCTTCATTATATGGCTTGATTTTTTCTTGTGGATAGTGAGACATGCGAAAAATATTAGGATGGGATAAATTTTGAATCTCCCTTTAAGGCAGCACGGGCCGCCTTAAAGGGAGATAGGGATATTAAAGAGTCAAATAATCTGTTACGTTCTTTTCGATACGTTTGGTCAGGTCTTCTGTTTCACCCTTCACGAAGCTTTCGCCAGTGATGTGTTCGTACAGCTCAATGTAGCGGTCGCTGATAGATTCTACGATAGCCGGAGTCATTTCAGGAACCTGCTGTCCTTCCTTACCTTGGAATCCGTTGGCCATCAGCCATTCGCGTACGAATTCTTTAGACAACTGTTTCTGTGGTTCTTCTTTTTCGAAGCGTTCCTGGTAGCCTTCAGAATAGAAATAACGGCTGGAGTCCGGAGTATGGATTTCGTCCATCAGGTAGATTTCACCGTTGTACTTTCCGAATTCATATTTTGTATCCACCAGAATCAAGCCGCGTTCAGCAGCCATCTGAGTACCGCGTTCGAACAAAGCTAATGTATATTTTTCCAGTGTGGCATATTCTTCAGGAGTAGCTAGACCTTTCGCCAGGATTTCTTCTTTAGAGATATCCTCGTCGTGCAATCCCATTTCAGCTTTGGTAGTCGGAGTGATAATCGGGTGAGGGAACTTTTCGTTTTCTCTCATGCCTTCCGGCAGACGTACACCGCAGATTTCGCGTACACCGCTCTTGTAAGCACGCCATGCACTTCCGCACAAGTAACCGCGTACAATCATTTCAACAGGAAATCCCTGACACATCACGCCCACTGTTACCATCGGGTCGGGAGTAGCCAGTTTCCAGTTCGGGCAGATGTCAGTAGTTGCATCCAGGAATTTGGCTGCAATCTGGTTCAGCATCTGTCCTTTATAAGGGATACCTTCCGGTAATACGACGTCGAACGCCGAGATACGGTCGGTAGCAACCATTACCAACTTTTCGTCATTGATGTTATACACATCACGTACTTTTCCATGATACACACTTTTCTGTCCAGGAAAGTGAAAGTCTGTTTTTGTTAATGCTTTACTCATTGTCTTGTTATGTTTAGTAATGAATAGAAATTCATTTATGGTTTATGCCTGCGGCGTTTTTTCCGGTTCTTTAGCCGTACGCGTAGTTTTTCTTTCTGCTTTCTCTTTCTCCTCGAATTTTTCGTAAGCCTCCACGATGCGTGTCACCAGTTTATGACGTACGATGTCTTTCTTGTTCAGTTCGATGAAACTGATGCCCTTCACACCCTTTAGAATCTTGATGGCCTGCACGAGTCCGGAAGTCTGCGAAGAGGGAAGGTCAATCTGTGTCATGTCTCCTGTGACAATCATTTTGGTGTTCATACCCATGCGGGTGAGAAACATCTTGATTTGCTGGGTAGTCGTGTTCTGGGCTTCGTCTAGAATAACTACGGCATCATTCAGCGTACGTCCGCGCATGAAAGCCAGCGGGGCAATCTGGATGACATTCAATTCCATGTATTCCTTCAGCTTGGCAGCCGGAATCATGTCCTGCAAGGCATCGTACAGCGGTTGCAGGTAAGGGTCGATTTTATCCTTCATGTCGCCCGGCAGGAAACCCAATTTCTCGCCCGCTTCCACGGCAGGGCGGCTCAGGATGATTTTTTTGATTTCCTTGTTCTTCAGCGCCCGCACTGCCAGTGCTATGGCGGTATAGGTTTTACCCGAACCGGCGGGACCGATGGCAAAAATCATGTCATTCTTTTCAAACTCCTGCACCAGTTTCAGCTGGTTCTCGCTTCTGGGGATGATGGGCTTACCCGTCACGCTGAACACGATGGCGTTTCCCGCCTTTTCCGTTTTAGGCGCATTGCCTTTTACGATGTCGAGAATTGTTTCCTCATTGAGCGAGTTATATTGCACACAATATTTTTCCAGTGCAAGAACGGCTTCTTCGAAGGCACACATTTCCTCCTCATCTCCCATGACCTTGATGACATTGCCGCGTGCCACTATTCTCAGTTTCGGGAACAGGGCCTTGATCATTTGTATGTGGGCGTTGTTGGGGCCGTAGAAGATTACCGGGTCGATATCTTCGAGTACAATATGTTTCTCTATCATTTAGCTTGTTCTGATTCGCTTATATGCTTTATTTTTTGCAAAAATAATCATAACTTTTGATTGTAGAATGAGAAAGCAGCAGAAAAATATCCTACTTCAACTCTTTCATTTTATAGCGTTCGCCGGTTGCTTTTACCAGTTCCTGCAAGAATTCCTTGCTGTATCCCGGACGGTCCAGTGGAGCCGTGTTTCCTGTTTCCGGACGTTGCAGCTGTCCGTTCTGCATGCGTTTTACCGCACCGTCGTTGTAGCGTACAATCAAAAATTCTCCCAACTTCTTCCAGCTGTCTACGGCAGTCTGAGCCGTCATGTGGGTATAGTTGGTCAGGTATTCTTTAGCCTTGGCTGGATTCTGCTGATACAGTTTCAGGGCTGCACTTTCAATGCCCTCCTGCGATTGTGCATAGGTATCTTCCAGCGTATTCTGCACGGTACGCATGTCTTCTACCATCAGGTTGTAGCGCGGACGAATCATGTCGGCCACCCAGTTGTAAATCCAGAAAGCAGAGTCCCATGAGAAAGTCACGCAGTCACCGTTCTCCTGCTGATACGGATAAGGTACCTTGTCTGTGTTGCAGTACACCGGGGTGAACACCGTCATGTTGGCATCGTCCAGTCCGAACCAGAGCACACCACCGATGGCGTCGGGCAGGGTAGAGCGCATCTGCGATACGAATACGAACGCACTCTGCTGAGTAGAGATGGGGCGTTCGTTGAAATATTCCTGACCGTCAACGTTGAACGTCAGCGGAGACAGACGGTAAGGCATCTGGAAGCAGCCGGCTCCCATGTCTTTTGTAATGTCGAGGGCCGTACCTTCGTAGTGGTCACGCATGGCGTGCTGGATGTCGCGTACGGAAACCTTGTTGTCGGGTTTTACGTACAAAGGCATCGGTTCCTTGCTGTCACCTTGAATGTAAGAAAGGTAAGACTGTCCGGTTGATTTGCTGAACATGTTGTAGAAGCTCCATACACGTGCTTCGCAGAAACGCAAGCCGCTGAAGTCGAGCGGGCAATAGGCATCGGCAAAGCTGAAATCCTTGTTTACCCCACTGAAATAACCTTTTTCGCGGGCAAATGAAATGACATCGGGCGAGTACAGACAGTTTTCCTTGTCGTTCATGTCAAATTTATGGATGCGGCTCTGGTTGGCATGTGCGGCAATGCAGTCGTCCGGAATGCGTACAGCCACCCATACGGCTCCTTTCACGCCCGGTCCCTTACCAATCATTTCCATAATCCATGCTTCGTTCGGGTCGGCAATGGAGAAAGACTCACCGCTGCTGTAATAACCGTATTCCTTCACTAAGTCAGTCATCACCTTGATGGCTTCCTTGGCGGTGCGTGAACGTTGCAGTGCCACGTAAATCAAGCTCCCGTAGTCCATGATACCGGTGCTGTCCACCAGTTCCGGACGTCCGCCGAAAGTCGTTTCTCCGATAGTAACCTGAAATTCGTTCATGTTGCCGATGACATTGTACGTCTGTTTGGCTTCCTTGATTTTACCGAGGTATTTGCCCGAATCCCAGTCGTAGATGTCGCGCATGGTGCCCGGAGCATGCTGTGCAGCCGGGAAATGGCACAGATAGCCGAACATACCGTAAGAATCGGCAGAGTAAGAAACGATGACGGAACCGTCGGCCGAAGCCTTCTTTCCTACGATGAAGTTTGTACATGCCCATCCGTTGGCCATGTATGCTGTCAGCAGAAGGACAGCCAGCAGTAATCTTTTCATTTTCATACGAACAGATTGTTTTTTATGATTTAAAAATAAAAGGCGGTTTTAAAATTTGTATTCCTTGCGTGCCATGTTTCCGCATTGGTCGGTCACCGTCACTTCCAGTTTGTGTGGTACCCCTTTCTTTACTTTCTCCGGGTCCTGAATCACTAAAATGCCTTTTTTCAGGCCAAACAAAACGAACTTGCCGTCGATGTATACCTTGTAGCTTCCGATGCCCGATTCCATATCCTTTATCCGGAAACGGATATTTCGGCTGGTGCGCCATCCGCCCTGACCGATAGGAGTGATTTGCGGGGCAATGGTATCCACGTCCACAGAGAAGGTGCCGAGTGAGCGTACGCGCGTCTTTATCCATCCGTTGGCGTATTTTCCTCCCATGGAGCTTCGCCGTTTTCCGGCTTTCTGCACGATGTAGTATTTCGTGGTGTCGGTCACGGGCATGTGGCGCAGGCCGATGGACAACTCGCAATAGCTGTGTATGGGTGTCCGTCCGGCATCCAGTATGTAGTCGAAGGCGATACGTGAACTGTCTCCCCACATGTCCGTGCGGAGCGGCACATCCTCGTACACATAATAGCGTGGCACCACCAGTTCCATACCCGGTTTCTGAATGACGTTTGCCTGGTTCCAGTAAAGCATTTCATTGGCTTCCGGCTTGTATTCAGGAATATCCTGCCGTTTACCCTTTACGATAAATTGATAGATTCTGCGGTTCCCGAAGTTGTCTTCCAATACATATCGGAAATGATAATCTCTTTCCTTGTCGATGGTTACAGCCCCCCGGTTCTCGTTGGTGTGCAGCAGTCGCAACCGGTTGCCCGGAAGCTTGTAGGAACGCATGATGAGCCGGCGGGTGCGGGTCAGTTCCTCATAGTCGGTAAAGCCGTTGATCATCCGGTTCTCATCGGGCAGCACCTTGTCGGTCGTGCTGTTGAATACCTGCACAGAGTCTACATACAGCGTAACCGAGTGTACTCCGTAGAAATTCGACGTACCGTCCATGTAATCCTTGGCGCTGATGCCGGTATAAATCTCTCCCCATGCGTGTATAGGCTGTTTCAGGTTGCCGATGGCGAGGAGTTTCTTATGGCTGGACCCGTTGACCACCCCTTTTCCCTGTATGGGATAAATACCGATGAGGTTGCCTACAGGTGCTTTGCTGTCTTTCAGCAGATGTTTGAAATACGGCATCGGGTCAATGTATTCCCCCGTTTCGGTGCGTCGCAGCTCCAGATGCAGGTGAGGTCCGGCTGAAGCCCCTTCATTACCGCTCAGGGCAATGATGTCTCCCTTCTTCACTGGGAATTGTCCGGGCTGGAATTTCAGGTCGCACACAAACGTTTCATGCGCATACTGATATTGACGTACGTAAGTCTGTATGTTTTTTGCGAATGAAATCACATGTCCATACACCGAAGTCAGTCCGTTGGGGTGCGTCACGTAAATGGCCTGTCCGTATCCTCCGTGCAGCACTGCCACGCGCGACACATAACCGTCGGCAATGCAGTGAATCGGTTTACCTGTAACGCCTTGCGTCTTGATGTCCAGTCCGTTGTGAAAATGGTTCGGACGAAGTTCTCCAAAATTGGCACTGAGCAGAATCGGAAAATCAAAAGGAGAGCAGAAGTTGCTCTCCTGGACGTGCTGGGCCTGGGCAGACAGCATTCCTCCCAAAGCCAGTGCCAGTATCATTTTTTGTCTCATTTTTTCGTATTTGTTAAGCGGTTACAAAGATATTAAGAAATCCTGAAGCTACAATCTTTTTGGATTGACTCTAAAAAATACGAAGGTTTTTATTAGGATAATTTCTTTGAATCTTTTATTTTTGTCTGTCTCTTATAGAACGATTTATTATTTATTAAACATTATAATCATGGAAAACAATGAATTAATTAAACAGTGTACAGAGAAGGCTCAAACGTGGTTGACCGCAGCATACGATGCCGAAACACAGGCCGAAGTAAAAGCCATGCTTGAAAATCCGGATAAGACCGATTTGATTGATGCGTTTTACAAAGACCTGGAATTCGGAACAGGTGGTTTGCGCGGTATCATGGGAGCCGGTTCCAATAGAATGAACATCTATACGGTAGGTGCTGCTACTCAGGGCTTGGCTAACTACCTGAACAAATGCTTTGCCGGAAAGAAAGACATTTCAGTAGTGGTAGGTCACGACTGCCGTAACAATAGCCGTAAGTTTGCAGAAATTTCTGCCGACATCTTTACTGCCAACGGCATCAAGGTATATTTGTTTGAAGATATGCGTCCTACTCCGGAAATGTCATTTGCCATCCGTCACCTGGGCTGCCAGAGCGGTATCAACATCACTGCTTCTCACAACCCGAAAGAATACAACGGCTACAAGGCATACTGGGAAGACGGTGCACAGGTGCTGGCTCCGCACGATAAGGGTATCATCGACGAAGTGAACAAGATTACCAGCGTAAGCGAAATCAAGTTCCAGGGCAACAAAGAACTGATTCAGATTGTAGGTAAGGAAATTGACGACGAATACCTGCGTCAGGTACACACATTGTCTATCGATCCGGAAGTAATCCAGCGTCAGAAAGACCTGAAGATTGTGTACACTCCGATTCACGGTACTGGTATGAAGTTGATTCCGCAGTCACTCAAATTGTGGGGCTTTGAAAACGTACATTGCGTAGCCGAACAGATGGTGAAGAGCGGCGACTTCCCTACAGTGGTATCTCCAAACCCGGAAAATGCAGAAGCACTGACATTGGCCATCAAGCTGGCAAAAGAAATCGATGCCGACATTGTGATGGCTTCCGACCCGGATGCTGACCGTGTAGGTATGGCTTGCAAGGACAGCAAGGGTGAATGGGTATTGATTAACGGTAACCAGACTTGTTTGATTTTCTTGTACTACATCATCAAGAACCGTATCGCTATGGGCAAGATGAAAGGCAACGAATTCATCGTGAAGACCATTGTTACTACGGAATTGATTAAGAAGGTTGCCGACAAGAACCAGATTAAGATGCTCGACTGTTACACCGGCTTCAAATGGATTGCCCGTGAAATCCGTTTGCGTGAAGGTCAGGAACAATACATCGGTGGCGGTGAAGA
Source organism: uncultured Bacteroides sp. (assembly GCA_945965395.1). Taxonomy (GTDB): domain Bacteria; phylum Bacteroidota; class Bacteroidia; order Bacteroidales; family Bacteroidaceae; genus Phocaeicola. The sequence continues at coordinate 48,858 of CAMFND010000100.1, forward strand.
AAGCTACGGATTCCTGGCAGAAGACTTCGTACGTGATAAAGATGCCGTTTCTGCATGTTCATTGCTGGCTGAAATCTGTGCATGGGCTAAAGACCAGGGCAAGACTTTGTATGACGTGCTGATGGAAATCTACGTAGAATATGGCTTCTCACTGGAAGTAACAGTCAACGTAGTGAAACCGGGTAAGACAGGTGCTGACGAAATCAAGGCCATGATGGACAACTTCCGTGCATGCCCGCCGAAAGAATTAGGTGGTTCGGAAGTGGTATTGGTGAAAGACTACAAGACTTTGAAGGCTACCGACAATACTGGAAAAGCTACAGACCTGGATATGCCGGAACCTTCCAACGTGCTTCAGTTCTTTACAGCTGATGGTACAAAAGTTTCTGTACGTCCTTCCGGAACAGAACCTAAGATTAAGTTCTACATGGAAATCAAGGGCGAAATGCATTGCCCGAAGTGCTATGCAGGTGCGCTGGCCGATGCAACTGAAAAAGTAGATGCAGTGAAGAAATCTTTGGGTATTTAAGATGCCGGGCGTGCGAGTGTGCCGCCAAAGATAGATTGAAATAAGGAATGTCATTCCCGCAAAGGCTTTCAGTAGTCTTTCTTGCTTCGGGAATGACATTCTTTTTTTTGTCAAAATGCTTGTTTATTCTGGGTGATTGCTGACAAGAAGTGTTGAATTCGAAAAATCTGCTAACCGTAGTTTGATACAAAATGTTCCATCCGTGTAGCTGCCTTTTTGGAATTAAAAATCTAACCTGCGCCACAGCTATCTGTAGAGGGGGCAGAAGAGGAATGGAACGGTTGTCATGATAGAATGAAAAATGAAAATCCGGAAAAATCGCTTTGGCGTTCGGAGTCAAACGCAAAGGAGTTTTGCCTAAAACGTCCTTGCGTTTTTCTGAAAACTCTTAGGAGTTTTGGAACAAACGCACTTGAGTCTTTTTCGCGGACCTTAAAATGAAGACTTTTGAGGACTTTATTTTCTATTTCAAGCGGGAATAGAAAAATCTTTAAAGTGACTGAATGATATTTGTTTTAATTATTTATTCCTTTTTTGTAGATAAAATATCTTTTTTTGATTTCTCCTGTCTTTTCTTATGTGATATCCTGTTTCTTCTTGATTTTTCTAAAATCATTTTCCTTCGTAGGATATACACAAGGATAAACCTGAGGGCTGAATTTTCTTTTCTGGAGAAGAAAAAATGAACAAAATGACAGATGTATTTCTATGGAGAAATATTGTGGGAACTCCAGGGTTTATCTATATATTCGAATTTGAATTGGATGGAGCAGTCCGAAAAAACTAGTGCCAGATAAAGAAAAAGGCCGGATTCTCAAAATAGAGACCGGCCTTTTAGTTTTAGGTATATAGGAACTAATACCTTTGGTAAAATATGATTATTTCAGCATTTTCTGAGCTTGTTTCAGCATCTTTTCTGCTTGTTTTACGGCGTCTTTCAGTTCCTTGCTTTCTGCACCGTTAGCTTTCTTCTGAGTCTTTTCCAACTGAGTAGAAAGTTGTTTTACGCGTGCTTCAGCTTCTTCTTTTGATACTTCAGCTTTCTTTGATTTTGCCAGCCATTCCTTCATACCCTGTGCCTTGAGTGAAAGGGTAGCAGTTTCAGCAGCCAGTTCGGCAGCAGCTTCATCTTCCGGAGTAGCAAATGCATGGTGGAAGCCTTTCACGTCGTTCCAGTGTCCGCGAGTAAAGTCGGGGAATGCTACAGCTGCACATCCGTTGTCCATAGAGATAGCACCTAATTCGGCCAGTGCACACCATTCAGCCAAGTCGTATACGTCCATATCCAATGGCAGACCATTCTGCAGACAGTATACCATACGGCTGTCCATGATGAAGTCCATACCACCGTGTCCGCCTACTTCTTTTGCCATTTCACCGTATTTCTTCAAGATAGGATGCTGGTATTTGTTGACCAGTGCTTCCATTTCTTTTTCCGGAAGGAATGAGTGAGAACTCAGGTTGTCTACTTTCGGCTGTACACCAGAGGCTTTCATCTGAGCAGCGTCTACGGCATATCCTTCTACCGGATATTTATTAGCGAATCCTTTTGTTCCGGTCAGCTGATACAGACGGTTGTAGGGCTGAGGATTCATTACGTTGTGCTGGATTTCGATTACTTTACCGTTTTCTGTGCGGATAAGTGTAGTAGTATGGTCACCGTTACGGAATTCATCACAAGGTTCGCCGGTTGCTTTTTCTACCAGGGCTTTTCCGTGTACCGATTTTGTATCCATTGCTACCAGGGTTGTCATACGGTCACCACGGTGAATATCCAATGCCTGAGCTACAGGGCCAAGGCCGTGAGTAGCGTATACGTCACCACGGTTTTCTTTGTTGTAACGCAAGCGCCATCCCAGTTTGTCTTCTTTTCCGTTTTTCCAATAGTAAGGCCAGAAATCATCCAGGTTATGGATGTAAGCTCCTTGTGCGCGGAGTACTTCTCCGAATACTCCCTGCTGTGCCATGTTCAGGGTGTTCATTTCGAACCAGTCATAGCAGCAGTTTTCCAGAATCATGCAGTGCTTGCGAGTAGTTTCAGACAGGTTGATAAGTTCCCAGCACTGTTCCAGATTCATAGCTGAAGGAACTTCGATGGCTACGTTCTTTCCATGCTCCATGGCATACTTGGCAATCGGGAAGTGGTGATCCCAGTCGGCTGCAATGTATACCAGATCAATATCTTCGCGTTCGCAGAGTGCCTTATATCCTTCTGCACCTGAATACACAGCTGCTTCAGGCAGACAAGCTTTCTGCAAGTATTTCTGGCATTTTTCTGCACGTTCTTTTTCATAGTCACACAAAGCTACGATTTTAGTTCCGGCAATGTGGGTGAAACGCTCAACAGCTCCCGGACCACGCATTCCCAGTCCTACGAAACCTACGCGTACGACATTCATCTTAGGTACAGTCAAACCGATGACAGACTCCTGTCCGGCTGGGCGTTCCGGGGATTTTATCACGATGGTACCTTTGTTCCATTCCCACTGAGTGGAAGGTGAAAGGCTTTGAGCAAGCAGTTGAGCAGGTGTACAAGTTAAGGTTAAAACGGTGCAAGCACCAACAATCATTTTTCCAAAATGTTTCATAGCTTTAGTTGTTTTTAAAGTTGAATTTTAATTGGTGGCAAAGATATAAAAAAACATCAATATCCAAATGTTTTTTTTAAAAAACGCGCAGATATTAAAAAAGAATAAGAATTAGATTCTTTAAACGAAATAAAATAAGGTATATCGTGATGTATTCTTAAATAAATAGACCTTAGGATAGGAAATAGCAATAAGATGAAAGACTAGATTCAGAAGTTTTGCAGAGATGAGTCTGCCTAAATTTATGCGTTGTATATGAAAATGTGGAGGTGATAAACTGACAACAAAAAATGCAGACTTTCTTACGAATAATAATTTATTTGAAAAAAAAGTGTCATTTTATTTGCATGTTACAAAAAACCCTTTACCTTTGCATCTGTAAACAAAAAACGAGAGAAGACAGATATGATTACACTGAATACATTGGTAAACCTGGCAGTCCTGCATATTATTCGCGTCGTGGTCGTGGCACCAAGAGGTGAGAAGGTTTCGTGTATGTAATCATGCAGTTGTGATAATATGGAAAGCCTTTCTCACCAGACGATGAGAGAGGCTTTTTAATTAAAGAGTGAGGAAAATGAAACATCAGTTACGTAGTTCGATGAGCACGGAAGGTCGCCGCATGGCAGGTGCCAGAGCATTATGGGTGGCCAATGGAATGAAAAAGGAAATGATGGGAAAACCGATTATCGCCATCGTGAATTCTTTTACACAATTTGTACCGGGGCATACTCACCTGCATGAAATTGGTCAGCAGGTCAAGGCAGAAATTGAGAAGCTGGGATGCTTTGCCGCAGAATTTAATACCATTGCCATCGACGACGGAATCGCGATGGGGCATGACGGGATGTTGTATTCTTTGCCTTCGCGCGACATCATCGCCGACAGTATAGAATATATGGTGAATGCACACAAGGCGGATGCGATGGTATGTATCTCCAACTGTGACAAGATTACCCCGGGGATGCTGATGGCATCCATGCGTCTGAATATTCCGACTGTGTTCGTGTCTGGTGGACCGATGGAGGCCGGAGAGTGGGGCGGACAACATCTGGATTTGATTGATGCCATGATTAAATCGGCCGATTCGACGATAAGTGATGAAGACGTAGCTGAAATTGAACGTCATGCTTGCCCGGGATGCGGAAGCTGCTCGGGTATGTTTACTGCCAACTCTATGAACTGCTTGAATGAGGCCATCGGTCTGGCACTTCCGGGAAATGGTACCATCTTGGCTACTCATACCAACCGTAAACAGCTGTTCAAGGATGCAGCCGCATTGATTGTAAAGAATGCTTATAAATATTATGAGGAAGGAGACGACAGTGTGCTGCCACGCAGTATCGCCACTCGTCAGGCTTTCCTGAACGCCATGACGCTCGATATTGCCATGGGTGGTTCTACCAATACAGTGCTTCACCTGCTGGCTGTAGCTCACGAAGCGGAAGTGGATTTTAAGATGGACGACATTGATATGTTGTCACGTCGGGTGCCTTGTCTTTGCAAGGTGGCTCCCAATACACAGAAGTACCACATTCAGGATGTGAACCGTGCCGGAGGTATCCTGAACATTCTGGGCGAGCTGGCCAAAGGCGGACTGCTGGATACTACGGTTCATCGTGTGGATGGAACGACACTGGCAGAAGCTATTGCAAAATATGCTATTTGTGTACCGGAAGTCGATGCAGAAGCACAGCGCATTTATTCAAGTGCACCGGGCGGTAAGTTCTGTATTCAGTTAGGCGTACAGAATGCCACTTATAAGGAACTGGATACCGACCGTGCCAACGGATGCATTCGCGACTTGCAGCATGCGTACAGCAAGGATGGTGGCTTGGCTGTATTGAAAGGAAATATCGCACAGGATGGCTGTGTGGTAAAAACAGCCGGAGTGGATGAAAGCATCTGGAAGTTCTCCGGACCAGCCAAGGTGTTCGATTCGCAGGAAGCTGCCTGCGAGGGAATCTTGGGAGGTAGGGTTGTGAGCGGTGATGTAGTAGTCATTACTCATGAAGGTCCGAAAGGTGGTCCGGGTATGCAGGAGATGCTGTATCCTACCTCTTATATTAAATCCAAACATTTGGGTAAAGAATGTGCGCTGATTACCGACGGACGTTTCAGTGGAGGAACTTCCGGACTGAGTATCGGACATATTTCTCCGGAAGCAGCTGCCGGAGGTAACATCGGTAAGATTGTAGATGGTGACATCATTGAAATAGATATTCCTAACCGCTCTATCAATGTGAAGCTCTCGGATGAAGAACTGGCTCAGCGCCCGATGACACCGGTGACACGCGACCGGAAGGTTTCGAAGGCACTGAAGGCATACGCCAGCATGGTGAGCTCAGCAGATAAAGGTGGAGTGAGAATCGTAGAATAAAGAGAGGCTTATGAGTAAAGAAAAAATATCAGGTTCGGAAGCATTGATGCGCTCTTTGGAGCATGAAGGCGTGAAGACGCTTTTCGGCTATCCGGGAGGGGCTATCATGCCGGTATTCGATGCGTTGTATGACCATCGCGACAGATTGAATCACATTCTGGTTCGTCATGAACAAGGGGCTGCACATGCAGCTCAAGGTTTTGCCCGTGTATCGGGAGAAGTGGGTGTTTGCCTGGTGACAAGTGGTCCGGGGGCTACCAATACCATTACAGGAATAGCCGATGCCATGATTGACAGTACACCGATTGTGGTGATTGCCGGTCAGGTGGGAGCCGGATTGCTGGGTACGGATGCCTTTCAGGAAGTTGACCTGGTGGGCGTGACGCAGCCGATTTCAAAATGGAGCTATCAGATTCGCCGTGCGGAGGATGTAGCTTGGGCAGTGGCTCGTGCGTTCTATATCGCACGTAGCGGACGTCCGGGACCGGTGGTGCTCGATTTTGCCAAGAATGCACAAGTGGACATGACGGATTATGAGCCGGTAAACGTTGATTTCATTCGCAGTTATGATCCGGATCCTGAAACTGATTCTACAGCAGTAGCTGAGGCGGTTGCCTTAATCAATGCAGCTAAACGTCCGTTGGTGCTGGTTGGCCAGGGAGTAGAATTGGGTAATGCCCAGAAAGAGTTGCAGAACTTTGTAGAAAAGGCAGACATCCCGTGTGGATGTACCTTGCTGGGTTTGTCGGCTTTGCCAAGCAACCACCGCCTGAATAAAGGTATGCTGGGTATGCACGGTAATTTAGGCCCGAATGTGAAGACCAACGAATGTGATGTGCTGATTGCCGTAGGTATGCGTTTCGATGACCGTGTGACGGGAAAACTGGAAACCTACGCCAAACAGGCCAAAATAATTCATTTAGATGTGGACCCTTCGGAAATCGGAAAGAATGTGGCGGTAGATGTACCGGTGCTCGGAAACTGCAAACGCACCTTGTCTTTACTTACTGAATTGATTCAGCCGCAGAAACACGAGGAATGGATTGCAAGCTTCACGCCATACGAGGAGAAGGAATTCAATCAGGTAATCGAAAAAGAAGTATTCCCGAAAGAAGGACCGATTAATATGGGTGAAGTGGTGAATGCAGTCAGCGAAGCTACCCATAATGAAGCGATTCTGGTGACCGATGTAGGTCAGAACCAGATGATGGCTTGCCGTTATTTCAAATTCACAAAACCTCGCAGTATCGTTACTTCCGGTGGTATGGGAACCATGGGTTTCTGTCTTCCGGCTGCCGTTGGGGCAACATTCGGTCGCCCGGACCGTACGGTGTGTGCCTTTATGGGTGACGGAGGTTTGCAGATGACCATGCAGGAACTGGGCACGGTGATGGAACAGAAGTCTCCGGTCAAGATTATATTGATGAACAACAATTACCTGGGTAATGTACGTCAGTGGCAGGCTATGTTCTTCAATCGCCGTTATTCCTTTACTCCGATGATGAATCCGGATTACATGCAGATTGCTTCGGCTTATGGAATTGCCTCACGAAGAGTGATGAGCCGTGAGGAACTGAACGACGGCATTCAGGAAATGTTGTCGACCGACGGTCCTTTCCTGTTGGAGATTTGTGTGGTAGAAGAAGGAAACGTGTTGCCGATGACTCCTCCGGGAAGTTCGGTCAACTATATGTTAATGGAATGTTGAGAGGAGAAGGAGGTGAATTATGAATAGCAACAAGACTTTATATACAATCATCGTTCATTCGGAAAACATTGCCGGTATATTGAATCAGATTACGGCTGTGTTTACCCGTCGTCAGATAAACATTGAAAGTCTGAATGTGTCGGCTTCTTCCATAAAGGGAGTGCACAAATACACTATTACTTGCTGGACTACTCCAGATGTAATAGATAAGGTGGTGACACAAATCGAGAAGAAGATAGACGTGATTCAGGCGCATTATTTCACGGATAAGGAGATTTTCCAGCGTGAAGTAGCCATGTACAAGGTTGCTACTCCGGAGTTTCAGGCCAATCCGGAAGCTTCGAAAGTGATTCGTCGTTACAGCGCTCATATCGTAGAGGTGAATCCTACTTTTTCAATCGTGGAAATGGTGGGAATGAGCGATGACATCACGTCGCTGTATCAGGAACTGAAACAGCTGAACTGTGTGTTGCAGTTTGTACGCTCCGGACGTATTGCCGTTTCGACAAGTTGCTTTGAGCGGGTGAATGAGTATCTGGCACACCGCGAAGAACGGTATCAGAATCAAAAAGATTGAGATATGACAGAGGACAGTAAAGTTGGAACTTATCGGTTTGTAGCCGAACCGTTTCATGTGGATTTTATGGAACGGCTGACCATGGGCGTATTGGGCAACCATTTGCTGAACTGCGCCGGGTTTCATGCAGCCGACAGAGGATTTGGTATTGCCACGCTGAATGAGAATCATTACACGTGGGTGCTTTCCCGACTGGCAATAGAACTGGAGGATATGCCTCGCGCATACGAAAGTTTCTCCATACAGACATGGGTGGAAAATGTGTACCGCCTGTTTACGGACCGAAATTTTGCCATCCTAGATAAAGATGGAAAAGCCATTGGCTATGCCCGTTCGATATGGGCCATGATTAGTATGGAAACCCGCAAGCCGGCCGATTTGCTGACACTGCACGGCGGGTCGATAGTAGACTATGTGTGCGTGAAGGACTGTCCGATTGACAAACCCGGACGCATCAAGGTGAGTCATCCGGAACTGGTGGGCGAATGTCAGGTGAAATACAGTGACATTGACTTGAACGGCCACGTGAACAGCATCAAGTACATCGAGCATATTCTGGATTTGTTCCCTATGGAAATGTTCCGTGAAAAGTGTATCCGTCGGTTTGAGATGGCCTATGTGGCCGAAAGCTATTACGGAGATACCTTGAGTTTCTATCGGGAACAGACGGGCGAAAATGAATACGATGTAGAGGTAAAGAAAAACGGATCGGAGGTCGTAGTCCGGAGTAAAGTGATTTTTAGAGATTAACATTATACTAACAACTAGCAGCTTCAGGCTGCGTAAAAAGATTGTAAGAAAATTATGGCACAAATGAATTTTGGCGGAGTTATTGAAAATGTAATGACCCGCGAAGAGTTTCCATTGGAAAAAGCACGTGAAGTATTGAAAGACGAAACCATTGCTGTTATCGGTTACGGTGTACAGGGACCGGGCCAGTCTTTGAACCTGCGTGACAACGGTTTCAACGTCATTGTCGGACAGCGTCAGGGTAAGACCTACGACAAGGCTGTGGCTGACGGATGGGTACCGGGAGAAACTTTGTTCAGCATTGAAGAAGCTTGCCAGAAAGCTACTATAATTATGTGTTTGTTGTCGGATGCAGCTGTGATTTCTGTATGGCCTACTATCAAGCCTTGTCTGACTGCAGGAAAAGCACTGTACTTCTCTCACGGTTTTGCCATTACTTGGAATGACCGTACAGGCGTAGTTCCTCCGACAGATGTAGATGTAATCATGGTAGCTCCGAAAGGTTCAGGTACTTCTTTGCGTACCATGTTCTTGGAAGGTCGTGGCTTGAACTCTTCTTATGCTATCTACCAGGATGCTACGGGTAAGGCATACGAACGTACCATCGCATTGGGTATCGGTATCGGTTCAGGTTATTTGTTTGAAACTACTTTCCAGCGTGAAGCTACTTCTGACTTGACTGGTGAACGTGGTTCTTTGATGGGAGCTATCCAGGGATTGCTGCTGGCACAGTATGAAGTACTTCGCGAAAACGGACATACTCCGTCGGAAGCATTCAATGAAACAGTAGAAGAACTGACTCAGTCATTGATGCCGCTGTTTGCAAAGAACGGTATGGACTGGATGTATGC
>CAMFND010000101.1 GCA_945965395.1 uncultured Bacteroides sp.
GAACTATAGTCACCATGTTGGTATGAAAAATCGCTCTTGAAGAAAGGGTGACTAGTGGGACTCGAACCCACGACATTCAGAACCACAATCTGACGCTCTAACCAACTGAACTATAGTCACCATGTTGGCTTCCTTTTCAAAAGCGATGCAAAGGTAAAGGATTTTTCTGAATCTGCAAACTTTTCTTCAAAAAAAATCTTCTATTTTCTCAATATATTGCTTTTTTTCCAGCCAACAGTGTATTCTTCATCAATGAAACAATAGTCATGGGACCAACCCCACCAGGCACCGGAGTAATGTAAGAACACTTCGGAGAAACCTCGTCAAACTTCACATCACCCGTCAATTTAAAACCGGATTTTTTAGTAGCATCGGGCACACGTGTAGTACCTACATCAATCACAACAGCCCCTTCCTTCACCATATCGGCTGTTACAAAATTAGGTTGTCCCATAGCAGCTATCAGAATATCGGCTTCCTGACATTCCTTCATCAAATCCTTGCTCCGGCTGTGACATACGGTTACTGTGGCATCACCCGGACAGGCTTTCTGCATCATCAGCATAGCCATTGGTTTCCCCACAATATTGCTTCGTCCTAAAATAACGCACTTCTTACCTTTGGTCTCAATCTGATAACGACGCAGCAGCTCCATGATACCATTAGGCGTTGCAGAGATATAACAAGGAAGACCAATTGACAAACGTCCCACATTAATGGGATGGAAACCGTCAACGTCTTTACGATAGTCTATCGTTTCAATAACTTTTTGCTCGGAGATATGAGCGGGCAACGGAAGCTGTACAATAAAACCGTCCACATCGGGATCAGCATTCAGTTGCTGTACCTTTGCCAGAAGTTCTTCTTCTGTCACATCTGACTCGTAGCGAATCAAAGTTGATTTGAATCCGCATACTTCACAAGCCTTGACCTTTGCGGCTACGTAAGTTTCACTACCTCCGTCATGTCCGACTAAAATGGCAGCTAAATGAGGACGCTTCCCTCCCTTGGCTACAATCTCAGCCACTTCGGCAGCAATTTCCTGTTTCACCTGTTCTGAAACAGCTTTTCCGTCAATTAATGTCATAAATTACTCCTTTCTGTTTTACGAATTACACAAATGTAGAAATTTTAAAACAAAGACCTGCTTATTTTTCGGTTTTTATAGCAATTATTACAGCTATAGAAGAATTCTTGAAGCAACAGAAAACAAGTCGACAAAAAAATATTAACTTTGTCCCGTTATTTTAATTATGCAGAAGAGAATATTCAACATACTGTTTTTTGCAACAAGCTTGTTAGTGACCTTCAGCTTGTTTCCACAGGCATACGCTGCGGAAACAAAATTTACCGTTGTGATTGACGCCGGACACGGGGGACACGACCCTGGAGCAATAGGCAGAAGAGGCAAGGAAAAAAACATCAACTTAAGTGTAGCTCTAAAACTAGGACGGCTCATCAAACAAAACTGTCCGGACACAAGGGTTGTATACACACGTGAGAAAGATGTGTTTATTCCGCTGCATAGAAGGGCTGAAATTGCGAATGACGCCAAAGCCGACCTCTTTATTTCTATTCACACCAATTCAATAGCTTCAAGAAGCAGCAAAGTTAGCGGTACTGAAACCTATACCCTTGGTCTTCACCGTACAGAAGAGAATCTGGAAGTAGCCAAGAAAGAAAATGCGGTAATTCTCATCGAAGATGACTATAAACAGCGTTATGCCGGATTTAACCCGAACTCAGCAGAAAGCTACATCATATTCGAATTTCTGCAAGACAAAAACATGGCACAAAGTGTCAATTTCGCAACGGCAGTGCAACGGTGCTTCCGGAATGCCAACCGTACAGACAAAGGAGTACATCAAGCCGGATTTCTGGTACTACGCGCTACATCGATGCCTAGCGTACTGATAGAACTTGGATACATTACTAACCCCACAGAAGAATCATTCCTGCTATCTGAACAAGGTAGTTCTACACTGGCCCGAAGCATTTATCAGGCATTCCTGAATTATAAGGGAGAAAAAGTTACGGGAAGCAACCAGCTGATGGCTGTTGAAAATGCTGCTCCTTTTACGGAGACTACAGATATACCGGAAGCAGAAACATCGGAAGTGACTACCACACCCGCAAAACAAGTTGCTCTGCAAAACAATGAAGTGAATCCTGCGGGAAAGCCTGTATTCAAAATACAGATATTGACTTCCGACCGTAAGCTTTCACCTAAAAGCAAACTATTCAAAGGGCTTTCTCCTGTGGACAGTTACCAGGAAAAAGGCATCATAAAATATACCTATGGTTCAGATACTAACTACAACAAGATACTCCGCTTAAAAAGAAGTAAAGTGGACAGTAAATTTAAGGATGCGTTTATTATAGCCTTTAAAGATGGAGCAAAAATAAACATCAACCAAGCAATACGAGAATTCAAACAAAACAGATAACAAAAGAAAAAGAATATATATGAAGAAAGAAGTAAAAATCGGACTAGCAGGAATCGGAGCGTTACTGATTCTTTTTTTCGGCATTAATTACCTGAAAGGAATCAGCATGTTCAAACCTGAAAGCTACTATTATGTAGACTTTACCGATGTGAATGGACTGGCTCAATCAAGCCCTGTGTTTGCCAATGGCTATAAAATAGGTATCGTACGCGATCTGCAATATGACCATCAACGTCATGGACATGTCATTGTGGGCATTGAAGTAGATCAGGACCTACGTATTCCCACAGGAAGCAGAGCTGAATTGGTGACAGAGATGCTGGGAACTGTCAAGATGAATATGTTGCTACAATATGATTCAACTACGTTTTTGAATCCGGGAGATACCATTGAAGGAACCGCCAACGCCGGCATCTTGGGAAAAGCTGAAAAAGACTTGCTCCCAAAAGTGGAACAAATGATGCCGAAATTAGATTCTATCCTGAGTTCACTAAACCAGTTGTTAACTGACCCGTCGTTGAAGCAAACATTGCACAATGCAGAAAAACTAACAGCATCACTTAATGCAACCAGTGTACAGCTTCATGGACTGATGAGCAAAGACATCCCTCAACTGACAAGTAACGTAACCGCTATCACTGAAAACCTGAAAGGCATCAGTGAGAACTTGAAGGGAATTGACTATGCAGCCACTTTCCAGAAAGTAGATTCAACTCTCCAGAACGTACATCTGCTGACAGAAAAATTAGGCAGCAAAGATAATTCTATCGGATTACTGCTGAATGATGACGCATTGTATAAAAACCTCAATGCCACATCTGCCAATGCAGCCTCACTTTTGAAAGATTTGCAAGAGCATCCGAAGCGATATGTACACTTCTCTCTCTTCGGAAAGAAAGATAAATAAACAAATCTGGATCAACTATATACAAGAAGGCATATGGTTAATATGCCTTCTTTTTTTACCGCAAAAAGAAGGATAAGCATTCAAGTAAAAAATATCACACGACTCCCTATTATATAGAAATGTTCTAAATAGCAACAAGGTAAAAATACATATTTCGAACAGATTACAACCCCATGATTCTCAAAGATAAAGCAATCAACTTTTGAGTTTTCACGAGAACAAAGACAACCAATTAAATAACTGACAAACAGAGTATTATAAAAATACAAGAGAATTTCTTTTTATCATTTATTTAACAACCTCATAACCCCTTATTTATCAGCATTTTAATTTATTAAAATAAAAAGCAAGGAAAAAGGCATTTGTTTTTCTGAAATTTGATTACGAAATTTGCAAGCGTAGAAGTTTCGCTTTATTAATAACAACGCACGTATGATTGAACATAACCAAGCCGTTGCATTGTGGAATCGTTGCCTCTCTTTCATAAAGGACAATGTAAATGCTACGGCTTTTAAAACATGGTTTGAGCCTATCGTACCTTTAAAATATGAAGCTACGGAAAAGGCATTGACAATCGGCGTCCCCAGCCCTTTCTTCTATGAATATCTGGAAGAAAAATATGTGGGACTGCTGCGCGCCGCCATTTATAAAGAAATAGGTGAAGGCACGGAGTTGATGTATTCTATCCTGACAGATAAGACAAACCATATCACTGTTAATATAGAAGGAACCAAACGTTCTTCTGCATTGCCAGAACAGGCTCCTGTTTACAATGGGAATAAAGCACCCAATCCTCTGCAAGCTCCTGCTCCACAGGATTTGGACCCGCATTTGAACCCAAACTACAACTTTGAGAACTTCATCAAAGGAAATAGCAATGAATTTTCAAGAACGGTAGCGGAAACTGTAGCACAGAATCCGGCACGTACCTTCAACCCGTTATTCATCTACGGTCCATCAGGTGTGGGTAAAACTCATCTTATCAATGCCATCGGAACCCGTATCAAGGAATTATATCCGGAAAAACGCGTATTGTATGTATCGGCTCACCTTTTCCAGGTGCAGTATACAGACTCAGTACGTACAAACCACTTCAATGATTTTATCAGCTTCTACCAAACTATCGACGTGCTCATCATTGATGATATTCAGGAGTTTGCCGGAGTGACTAAAACGCAGAATACATTCTTCCATATCTTCAACCATCTTCACCAAAACGGAAAACAGCTGATTCTAACTTCAGACCGGGCCCCTGTGATGCTTCAAGGAATGGAAGAACGACTGCTGACCCGTTTCAAATGGGGACTGGTAGCGGAATTGGAAAAACCGGATATTGAACTGCGGAAAAACATCCTGCGTAATAAGATAAAACGCGACGGACTGACCATTCCGGAATCTGTCATCAGCTACATCGCAGAAAGCGTGAACGAAAGCGTGCGTGAACTGGAAGGTATCGTCAACTCGTTATTGGCACAATCTATTTTGTTCAAACGGGAAATTGACTTGGATTTGGCTCAACGCATCGTCAGAAAGGCTGTGAAGTGCGCAGAAAGCAAACCGATGACGGTAAGCGACATCATTGCCAAAGTATGCGAGCATTACAAGATAGATGAAACGGCTATCCATACCAAGACCCGTAAACGGGAAGTGGTGCAGGTGAGACAAGTGGCAATGTATCTGGCCAAGAAGCACACCGATACGTCTTCCTCCAAAATTGGTCAGCTCATTGGAAACAAAGACCATGCTACCGTATTGCACGCATGCAAGATTGTAAAAGATCAGGTAGACGTAGACAAATCATTTAAGGCAGAAATTGAAGAAATTGAAATGAGTCTTCGCACAAGATAATAAAAATGGCGACTGGAATTCCAGCCGCCATTTTTATTATCTTTCAACTATCAACTATAATCACTTATCAAATCCCTGACGCTTCAGCACCTTTTTCAGACCCTCAGACATAAATTCATTATCGGACTTCTTATAGCGAATGTCCGTAAAGATTTGAGCCAGCGTCTCGGTATGATTGATTTCGACAAAATGCTTGTTTTCCGGCAGTGCTTCTTTATAAGCATAAATCTGGTCAATCATGGAAGGTGTGTAATCCTGATACTTTTCTTCATGAATAATCCCTTGCACAGGTAAACGGTCCGGCTGTTCAGGACACTCATCCGGATAACCAACAGTAATCGTCGCTACAGGAACAACCAACTCGGGGAGCTCCAGCAAATCAATAATCTGGTCTGGATTATAAATGGTAGTTCCCAAATAACAAATTCCCAATCCAGCCTCCTCTGCCAACGTACAGAAGTTCTGTGTCACCAGCAAAGCATCCGTAGCCGCATTCAAGAAAGAAATAAAGTTATTATAACCCGGTACCGCCTTGCGCTGTTCACACCATTTACTGAAGCGGTTAAAATCAGCACAGAAAGTGATCACTACAGGGGCTGAAGTAACCATTGGCTGGTTAAAATGAGCCGGTGCTAAACGTGATTTCATTTCTGCATCTCGGGTTACCACCACACTATACAGCTGCATATTTCCCATCGTAGAAGCACGGAAAGACTCCTCCAGTAATTCATTCAGCAAAGCGGCAGGCACATCATCCTGCTTGTATTTACGAATGGTCCGTCTGTTCTTTATTGATTCCATAATATATAGGCTTTATATGATACTATACAAAGGTAAAAAGAATACTTGAATATCCCTACAGCTTACCAGACAAGAAATACACATATTTCAAGCATGTTTTCCGTTTTGGAAAACTTTTCAGATTTACAAAACACACAAACAATTAATTATCAATATAATAAAAAATAAAAACAGAAAACCACCCACATTGTTAATAACTTATTTCTTTTTTATTTTGCCAATTAAAAAAACATCTTTAGATTTGCAGACGTTTGTTAGCAATAAAAGCAAACCTTCTACACTTTTACTTATTTTTATTGAAAACAAACTTATTCATATAACAACCGTGGAAAAAAAAACGTACAACTACGATGAAGCCTACAACGCTTCATTGGAGTATTTCAAAGGAGACGAGTTGGCCGCACGTGTTTGGGTAAACAAATACGCGGTGAAAGACTCATTTGGAAACATCTATGAAAAATCGCCTGAGGATATGCATTGGCGAATTGCCAATGAGGTAGCCCGCGTAGAGGCCAAATATCCTAATGCACTCAGTTCTCAAGAACTTTTTGATTTACTTGACCATTTCAAGTACATCGTTCCTCAGGGAAGCCCGATGACCGGAATTGGAAACGATTACCAGATTGCTTCATTATCAAACTGCTTTGTAATCGGACTCGACGGAAGCGCTGACTCATACGGAGCCATTATCCGCATTGACGAAGAGCAGGTACAACTGATGAAGCGACGTGGTGGTGTAGGACATGACTTGTCACACATCCGCCCGAAAGGTTCTCCGGTTAAAAATTCGGCCCTGACTTCAACCGGTCTTGTTCCATTCATGGAGCGCTATTCTAATTCTACCCGTGAAGTAGCACAAGACGGACGCCGTGGTGCCCTGATGCTGAGCGTATCCATCAAGCATCCGGACTCTGAATCTTTCATCGATGCCAAGATGACCGAAGGAAAAGTAACCGGAGCCAATGTCTCTGTAAAATTAGACGACGAATTCATGCAGGCTGCTGTAGAAGGAAAACCTTATACCCAGCAGTACCCGATAGATTCACCCAACCCGATGGTTTCAAAAGAAATAGATGCGTCAGCTTTGTGGAGAAAGATTGTACACAACGCATGGAAATCAGCCGAACCAGGTGTATTGTTCTGGGATACGATTATCCGTGAATCTGTACCCGACTGCTATGCAGATTTAGGCTTCCGTACGGTATCTACCAATCCATGCGGTGAAATCCCATTGTGCCCGTATGATTCATGTCGCCTGCTGGCCATCAACTTGTATTCATACGTAGTAAATCCTTTTACGCCGGAAGCATACTTCGACTTTGATTTGTTCAAGAAACACGTGGCACTGGCTCAGCGCATCATGGACGATATCATCGATTTGGAACTGGAAAAGATTGAACGTATCCTTGAAAAGATTGACTCTGACCCAGAGAGTATGGAGGTGAAAGGAAGCGAACGTCATCTGTGGGAAAAGATTTATCGCAAATCTGGACTGGGCCGCCGTACAGGTGTAGGTATCACTGCAGAAGGTGACATGCTGGCCGCTATGGGATTGCGTTATGGTACGGAAGAAGCTACTGAATTCTCTGAGAAAGTTCACAAGACAATCGCATTGGAGGCTTACCGTTCATCTGTAAACATGGCCAAAGAACGTGGTGCTTTCGAAATCTACGACGCAGAACGTGAAAAGAACAACCCGTTCATCAACCGTTTGAAAGAAGCTGACCCGGAACTGTACGAAGAAATGAAAAAGTACGGTAGAAGAAACATTGCCTGCTTGACCATTGCTCCGACAGGAACTACCAGCTTGATGACACAGACTACTTCCGGTATCGAACCGGTATTTATGCCTGTGTACAAACGCCGCCGCAAAGTAAACCCGAACGATGCGAATGTACATGTAGACTTTGTGGACGAAACAGGAGATGCATTCGAAGAATACGTGGTATTCCACCACAAATTCCTCACCTGGATGAAAATCAACGGATACGATCCGGACAAACGCTATACACAGGAAGAAATTGACGAACTGGTAGAAAAATCACCTTACTACAAGGCTACGTCAAACGATGTAGACTGGCTGATGAAGGTGAAGATGCAGGGACGCATCCAGAAATGGGTAGACCACTCTATCAGTGTGACCATCAACCTGCCCAACAACGTAAGCGAAGACCTTGTCAACCAGTTGTATGTGGAAGCATGGCGTTCAGGATGCAAGGGATGTACGGTATACCGTGACGGCTCACGTGCCGGAGTGCTGATTTCTACCAAGAAAAAAGACAAGAAGGAAGAAGAGGAAGAATGCCGTTGCAAACCGCCTCAGGTGGTAGAGGTACGCCCGAAGGTACTGGAAGCCGATGTGGTACGATTCCAGAACAACAAGGAAAAATGGGTGGCATTCGTAGGCTTGCTCGACGGAAGACCTTACGAAATCTTTACCGGTCTGCAGGATGATGAAGAAGGTATCGTATTACCGAAATCTGTCACCAGCGGACGTATCATCAAGAGCTACGATGAGGACGGAACCAAGCATTATGACTTCCAGTTCGAAAACAAGCGTGGCTATAAGATGACCATTGAAGGACTTTCTGAAAAGTTCAACAAGGAATACTGGAACTATGCCAAGCTGATTTCAGGAGTACTTCGCTGGAGAATGCCTATCGAACAGGTTATCAAACTAGTAGGTTCTCTGCAACTCGACAGTGAAAACATCAACACCTGGAAAAACGGTGTGGAAAGAGCACTGAAGAAATACGTACAGGATGGTACCGAGGCCAAAGGCGTGAAATGCCCGAACTGCGGCCATGAAACACTGGTATATCAGGAAGGCTGTCTGATTTGCAAGACATGCGGTTCTTCACGTTGCGGATAATCGCTGACGAAATACATATTTTATAAATGCGCAGGCATGAATCGTACGGGTCCCTGAAATTCAGTAATCATACGATTCATGCCTCTCTTATTCATAAAAAAGATGAAACAAAGTGACATGTATATTCATTTGAAGGGACTGAAGCTTTTCGCCTTCCACGGGGTACTTCCACAGGAAAACAAGGTAGGTGCCGAATACACCCTCAACCTGCGGTTGAAAACCGACTTCAGCCGGGCTTCACAAACCGACGACCTGAACTATACCATCAACTATGCCGAAGTGTTCGAGGCCGTAAAAGAAGAGATGAAAATCCCTTCCCAGCTGCTGGAGCATGTCATCCAGCGCATTGCCGGACGACTGTTTCACGATTTCCCGCAAATCACGGAAATCAAAATAGCCTTGTTCAAACAGAATCCTCCCATGGGGGCTGAATGCCAGGAAACGGGAGTGGAATCCATTTACACCAAAGACTAACGCGATATGAAAAGACTTGTAATTTTTGACCTGGACGGAACTTTACTAAACACCATTGCCGACCTGGCAGCGGCTACCAACTACGCGCTGACTCAGTTCGGCTATCCCACACATGACACGGACGCTTATCGTTTTTTCGTGGGAAACGGCATCAACAAGCTGTTCGAAAGAGCTCTTCCTGAATCAGAAAGGACACCGGAGAATGTACTGCGCATACGTTCCCAATTTGTACCTTACTACAACCTGCACAATGCAGATTTAAGTCGCCCCTACCCCGGTATCGAGCAACTGCTCACCCAACTTCAGGAACAACACATTCAGGTAGCCGTTGCTTCCAACAAGTATCAGGAAGCAACAGAGAAACTTATCCGCCAATACTTTCCCTCCATCCATTTTACAGCCGTATTCGGGCAGCGGGAAAACGTCCCCACCAAACCTGACCCGCAAGTCATTCATGAAATCATAGGAATAAGTGGCGTACAGAAAGAGGAAGTGGTCTACATCGGCGATTCAGGAGTAGACATGCAGACAGGACTTAATGCAGGAGTGACTACCATAGGCGTATGCTGGGGATTCCGCCCGAAAAGCGAATTAGAGGCATTTCAGCCTGACCTTTTGGTGGAAAATCCGGAAGAAATCGCAGACTTTCTGCAACTCTCTTAAGCCCCAGAAAGCAAACATTCTCAGGCGTCCTTGTGTTTCCTCTAAAACGCAAGGACGTTTGATTCAAAACGCAAGTGCATTTAAGATAAAACGTAAGTGCGTTTCAGTTAAAACGCAAGTGCATTTTACTTCAAACGCAAGGGCGTTTTTCCAAGGCCGGAAAATCACTCGCGGGCAAGCCGTTTGAGAGCCAGATGATGCCCGGCTTGAGCTGCCTTCTTATACCAGAACATGGCCAAATGTAAATCCGGCACTCCTGCCCAACCTTCCTCGTACCCCTGTCCGATGCGATAAAAAGCATAAGGGTCGGACGAATGACGATAAGCCTCAAAGGCTTGTGGAAGCGACACAGGCAACGTACCGCATCCCTTCCGGTACAAATCTCCCAGATTGGCCGAAGCATAGGTCAAATCCCCCTGACGGACAGCTTCCTTAAACCAGAACTCTGCCTGATAGCCGTCGGGGAATACCCCTACCCCTTCCTGATACAAGGTACCAATGTCATTCAATACCACCCCGTCTACGGGCGTTCCTTCACGATACTCCTTTCCTAACTCCAGCAGCATATCCACATCTTCCCGCGAAAAACTTTCCCAGGTTTCCGTGCCGTCGGTCTGCCATGACTTGACACGTCCGATAGACACATGTTGAGGCACGTCAACTTCCACATCCATCGCATAAGCCATCCGGTCGGCCAGAAACTCTTCCTTAGTCGCTTCTAGCAGCCAGCCTTTCCGAAGCAAATATTGTATGTAACCATAAATGCGTGAGGTGGAAGAATGAAGATTCACCCCATATCTTTTCAACTGCTCCAGAGAAACATAATGGATTCCGTTTTTCGGAAGCTCCAGGTAACAGCGGGGAATGACGGACAATATCACCTTCAGCGAGGCTATCTCCTCTCCGATACAGTCTTCTATCCATTGCGCACCCAGCCTTTCATATACGCTGTAAGTCTTCCCATCCTCCCGCGACATCAGTTTCGGACTATGCCCGTTCAAATGCAAGCCCAGCGTATCAATCAGGTAAGGAAAGAATTTATAGTCATCGTATGAAGACAGTCCGTCCATGCCTATCACAATTTTGCCATGCATGTCGTCGGAAATGACAAACGAAGTGGTGGAATGCTCCGGACGATGAAAATAATAATGAGTTTCCCCACGGTAAGTACCCTGCACAGTCAGTTCCACAGGAACCTCCAGCTTGCGAAAAAAATCCTTTATTTGCAAAGGAGATGCCGCATTCAGTTGAAAAGAAATTCGCATAGTTACCCTTTCTGCTTTTAATAAATCTTTGCTCGAATCTCACCACTACCTATGCACAAACGAGCATCTTTGTCATAAATCACCCCGAATTGTCCGGGCGCAATGCCCTGTATCGGTTCCTCACTGGAAACCTGCAGCGTTCCGTCTTCGGCAAAGCGCACTTTTCCAGTCTGAAAGGTATCCGTGTGACGTATCTTGAAACAAATTTCAGTTTCCTGTTCTTTCCATGGATTCAAGGTGATAAAATGAAAATCCTTTACACAGAAGGAATGTCCGAACTGCTTTTCTGTATCATATCCATGCGACACATAGATAATGTTATCTTCCACATTCTTGTCTACCACAAACCACGGACCACCGCCCAGTCCCAGTCCTTTACGCTGGCCAATGGTATGAAACCAGTAACCGCGGTGCTGTCCGATAACCTTTCCGGTTTCCAGTTCTACGACCGGTCCCGGACGTTCTCCCAAGAAACGGCGGATAAAATCATTGTAATTTATCTTTCCTAGGAAACAGATGCCCTGGCTGTCTTTTCGTCGGGCACTGGGCAAAGAAGCTTTCAATGCCATATCCCGCACTTCTTCCTTGAGAAAACCGCCCAAGGGAAACATCAGGCGTGACACCTGCAGGTAATCAATCTGAGCCAGGAAATCGGTCTGGTCTTTCACCGGGTCTTTGGCTGTAGCCAGCCATGTATATCCGTCTATATCCAGTGTAGAAGCATAATGCCCTGTGGCAATCTTATCGTAACCCTGTCCGGCCTCCCGGTCAAAACAGCCGAATTTTATCAGCTTGTTGCACATCACGTCCGGATTGGGAGTCAGACCACGGCGTACCCTGTCCACCGTATAAGCCACCACATTGTCCCAATAAGCCTGCTGCAAATCGACAATATGAAAAGAAAGGCCATACTTACGTGCAGTGGCAGAAGCCAATTCAATGTCTTCCTCCGCCGTACAGGTCAGTCCGTCGTCTGTATCCATACCGATTTTTATGTAAAACAAATCGGGCTTGTATCCTTGTTCACACAACAGGTGCACGGCTACTGCACTGTCCACTCCTCCCGAAATCAACGCTGCTATATTCATATCTTTCTTTTTTTAACGGCAAATATACCACCGGCATCCCAAATGCCCAATACCCTTTTCAGGGTATATCTCATTTCAGGGCCTGGAACTGCTCGATAAGTGAAGTAATGTTTGCCGTAAACAAGCGGGCTGAGATAGCCAACAAGATGATACCGAAAAACTTACGGATTACGTAAATACCTCCTTTTCCCAACATACGCTCAATGCGGTCGGTCAGTTTCAAGACGATGAACACCCATACCATATTGAGTATCAAGGCCAGTACAATGTTAATTGGCGCATATTCCGCCCGCAATGAAAGCAGGGTGGTAAACGCACCGGCACCTGCCAGCAAAGGAAAAACCAGAGGCACCAGCGTAGCTTCTTTGATAGGACCTGTATTCTTGAAAATCTCAATATCCAGAATCATTTCCAGTGACATCAGGAAAATGACAAACGCACCGGCCACCGCAAATGAAGCGATGTCCACTTGAAACAGACGCAACATCATGTCGCCTGCATAAAAAAATCCAAGAAGAAGTGCAAAGGCAATGAGAGTGGCTTTAAGGGCATTCACGGACCGCCCTTTTTGTTTCAGGTCCAGAATAATGGGAATGGAACCAATGATGTCAATCACGGCGAAAAGAACGATAAAGGCACTCAGAAACTGCTGAAAATCTAATCCACTCATAGCTATATCCAAAATTATTACTGCAAAGTTATGATTTTTCTACACACTTGCAAGGAAAGAACAAACATTATCAGACTGTAAGAAAGAATAAAAAAGATAAAAGGTATTATCGGACGATACTTTCAGTAGGGAAATATACTTAACTTTGTATGTTAAAAGATAACTTAATAAAGTTAACGAGAAATGGAATTGACAATGTACGACAAGCTTTTACAGCTGCCTCTATTTCAGGGTATGTCGAAATTTGACTTCACTGACATTCTGGAAAAAGTAAAAATTCACTTCAATAAATATGAACCTGGAAGCTGCCTGGTAAGACAAGACACTCCATGCAATCAACTTATTTTCGTGCTGGATGGAGAAGTACAGATAGAATCCAATGACAAGACCCACAAATATACACTTTGGGAAAATTTCAAAAGTCCGAACGTGATTGAGCCTTATTCTCTGTTTGGCATGCGCCCTTACTTCACGGCTTCTTACACGGCGGTTACGGAGGTCAACACACTGAACATTGACAAATCATACATTCTCAATGAGCTATGCCGGTATGAGGTGTTCAACCTGAACTACATGAACATGTTGAGCAACCGGAGTCAGGTGATTTACAACAAATTGTGGAATTCGCATATCGGAAAAACGCGCGACAAGATTATCAACTTCCTTCTGCTGCGCTGCATGACTCCCTACGGCGCGAAAAAACTGTCCATCCGAATGGAAGATCTGGCACGCCTGATTGACGATACCCGTATCAACGTATCAAACGTACTGAACGACCTGCAGAACCGGGGACTGATTCAGCTGGGACGGCGCACTTTCAGCATTCCTGAACTGAGAGAAGTGGTGCAGCTGTTAGATAAGAAAGACTGAGCGTAATTACAACCTTTATTTATTTGAAGCAATATGAACAATCCATTTTTACAGCCTTATCATACACTCCACGATACTACTCCTTTCCAGCAGATACGGATTGAAGACTACGAACCGGCCGTTCGGGAAGGCATGCGACTGGAGGACGAAGAAATTCAGCAAATCACCGGTAATCCGGAAGAACCGACTTTCCAGAACACCATTTTAGCTCTGGAGCATGCCGGGAAGACCCTTGACCGGGTCACTACCGTACTCTTCAACCTGCTGAGTGCGGAAACCTGCGACGCGCTGGAAGAAATAGCAGAAAAGCTGACTCCGGCACTGTCTGAACATGCCAACAACATCAGCCTCAACGAGCAGCTCTTTGCCCGCGTAAAAGCGGTATACGATAAAAGGGAATCCCTGCAGCTGACTCCTGAAGAACGTCGTCTGCTGGAAAAGTCATACGACGGTTTTGTTCGCAACGGAGCCAATCTATCTGAAGAAGACAAGGCTACTTTCCGAAAGCTGAGCATGGAACTGAGCAGCCTGACATTGAAATTCTCGCAGAATCACCTGAAAGAGACCAATGGCTACGAACTGGTGCTGCACACCGAAGATGAACTGGCCGGACTTCCGGAAAGTGCCATAGAAGCAGCCGCACATACGGCACACGAAAAAGGGAAAGAAGACTGCTGGGTAATTACTCTGCAGGCTCCAAGCTACGTACCTTTCATGAAATACAGTGACAAGAGGGAACTGAGAAAGACGCTCTACATGGCTTATAACACTCAGTGCTGTCACGACAATGAATTCAACAACCTGAAGATTGTGGAACAGCTGGTCAACCTCCGCATGGAACTGGCTCAGCTGTTGGGATTCAAGAATTATGCCGAATACGTACTGAAAAAACGCATGGCTGAAAATAGCGAGAATGTGTACAAGCTGTTGAACGACCTGCTGGAGGCTTATACACCGACTGCCCGTCAGGAAGTAGAAGAAATCCGTGCTCTGGCTCGCGAACTGGAAGGCGAGGACTTCGAGCTGATGCCGTGGGACTTCTCCTACTATGCGGAAAAGTTGAAAAACCGGAAATTCAGTCTGGACGAAGAAGCGCTCCGCCCCTACTTCGAACTGAGCCGTGTAAAAGCCGGTGTATTCGGACTGGCTACCCGCTTGTATGGCATCACGTTCAAGGAAAACAAGGAAATTCCGGTATATCATCCGGACGTACAGGCGTATGAGGTGTTCGACCGCGACGGAAGTTTTCTGGCTGTACTCTACACAGACTTCCATCCCCGCGAAGGTAAGCGTTCGGGTGCCTGGATGACCAGCTACAAGGAACAATGGATAGACGACAACGGATGCAACAGCCGTCCGCATGTGTCCGTCACCATGAATTTCACCAAACCGACCAAGGACAAGCCTGCCCTGCTGACATTCTCGGAGGTGAATACTTTCCTGCATGAATTCGGACACGCATTGCACGGCATGTTTGCCAACACCCATTTCCAAAGCATGAGCGGAACCAATGTGTATTGGGATTTTGTGGAACTTCCTTCACAAATCATGGAAAACTTTGCCATAGAAAAAGAATTTTTGAATACATTCGCATGTCATTACCAGACAGGTAAACCCATCCCGCAAGAACTGATTCAGCGCATCGTAGATGCTTCCAACTTCAACGTGGCATACGCCTGCCTGCGCCAGCTCAGTTTCGGATTCCTTGATATGGCCTGGTACACTCGCCAGAGCAAGTTCAAAGGCGATGTAAAAGCCTACGAAAAAGAGGCTTGGCAACGTACACAATTGCTTCCGCAACTGGAAGATACCTGCATGAGCGTACAGTTTGGTCACATCATGTCGGGAGGATACTCTGCCGGATATTACAGCTACAAATGGGCTGAGGTACTGGATGCCGATGCTTTCTCCGTATTCAAAGAAACAGGTATCTTCAATCAGGACACCGCCCGTTCGTTCCGTGAGAATATCCTGTCAAAGGGAGGTACCGAGCACCCGATGACATTATACAAACGCTTCCGTGGTCAGGAACCGACCATTGAGGCATTGTTGAAAAGAAATGGTATAAAATAAGGATACAAATGAAGACATTCAGACTCTACTGGTCCTTTACGTTACTCCTGTTACTGACCGGATGTAACCAGAAAGACGATGTGAACGAAATTTTCTCCAGCGGACAGACGTGGCACTGGAGCAACTCCTATAGTACCAGTGACTGGAAGGATGACAACAATTTCAATTCCACACTGACACGTGATGAAGTAGCTAAAATCAACGACAGTCAGGACAGCTACAACATCATTTTCAAGGAAGACGGCACTGTGGAAGGCAACGGAAGTAATTTCAGCTTTACCGGTACATGGAGTGCCAACGGAGAAGACCAGAGCTTTTCTATCCAGTTAAAGCCCAGCGGAAACCGCAGCGGACTGGACAAGACTTTTTATGACGAAATAAGCAATGCTAAATTCTATCGGGGAAGTTCCAGAACCATCAAGCTGTTCAACCTCGACAAGAATCATTATATTCAATTTTATCCTAAAGGATTCAACGATTAAGCATATCACTATGAAACCAACAGAACATAAGCAAGAAATACTGGACAAACGCTACATGCGCATGGCCTTAATCTGGGCCGAGAACTCCTATTGCCAACGGCGGCAGGTAGGCGCATTGATTGTCAAAGACAAGATGATTATTTCGGATGGCTACAACGGCACTCCTGCCGGCTTTGAGAATGTATGCGAAGACGAAAACGGAGTAACCCGCCCCTATGTGCTTCATGCCGAAGCCAATGCCATCACCAAGATAGCCCGCTCCAGCAACAGCAGTGAAGGAGCTACCATGTATGTCACCGCCTCCCCTTGCATCGAATGTGCCAAACTGATTATTCAGGCCGGCATCAAACGAGTGGTATATGCAGAAAAGTATCGGTTGGAAGACGGACTGGACTTGCTGAAAAAAGCCAATATTGAAGTTGTATATCTTAACCCCAATGAATAAATAACATGAAAAACAATAACACACGCTTTATCCCGTTCCTGTTGGCCATCTGCCTGATTGCGGGCATCGCCATCGGCACATTCTATGCCAACCATTTCTCAGGAAACAAGCTGGGCATCATCAACACTTCATCCAACAAGCTGAATGCGTTGTTGCGCATCATTGACGACCAGTATGTAGATACGGTAAACATGGGCGAACTGGTGGAAGAAGCCATGCCGCAGATTCTTTCGGAACTCGACCCGCACTCTTCTTATATTCCGGCCAAGGACCTGGAAGCTGTAAACGCCGATTTGAAAGGTAGTTTCAGCGGTATCGGTATCCAGTTTACCATTCAGAACGATACCATCCATGTAAACAGCGTCATTCAGGGCGGTCCCTCGGAAAAAGTGGGTTTGATGGCAGGCGACCGTATTGTAGAAGTAGATGATTCTGCTTTTGTCGGCAAGATTGTGACAAACAGTGAAGCCATGAAACGCCTGAAAGGTGAAAAAGGCAGCAAGGTGAAACTGGGTGTTTATCGTCCGGGCGAAAAAGACTTGCTTCATTTCACCGTTATCCGTGGAAACATTCCGGTGAAGAGTATCGATGCCGCCTATATGATTAATGAGAAGGTAGGCTACATAAAAGTCAACAAGTTTGGTGAAACCACTTATCCGGAACTGCTTATCGCACTGGCTAAACTGAATCAGAAGAACTGTGAAGGTCTGATTGTCGACCTGCGTGGAAACACGGGAGGTTACATGGCAGCTGCCATCCAGATGGTCAACGAGTTCCTACCTAACAACCGTCTGATTGTCTACACCCAAGGACGCAAGTCACCGCGCGAAGACTACAACTCCAACGGAACAGGAAGCAACCAGAAGATGCCGCTTGTAGTACTGGTGGACGAAGGTTCGGCTTCTGCCAGCGAAATCTTTGCCGGAGCCATCCAGGACAATGACCGCGGTACCATCGTAGGACGTCGTTCTTTCGGAAAAGGTCTGGTACAGCAGCCCATTGAATTCAGCGACGGTTCGGCCATCCGACTGACTATTGCACGCTACTATACCCCATCTGGACGCTGCATACAGAAACCTTACGAAAAAGGAAAAGAATCGGAATATGAACTCGATCTGCTCACCCGTTATGAACACGGTGAATTCTTCTCTGCCGACAGCATCAAGCAGGATGAAACTGAAGTATATCACACCCGTCTGGGCCGTCCGGTATATGGAGGAGGAGGTATCATGCCCGATATTTTCGTACCACAGGATACGACTGGTATGACCTCGTACTTCCGCATGGCTGCCAACCGTGGACTGATTATCCGCTATACGTTCGATTATACCGACCAGAACCGCAGCACCTTGCAGAAATATGATACTCCGGAAAAGATGGAAGCTTATCTGAAAGGACAAAACCTGCTGAACAAGTTTGCCGCATGGGCGGAGAAAAAAGGCTTGAAACGCCGTAACAACCTGATGATGAAGTCACGCCGCTTGTTCGAAATGAGCTTGTACGGAAACATTATCTATAACATGCTGGGTATGGAAGCATACGTGGAATACCTGAATGAATCGGACAAGACCGTACTGAAAGCCGTAGAAATTCTGGAAAAAGGTGAATCTTTCCCTCAGGCTCCGGCTCCTCAGGCAACAACCGACAACAAGAAATGATACTTCATGGATAAAAAGGAATTGCGACGGTACATCGCACAACAAAAACGGAATTATTCCGTTGCTCAAAAAACTGAATGGTCTTCCAGCTTATTTCAAAAGCTGGAGGGCCATCCATTGTTTTTGCAGGCACACACTCTCCTGCTATATCACTCACTACCCGATGAGGTACAGACACACGAGTTCATCAAGCGCTGGCATCCATACAAGCGCATCGTACTTCCCCTTGTCAAAGGAGAGGAACTGGAGTTCCGGTATTATGAAGGGGAAGATTCATTACAAATCGGTGCTTTCGGCATTGAAGAGCCCACCGGCAGCCTGGTAGAAAATCTGCATGAAATAGAGCTGAGTATTATTCCTGGTGTGGCCTTCGACTGCTCAGGCAACCGGTTAGGACGGGGAAAAGGATACTACGACCGCGCTTTGACCAAGCTGCAATCCTATCGCATAGGAGTGTGCTTTCAATTCCAACTGCTTCCACATATTCCCGTAGAAGCCACAGACCTGCCCATGAACGAAGTATGGACGGAACAAGGCTGCGTATTCAGCGGAACACAATGTTCACAATAACCTGGGAGCCGACCTGGGCATTCAGGTTACGAATCAGCATCTCACGTCCCATCATCAGTTCCTGACGAATCACGGAAGAAGAAAGGCTGACATAAAGTACCTGGTTTTTAATAAAAAGATTCGTGGTGTAACGGGTGATGACTGGTCCCACCACATCTTTCCAGGCATCTACCAGACGATATTCGTTCAAGGGAGTCTCCAGTCCTTGCTGGCGGAGAAACTGGCGGAGCACATCGCCAATCTGTTCTATATTATTCCGCTTCATAAGACTCCTTCCGTTCGGACACTTCTCCGTTTTCCACCTCAAACAACTTATAGTCGCCCTCTATCTTTTTCAAGATACGGTCCAGATGGTCACGGTTGGTATCGGTAATAAAAATCTGTCCGAAATTATCTCCTGCCACTAACTTGACAATCTGCTCTACACGAAGCGCATCCAGCTTGTCGAAAATATCATCCAGCAGAATCAAAGGAGTCGTACCGCTTCCGGTACGCTTCAAAAATTCAAACTGTGCCAACTTGAGGGCAATCAGATACGTTTTGTTCTGCCCCTGAGAACCTTCCCGCTTCATGGGGAACTCTCCCAGCTGCATAATCAAATCATCCTTATGAATGCCTTTCAAGGAATATCCCATCACCCGGTCACGCTGACGGTTGGCACGCAGCAAGGCAAGCAAATCACCCTCTGCCGCATGCGACTGGTAAGAAAGCTTTACTTCCTCCTGATTTTGGGATATATAAGAATAGTATGACTGAAAAATCGGAATAAACTCATCGATGAACTGCTGACGTTTGCGAAATACCACTTCACCCGTAGAAGCCATCATCTCTTCCCATACGTTCATCAGTTCTTCGTCGGGCTCCAGTTCCGCTTTCAGCAACGTATTACGCTGCACCAAGGCCTTGTTGTAGCGAATCAGCGCATCCAGATATTCCCGGTCGAACTGCGAAATCACCACGTCCATGAAGCGTCTTCTTTCCTCACTCCCCCCAGCAATAAGCAACGTATCAGCCGGAGAAACCATCACTAAAGGAATCAATCCGATGTGGTCGGACAAACGGGTATATTCTTTCTTATTCCGCTTGAACTGCTTCTTCTGCCGACGCTTCAACCCGCAATACACTTCTTCCGGATCACCACCTTCAGTTTCATAAAAACCTTGCAGCACAAAAAAGTCCTGTTCGTGCCGTATATTCTGAGAATCAATGGGATTGGTTGCACTCTTACAGAAAGACAGATAATACACGGCATCCATCAGGTTGGTCTTTCCCATCCCGTTTTTTCCGATGATACAGTTCATCTTGCGAGAAAAAGCCAGTTCAGCTTGTTCCAGATTCTTATAGTTTAATATCGAAATGCGTTTAAGCCACATAAAAACAATCACTATTTGGGATACAAAATTAACAATAAAAGCAAGATTGATTAAAAAAACTGCCCGCAAATTTCATTTATACACATAAATCAACTACTTTTGCTGTCCAAATACGTGGATTGGAAAAATAATAAAAAACAAATATCAAATGACTGAACAAAAACACACTAATGACCCGTTGAATGTAGACGAAGCGCTCAGCACTTCAGAAGCATTCCTGATTAAAAACAAGAATGTACTTTTGGGAGCAGTAGTTGCTCTGGTAGTTATCGTCGGAGGTTTCCTCGGATACAAACATTTCATTTCTGAACCGAATGAGCTGAAAGCTTCAGAAGCTATCTTCAAAGGTGAACAGTACTTCGGAGCTGATAACTTTGAAGTTGCCTTGAAGGGTGACAGTCTGGGATATGCAGGTTTTGTGAAACTGGCAGACGAATTCAGCGGTACAGATGCAGGAAACCTGGCAAACGCATACGCAGGACTTTGCTATGCACAGTTAGGCAAATACGAAGATGCTATCAAGTATCTGGATAAATTCAGCGGTGATGATTTACTGGTTGCTCCTTCAGTAATGGGAGCTTTGGGTAACTGCTACGCACAGACTGGACAGCTTGACAAGGCTGCTGCTACTTTGCTGAAAGCAGCTGACCGTGCCAACAGCTTGTCAATTAGCCCGATTTTCCTGATTCAGGCTGGACAAATCCTGGAAAAGCAAGGAAAGAATGCAGAAGCCGTAGAAGCTTACAAGCAGGTTAAGAACAAATACGGTAACTCATATCAGGCAATGGACATCGATAAGTACATCGAACGTGCTTCTTTGAAATAAACCACAAGAAACATACTTCTATTAGTATAAGTATCATTCAGGCCGGACCGAGGTTTTTCGGTCCGGCTTTTTTCTTTAACATACAAACTTAAAAAGACAAACAATATGGCTACAGCTTATCACAATCTTTCAGATTACGACTTTAACTCCGTACCCGATGCCTCACAGATGCGCTTCGGTATCGTAGTGTCTGAATGGAATCATAACATTACAGGAGCTTTGCTTGAAGGAGCAGTCAACACATTGAAAAAACACGGGGCAAAGGATGAAAACATTCTGGTATATTACGTTCCGGGTAGCTTCGAACTGACTTTCGGCTCATCACAGCTCGTAAAAAGCGGAAAAGTAGATGCAGTCATCGCATTAGGCTGCGTAGTACGTGGCGATACACCTCATTTTGACTATGTGTGTGCCGGAGCTACCCAAGGTATTACAGAACTGAATGCAACTACCGATACACCAGTCATTTACGGCCTCATCACAACTAATAACATGCAGCAGGCAGAAGACCGTGCCGGAGGAAAATTAGGAAATAAAGGTGACGAATGTGCAATTACAGCAATAAAAATGATTGATTTTATTTGCAAGTTAAAAAAATAATCGTACCTTTGCATCGCAATTGAGAAAAGCACTAAATCTTGATTGCGGACGGGCAAATACCAGAGTGGCCAAATGGGGCAGACTGTAAATCTGCTGGCTTACGCCTTCGGTGGTTCGAATCCATCTTTGCCCACTAAAAATTGCGGAAGTAGCTCAGTTGATAGAGC
>CAMFND010000102.1 GCA_945965395.1 uncultured Bacteroides sp.
ATGTAAATGATTTAGAATAAATGATAATATTTTAAATCATCAAATACTTGTATTGAACAAATTGTGCTTCGTTACGTATATATTCAAGGAATATGTTTTCTGTTTTGTGGATAAAGTTTTCCTATTTTTGTAGACTTTAACTGAACTATAGTCAACATCTAAGTTATGGAAATGTTGTTTTCCTCATGCTGAGACTCTTTAAATAATAATCATGATAAAAAGAATGATGATGAAAAAAAATGTGCTTTATGTATTCATGGCTGCCATGTTGACGGCAGTATCTTGTACAAACGATATGCCGGCAGATGTTTCCGACGGTACTTCAGGGAATACATCTGAAGATACATCCGGTAGTGGTTCGGGTGATTTGTCTGATAATTCCAGTAAGATTTCTATTATTGCCAATGTAGCTCCTCAAACGCGTACTCCACAATTGGGGGCTGATGGAAGTGGTAGTTTTGAAAAAGGGGATAAGATGACTCTTTGTATAGCGGGAGGAACTATACATGTGGCTACAGATTATGCCTATGAGGTAGATTCTCTTAAATGGCCTGATTTTGGACTTTCAGAAGAGGTATCACAAGTCACTTTTTCAGCTTGTTATCCCACACAAAAAGTGGAGAAGGATGGCACTTTTGAATTTAATTCGTTCAAGGCTCCCTATGGTGATTTGTTGATTGCCACTGCTCAGCCGGTAGAAGTCGGCACTTCTGAAACGGTGGCACTTACTTTCTGTCATGCATTGCACCGCCTTAATTTAGAGTTTGTGCCGGGAAATGGTTACACGGAGGAGGATTTGACTCTGCTGTCATGCACTTTCTCTGCAAAAACCACATGTGTGATAGATGCCGTTAAGGGAAGTGTGAAGGAGGTGAAGGATGAACAAGGAAGCCTTACTGTAACGGGGGCAAAAGCTTCGTTCTATCTAGTGCCCCAAGCGACCGATGGGATTTCTTTCACTCTTACTTTAGGTGGCGAAACCAAGCATTTTACTCTGGATGCTTTATTTAAGCAGTCGGGTAACCCGCAGACTGCATTGGAAAGTGGTAAATCGTGCACTCTGACCTTGAAAGTGGGACGTGACGGTATTACCGTATCCGCTGGCAGTATCGGAGCCTGGGAAGATCAGGCCACAGCCGATGGAGAGGTCGTGATTGGCTGATTGCTGTGGCAGAACTTGACTCAGGAAGATTTTTGATAAATATAAGAGGGCAGATTTCATTGATTTGATGAAGTCTGCCTTTTTTGTTGTTGCTTGTTGATGGAAGCTTACAGATATTCATCTGTAAATTTTTACCTTTGTAAGAGAGAAATTTAGGTACAAACAAGAATCAACAGTATTATGAATAGAATTATAGTAGTGACAGGTGGAGCTGGAGGTATCGGACGTTGCATCGTCGCACATTTTGCTTCTCAGGGGGATAGTGTATATTTTATAGACCAGAATCAGCAGGCCACTCTCACACAAGTGGAAAAGATGCGTGAGAGAGGCTGGCAGGTGACCGGATTTGTCGGCGATGTGGCAGAAAAACAGGCATTAGAGGAATTTGCAGCTTTGGTGCTTCGTGAACATCCGGAAGGCATACATTGCTTGATTAATAATGCTTGTCTGATGCGGGGAGGTATCCTTTCTGACTGTGAGTATGAAGATTTTCTGTATGTGCAGCGTGTGGGAGTAGTGGCACCTTATATGCTGGCCCGGTTGTTCAAAGACCATTTTCAAGGGATGGGAGCGATTGTAAACATTTCGTCTACGCGTGCTTTTCAATCGCAGCCGGATACGGAGAGCTATACGGCAGCCAAAGGAGGAATTACTGCGCTGACTCATGCTTTGGCCGTTAGTTTGTCGGGCATAGCGCGTGTAAATTCGGTAGCTCCCGGATGGATTGATACCGGTGCCTATCATGAAGAAGCGCATTATGAAGCAGTCTATAGTACGGGAGATACCGCCCAGCATCCGTCAGGCAGGGTGGGAGAGCCTGCCGATATTGCCCGTGTGGTGGATTTTCTTTGTGATGAGCGCAATTCATTTATCAATGGAGAAAATATTACGGTCGATGGAGGTATAAGCCGTCTGATGGTATATCATAATGACTGTGGATGGACTTACGAACCTTCAGCATCGGGAAAAGGATAATTCTTTTTGTCTCTTTCTCGCTGTGTGCGGAATTTCATGGGAGAAAGCCCTGTCTTCTTTACGAAAAATTTGCCAAAGACAGACTGGTCAGAGAATCCTAACTTTTCTGCAATTTCTTTAATATCCAGGTTTGTACATTCCAACAACTTACGTGCGTCGGCACAGAGCAGTTCGCTGATGTGAAAGCGGACCGTATGTCCGGTGATGTGTTTTACGATGCGCGAAAGGTAGGTGGTTGAGATGTGCAGACTTTCTGCATAAAACCCTATGTCATGGTGCTGGCGATAATTTTCCATCAACGTTTTTTTGAATAGCCTGAAAATATCTGTGGAGCGTCGTGCATAATCCGGAACTTCATGGCGGGTTTGAGTCAATATATCAGCTATCTGTAGAAGACAGAAACTGCATAAGTGGTTCAGAATACTGTCGTAATAGTTGGCTGCATTTTTTCTGCATGGTGCAAATAGAGCGAAGATTTTTTGCAGGTAAGTAGCTTGTTCGTTTTCCAATAAGAATACCGGTAGCTGATAGTGTCCCAAGTAGTGTGCCAGTTGTTCATATAGTGGCTGTCCGTCGGGTAAGCTATCAAAGAAAGTTGGTTTCAGATAGAGGAGCATGGACTGGAAGTGAGAACTCGTAGCCTGAATCATGCATTTTGTGCTGGGGGTAAGTGTAACTAAATGTGCAGGTTGAAGTTCGTAAGTCTGATATTCATCTGCCAGTTGGGCTGTTCCGTTTGTGACGAGAAGAAAGAAAAATCCTTCTTTCAATTCGGCTTTTCCGGTAGGAACCGATGAGGAGGTAAGTTCGCAGTAGCATGTGCTTTCAGTTCCGTTGCCATGTGTTTGTATGATTTCAAGTAGAGTCGGATTCATCGTATTTATTTTTGTGGATAAAATTAAGAGTTATTTCGTTTTTGACCAAAATTAGTCTTCCTTTTATGAATAAGGAATGAAAAAAATAAGGGAACTTTGCGGCACTTTTGATAAAGAGAACAAGTATGAATAAATTTATGTGCCGGCGCTACCTGCTGTTTTGCGTATCTTTGTTTGTTAATGCACTGGGAATTGCCTTCATTACCAAAGCTGCATTAGGTACTTCGCCTATTACGAGTGTGACTTACGTATTGAGTATGTTCACTCCCTTTACCATTGGTCAGTGGACCATCCTGTTGAATCTTCTTTTTGTGATACTGGAATTGTTCTTAATGACACGTGAAGATTTGAAATCTGATTTGCGCATGTATCTTCTGCAGATTCCTATCTCTTTCAGCTTTGGTATGTTTATTGACCTTTGTATGCATTATATTCTTTTCTGGCTCAATCCCGTAGAATATGTGTATATGATTGTGGCCTTATTGATTGGATGTGTGATTTTAGCTGTAGGAATTGCACTTGAGGTAAAGGCCAATGCCGCGATGATGGCCGGAGAATATTTTGTAAAGGTCATTACCCGTCGGTTTCGCGGAGAGTTCGGTTATATAAAACTCGGATTTGACGTGACATTGGTAGCTATTGCTTGCTTGTTATCACTTGCTTTTATGTCGGGGGTGTACGGAGTGCGTGAAGGAACTGTGATTTCTGCCTTGGTAGTCGGTCCGATTGTGCATTTTGTAAGTCCGTATTACCGTTTCCTAGATAAATGGATTACAGATGCTTCTGTGCGGAACGTACCGGATTTTTCACAAGGGCAACATGTGGTTATTACTATAGCGCGTGAATATGGCAGTGGAGGGCATCTGCTGGGTGAAATGCTTTCCAAAGAATTGGGCATCAAACTTTATGATAAAGAATTCATACGTATGGCAGCCCAGCGGAGCGGGATGGATGAACAGTATATTGTGAAAAACGAGCAGTCCATTCCTTCCTTCTGGTTGAAGTGCATTCTTTCAAAAAATAGTGAGCAGCCATTGGAATCCAGCCTTTCTTCAGACGATGTATTATTTGTGTCGGAAAGTAAGATTATTCAGGAACTGGCCGCAAAGGAATCTTGTATCATTGTGGGACGCTGTGCCGACTTTGTATTGAAAGACTATCCGAAGGTGCTGAAACTGTTCTGTTATTCCGATTTGTCTCATTCTGTGACCCGTTGCGTGAGCGAATACGGTATTGCGAAAGAAAGTGCTGAAACGGAAATCAAGCGGGTGAATCGCAACCGCATTCATCACTATGAATACTATACGGGAGAGAAATGGGGAGAACCTCATCGGTATGATTTGATGCTGAATACCGGGGCTCTTGACTTGAAAACGGCTTGTCAGCTGGTGAGAGGAGTTTATCAGGGGTTAGAGAAGGCCTGATAAACCATTTCAGAAATTTGTGCGATAATGGCTTCCGTATCCTCCATGCTTTCCTGTGAGTCTTTGACAAAAACAACGAGGGTATAACGGTGACCATTAGGGAACTGTACAAATCCGGCATCGTTAATGGCAATGAGTTGTCCCGATGCGTTGCGGTCGCCAGTACCGGTTTTATGCCCTACGGTGACCTGCTTGTCTTGTAGAGGGTGGACTATTCTGCTTGTTCCAGTCTGACAGGTGACAAGGGCTTCTTTGATGAATTCCTGATGAGGTTTGTCGAATAAAGTCCGGGTAAGTAGAGCCTCGATGACTTCTGCGGTAGCCAGCGGAGTGCTCCAGTTTTCATAGCCAAGGTTCAGGTCCTGGTGCATGTCGTCTTCTGTGTATTGGATAGAAAAATCGTTGATTCCCAAACTACGGATATAACGGTCG
This sequence comes from uncultured Bacteroides sp., assembly GCA_945965395.1. Lineage (GTDB taxonomy): Bacteria > Bacteroidota > Bacteroidia > Bacteroidales > Bacteroidaceae > Phocaeicola. The sequence goes on from CAMFND010000102.1 coordinate 4,869, forward strand.
GTCACCGCAGGACCTCCGGTAAATTTGAACAGGATGTCGCATGCATTATTGTCGCTTAAGTGGAGGGTGTATTCCATTAATTGCTTAAGTGAAAACTTTCCTCCGTGAGGGTACCGGTCTCTTAGCGGACTGTAAGTATTGGGCTGCAGGTCTGTGCTGTCTACGGTAAGCAAGGTATCAAAGGAGAGCTGATGTCTTTTACAGTAATCTCCCACAGCCAGTGCCTGATGTAATTTGAATACGCTCATCAACGGGTAGCGTCGGTTGTTCTCTATGGTGACAGTATCTTTTCCGTCTGCAATGATGGCTACTCCCACTTCAGCTTTTTGCTGTGAGATAAACTGATGGATATTGGTGTATAGTTCTTGAAAGCGATTGCCGGCCAATACATAGGCTGGAAATAGGATGAATAATAAGAGAATCAGACGGTTTGTTTTCATATTCGTACGGGGAAATTTATGATATTTCTATGTCTTCTTCGTGAAGAGAGGGGATGGAAAACAAAAAGAGGCTGTCTCAAAATAGAGAAATTGGACAGATATACTTATAATTTATAAGTTATAGTATAAAAATCTCCTGCTTTTAGCC
>CAMFND010000103.1 GCA_945965395.1 uncultured Bacteroides sp.
TTGACATCATTGAAATTAGTTTTATCGAACAGGTCACGTAAGTGGGTTTTGTCCGTTAGAGAAATGCTTAGAATCTGCAAAACTTCGTAAGTTGAGCGTTTCAATTGCATATCGTGTTGAACTATGGCTACGAGACAGTAAGTAATGATTGCCACACTGATTTGAATGCGGACAGCGTTTTCTGGTGTACCCCAAAACCTCTTTATTTTAAGGTGTTGCTTTAGCCATTTGAAGAACTTATGAGAAGCTTCTCATAAGTTCTTTTATGATAAGTATATCATTATGCAAAGTTGGCGTAAAAGCTATGTTGACAATCAATTCATTATGTATATTACTTCTCGTTTCAACTTTGCATAACATTGTTAGTGGTTAAGTCCCTTCAGCCACTCACGTAGGTTTTTGTCACGCTCCCAAGCACGGTCAGACTTAACCTCGGGATTGAGTTCTACATAAGCTTTTTCCAAGGCTTCTCGTTTGGCTTTTGAGTCAGCTCTTGCATAGATATCAGTTGTCTGTATTGATACATGCCCAAGTATATCCCTTATATAAACGAGATTCACTCCAGCCTGAAGCAGGTGCATGGCTTTGCTGTGTCTGATGCTGTGACAGCTCAGACGCTCAGGAATGAGAGAAGGGTCAACTTTACGTGCCATATCCGCATAAGTTTTGAGCACATATGCCACCCCTTCACGTGTCAGTTTTTCGTGCCGGTTGTTGAAGAACAGCGGAGTACCATACATATTGCTATTAAGATGATTCTCTTCCATATACTGTCTGAGATGCCCCACTTGCTCTTTGGCCATAGGCACCACACGGGCCTTGCGCCCTTTGCCGTAGAGTCTGATTGTGTAAGGTTCGCTATCTATTCTAACGGACTCTACCGTCAAGTCTGCCAGTTCCTGAACTCTTGCCCCCGTGTCATACATGAGGGAGAGCATGGCCAGGTGTCTTCTTCCTTGCCTGGTAGTAGTGTCAGGCTGCTGAAGGAGAAGCCGGACTCCATCAGGCGTAAGGTAGTTCAGGGCCTTTTTCTCAGCCCGCATGGCCTTTATGGCCAGTATTTTCTGCCATTCCTCAGACAGCTCTATTACGCTGTATTGAAGGTAAAGTACAAACGCATGTATGGCAGCCAGCCTGTAGTTCCTCGTGGCCGGAGAGCAGTGACGCTCATCCAGTATCCAGTTGAGATAACCCAGCACACTCTGTCTGGTAAGATGCTTGAGGCACAGTTTTTCGACGGTAATACCTTGTCTGGTGTGCATATAGTCAATATACTGTACAAAGGCATCCCTGTATGCGGACAAGGTATTGGGACTGGCATTTCTCTCATGTGGAAGGTATTCGGATAGGAACCGGCTAAGTCGTCTGGCAAAGTCTGTCGTTGTCGTCATAAGCCTTGCAGAGTTTAGGGTATACAAAAGCATTTATCGGTGAGCACAGTTTCTCCAACTCGGGATACATCGCTAATGTAAGCCGGACATATCGCTCCGTCGATGACAAGGAATGATGCCCAAGACATGCGGAGAGGATTGGAAGGCCCGTGTATAAGTCAATGCCGTTACAATCCATCTGAACCAGACTATGTACGGCAAAGGTATGCCGGAGGTCATGCACACGAGGACCATGGTGATTCCCTCGGAACGGGATTCCGCATTGGTCGAGTATCTTGCGAAAGAACTGGTACACGGCATTGGCATGGAATGACGTTCCGTCAGCCTTCACGAAGAAAAGACGTTTCGCGGCATCTATTCCTGCAACAGGTATTCGATTCCTATACGACTCATATTCTTGGAGCACACTACGAAGAGATTCGCTGACAGGCACGATACGTTCCGTGCCGTTTTTTGTCTTTCTTAGGTGGATGTATCCCTGTTCAAGGTGCACGTCTTCGTTGACCACGGATAAAGCTTCAGAGATACGGACACCAGTTCCATAAAGCATCCTCAAGAGTGCCGGCATGGCCATGAGAGATGTTCCCATCCTCACGTCATAAAGACGATATGCATCACAGGCTGCAAAGATGTCCGTCATCTGCGATTCCGTGAAAATGTACGGTGTGAAGTCTGCCTTGGGAGTCACAGGCAGCTTGGGTATAAAGCACGGGCAGCCTCTTCTGGACATTAAAGTGGTCAGCTGGTGCCATACGGAGTACTTGGCATAGATGGTTCGATCGCAGTCAGCAACTCTTGTCTTGCGCCAGCCTGCAATGAACGCCTGCGTGACATGCGGGTCGGCAAGGCCTTCTGACATGGCATAATCATCGAACTCCTTCAGTATCCACTTCATACGCTGGGCACTGATTCCGGCAGAAACCTTTAGTTCAATGAGGCTCCTCATGTAGGGAGCCAGAACGCTTGTGTAGTTGAACTGTTCACTCATAGAAGGCACCTCCTCTTTGTGTGTAGAACCCGCCTGCAACCGACGGAACCTCAAGAGCACACTTCATCAGCGACGAAATGTCGATTTTTAGGTATGTCATGGTTGTATCTGTGTTCCGGTGTCCCAAAGACTCCGATATCACAGGCAACGACGTTTCTTTGTGCAACATTACACTTGCCAATGAGTGGCGAAGCGAATGAGGACCGTGGTGCTTGAGGTTTACATCAACGCCAGATGTGATAATTGCATGACGGATGGCAGTGCATACACAGGATTTTGTCGCTCCAATGAACGGGGCACGGCTTGAGAGGAATACCTGGTCAAGCTCCATTCCCGGACGTCCGTTCCGGAGATAGTCAATGAGGGCATTCCCTACCTCTGCCAAGAGCGGCAACTGTATGATCTTATGTGTCTTCTGCATGGTAAGCGTTATCAGGTTGTTGTCCCAGTCTATCTGGCTGAACCTGAGATTCGCAATGTCAGATGCCCTGAGACCAAGACGTGAAGCAAGAAGTGTCATCGCATAGTTGCGTTTCCCCACGGCACTGCTACGTGAGATTGACTCCTCGATGCGCAACACTTCTTTTCTGGAGAAGAATGACGGAATCCGCTCGGGATGTCTTACACGGAACGCCTCGAAGAATTGGCTGAAGTCTCGATCAAGGATATGCTCCTCTTTCCAAAATCGGAACAGCACCCGAAGGGCGGACACGATGTTCACTCTGTTGGTCGGGTGTGCCAGAACAAATGATACGATATGCTTCTCCGCTATCTCTTCCTTGTGCTGGACACCCTCGGCGCCGAGATGGTTCAGAAACTCGCTAAGATACAGACGATAGCCGCCTATAGTCACAGGACTGCGACGCATGTCAGTCAAGTGAAAAACCAGCTTTTCCATTTCCTGCCCGATTTCTCCATCCAACCGGTGAAAAACAGGGGTAATGCAACGTTTGCGGATGAAGCCTGTAAGCAACATGTCGTCAAGTACCTGAATGCTACGGATCTTCTCCCGTTCCTGATGACGGATTGTTCCATTGTGATGGCACGTTTCAATGAACATGGCACCAATACTAGTGTTGTACACTGTGAGGCCTCGTGCCTCCATGAACGAGACAATGCCACGTTTCCAGAGAGTCTTGTACACACTGATCCGATTCCACGTGTAGTTGTTCTCCTGAAAGAAGGCGATACATTGTCCAATCAACTGCTGAATGTCTTTTTCTTCCATAACAATAATTTTAAGAACAGGGCTAATATAATATTATGAGAAGTAATTATGATTAGTAGACAATGTATTATTTATATAATCAGTCAGTTATACACAAAAAATCAACCTCACTTTGCATAATGATATGCTTATCATAAAAGAATAGCTCGACCAACCACCTTTTCTTATAGAGATTGGCAATATCCAATGCAGAGACATGTGTTGCATTCGTTAGGAAAGTAAACTCACGGTCATCCTCTTCATCGTAGTAACGAATGAGTCGGAATGACTCGGGATATTTCTTCTCTGAGAGATATCCCGACAGTTTCACTTCAGCATCGGTCAGTACATACTTAGGTATCCTGCGCTTCCATTTAACCGTTGTGCATTTCAAGTTCGTCTTAGCTCTGACAACGAAAAAGGAACCTGTCAGGTGAATCCGATATAGTTCCTTAAAAGAGTCATAGGCCCTGTCGAATATATAATAAGCATTTGGTTCATAATGGATTGAACACATCGCCGTAGAGTCATGTTTTGATGCTGCGGTTACAGTATAGAAGGCTGGAACTTGTGCTTCAATGTCATATAAAACATGAGCTTTGACGCCTCCTTTCTTTCTTCGGAACTTCGCCCATGGAAATGTGGATAAACACAACGGAATGGTTGTTGAATCAAAAGCATACTTATTTCCTGGAATTTCCAATATATTGGTTGCTCGCCTTTCGCAGGCTTCCTTCATTATATAGAACGCGAAGTCTTCAAAGATTCTGTAGTCACGATTCTGATTAGCATACGCGAGAGTGGCTTTGGCTATTGGATTACGTCCCAGACCAAGATGATATTGCTTGGCCCGATGCGCTTCAAAAGCAACAATTAGGTCGCGAAGACTTTCACGATTGCTCAGTTGTCCGAACATCATAGCAAGTAACTGATTCCAGCAGGTGAATTGCTTCACGTAGCGATTACCATCATACTTGCGAACAAAGTTATTGAACTGTGTTCTGTTCAGAAAAGCGGTAAGTTGAGCGAATACGTATTTATTTGGGTTCATAAACGGTCTTCTATTTGACCGCTAAGCTACGAATTCAAATCCGTTTCATTCAGAAATGCCACTTAAAATACTGTATTTCAATAATTTCAAAGACCGATTAGCCAACTTTTATTGGACAGTAGTGAGACTATTATTAAAATTAGGGATATTGTATTCTTTAAATAGAAAAAATGGGGTCCACATACTCATGTATATGAACCCCACAATTCAAATTATCTTATTCTACTTAACTAAAACAAATCCCACGTACGGATTTCATCCTTCCAATGATGATCCTTCGGGAAAGGTTTTCCACCCCATGCACGTACGCTGGTCCATTCCTGTGGTGCATCGGTCCAGAAAGGATGAGAAGCCGGAAGTCCTAAAGGCAAGAATGCCAGAGAGGTCATATATAAACTTCCGTTGTTGGTATACCAGTCGGCTACATTCGGCTGACGTCCGGTAAATCCGATAGTCAGGAAACCACCTTCATTAAAATTGTGACCGCTGTCAAACATGCGTTTCATCACCGCAGTTAGTGCACAACGAACCTGTGCATTAGTTACTCCTGCAGGAAGTTCCTGGTACCATGCCATCAAAGCCAATGGCTGCATAGCCGCCATACGATAAGGAATGGAACGGCCGAATACGGGGAAGGTTCCTTCCGGAGAGATGAAACGTTCCAAAATCAGGCTGAATTTCTGCGCACGTTTCAACGCACGGTCATAATACTTTCCGTAAGCAATCCGTGTATATGACTTGGCATCCTTCATGGCCTGAAGCGTTTCAAGGTACATCGGATGGAACACGTAACTGCTGTAATAATCAAAAGCAAACGAAGGACCGTCTGCATACCAGCCATCTCCTGTGTACCATTCTTCCACTTTGCGAATAGCTGAATTCACACGATATTCATCGTATTCTGCACCAGCTTTTGCCAGGAAACTTTCAATGGTAGATGAGAACAACAGCCAGTTGGTATACGGAGGATCTACCCGACGCAACTGCTGAAATTCTTCTACATAGCGTTTCTTAGTAGTCTCGTCCAGCGGCAGCCAAAGCTGTTCGTATGCACGAAGGAAGCTTTCTGCGATATAAGCAGCATCAACCAGTGCTTGTCCATGGCCACGCCACAACAAATAGTCCGGACTTTGCGGGTTTACAGCATTCGCATAACTCTTCAATGCCATTTCACGAAGTTCCTTACGCATCTTTCCTTCTTCTGTATCATCATCCGGTAGCGTCAACCAAGGAGCAATACCCGCCATCAAACGACCAAAAGTTTCCATATAAGTCACTCGCTTGTCACGGCCATCCCAGTTAGGACTTACCTCTACCAGCATGTTTTTCTGCAATTCGCCTTTTGACATGTTACTCAATACCGGATAAGCCATCTGATAAGCCAGTTTGCACCAGTAAGCACGGTCGGCACCTTGAGGAGCTTCCAAATAACGCACATACTCACAAGCTGCCAGCAAGAAGGCTCCTACGCCAAAATTAGCGGTAGATTTTGCATTAATTACCTGTCCGGGAATTGCTTTTTCACCGATAGGCTGTACATAACCTACCGTTCCATCTTTCTGAAGCGCTTTCTTTGACAAATAGTTCCATGCCTTCTGCACCACCGGCATATATATATCTTTTTCCAAATACCCATTGTTTATACCCCATAAAAATCCGTATGTAAACAGTGCCGTACCGCTGGTTTCCGGTCCTGGTGCAAATTCCGGATCCATCATGCTGCGTGTCCAGTAACCTTCAGGCTGCTGGATAGCTGCTACGGCTTTAGCCATATTTTGAAATTTATCCACAAAGAACTGATGATGCTTGTATTCTACCGGCAAATCCTTCAACACTTTAGCCAGTCCGGCCAATACCCATGCATCACCTCTGGCCCAGAAATCCTTCTTACCATTGACTGTCTTGTGCTTCGGATAGATGTATTTTGCATCACGATAATAAAGATTCTCATCTTTATCGAACATAATGCTATCAGAATAAATCAGATATTCATACAACTTATCCAAGTATTTCGCATTATGAGTAACCTTATAGAGTTTTGTCATTACCGGCATTGCCATATACAACGCATCACTCCACCACCAGTAATCATGCTGCGGGGTACTCATCTGGTACTCCATAACCTCACGCGCACGCTTGATTTTCTTATCGTCCGGAGCCAGATTATACAAATCAGTATAAGTCTGAAAACAAATCTGATAGTCACCAAACAGCACATATTCATCCGACTCTCCGTAAGAATATTTCCATTCCGCACGGTTATCACTCTTCGCTCCCTTCCACTGGTTGTAGTTTGCCCAGGTTTCAGAATAAGTACGATAAGTCTCGTTTCCAGTCAGAAAATAGGCTTCCATATTTCCCGTATGATATACGGCATTATCCCAGAACGAACGAACCTCCGGCGAATTTTCTGCCTGCCAATGCTGATTTACCTTATCAATCATCTTCCGGACCTCAACAGCCTCGGAATCTCTGGCCCCAACCGACATCGGCAATACTCCGACAGCGCAGGCCAGCAACAATTTAAATACCTGTTTCATAGTTTTATTTTGAGATTAATTTATTTCCAATACATACACAGGGGTTGCTTCTGAAGCCTTAACTTTTTCCCCGTCTCCCTGATGCGTTTCCTGCACAAATACATGCAGTTTCTGATGTGTTTTCCACAACTCCGTATCATAGCTGGGCTCCCAGGCATCTACAGAAAAATCGGTCAGGTCTTTCACCTGCCATTTGCCCGACTTTACATCGTCTGTATAGGCCATAGATACTTTACTGCCACGTTCTGCATCACGGAACACAAAATAAGCCTTACCTTTATCTACCGCAATACGTGGTCGTGAAATCGGAATCATTTTTGTACCTCCACCTTTTAGAGAGAACCCTTGCGAACGATCCATAATCTGACGGTTCTGCCATCCCTTCCCGTCGTTCCACACCAGCCTATATTGAGGAACCTCACTGTCTGCATCTCTCCAATAAGTCACAATGTAAGGATGTCCTTCGGCATCGGTACTCATACTCGTCTGGTTAATCAATTCACTATTTTGAGGAATGCGGCAAGCATATTCTGCATTATCCTTACAAATAGGCAAGGTATATTTCTCACCTGTCGATTTATACCACGTTTTTCCCTCATCGGGAGAATATGCATAACAAAGGTCATGATTCGTTTCCACCATCCAGGTCTCACGCCATACCCATGACAAATGAATCACTCCAGCCTTGTCCATATACAGTTGCCAGTAGGCATTCCGCTGATTTTCTCCGTCAATCAACACATCTTGTACACGTGTCCACTTCCGGCTCTTCAAATCATAACGATTCAATACCAGATTACCTCTTCCTGAAGCCCCGGAACGGTATACAAACAGCAAATCACCATCCGGCATCCGATAAAACTCCGGATACGTGACATCGTCTTCATCCTTACCGGTCATCGATTCTTTTTCTCCCAGCGTCAAAGCACCGGGTGCCGTACTCTTGCAATAGTTTAATTTGTTTCCGTGATGGTCGAAAGAAAGATGCAGATAACCGTCCCCATCCACCATCATACTGATGACATTATGTGCATCGGCTACATTTCCTTTATATTGACTGCGGTGCAACGTCCATTCGGTAGATTCCAAAGTACGTTTACCTACGGTCAAATATCCATCGGCATCATAATAAGATATGTATTGTACTCCCCCGTCCGTAACCAGCGAACTGTTACGGAATACAGTCGTATTAACGGATGTTGAGCTATATCCGTCACCCACCTTAACAAGGCGTTGTGCAGAAATTCCACCCCAAATGAGAAAACCTATTAAAAATAGTAAGATGCGCTTCATAGTTTATCTATTAAGTATCCTTTGCAAAAGTAGAATTTTCAGGTAAAAAAAGGTATAAAAATTTCGTCAAGGAGGGATAAAAAACGGGCAAGGAAAGCCGAATGGATAAAATCCTGCCCTTTTTGACCAAATCGTCACATATTTCTATTCAAATGTTTGAGATACGGATACAAAAAAACAGTCCGTATTCAAAGCTTTTACTTCAATACGGACTGTTTCACAAAAAATATATCTTACAGACAAGCTGGAAGTTCACTCAACTTCATACTGTTCGAACCTTTTATCAGCACACAACAATGCTGAACCGGATGAGCGGCCAGCATAGCTTCTACCTCCTTCACGTTCTCATAATGTTCAAACGAAGCAGATAGTCCGGCAAACTCCGGCCCAACTAAAATCACGCGTTCAAACTGACATTCGTTCAGGAAGTCCACTACTTTCTGATGCTCTTCCCGACTTCCCTCACCCAGCTCTTTCATAGCACCTAGGATAGCTACCTTATGCTCGGCTTCCATCTGGCGGAAGTTAAGCAGCGCCGCCATCATACTGGTTGGGTTAGCATTATACGCATCCACAATCAGCGTATTGGATTCCGTCTGAACCAACTGTGAACGATTGTTCTGAGGTACATAAGAAGAAAGTGCATGACAGATTTTTGTATCCTCCACGCCGAAATAACGACCAATAGCAACCGCTGCCAGTGCGTTATCCAAATTATAGGCACCTATCAGGTGTGTCTTCACCTCGTGTGACGCACCTTCTGCTATCCAGCCCAAATGCAGGAACGGAGAACAAGAAAGCACTGTCCCACTCACATCCAGCCCCGAGGTCTGTCCGTAACGGACACAATTCAATCCTTCTGCAATTTTATTCAGATGAGGATTCTCATTCTGAATGAAAATGGTGGCATTTCCTTTTTCCCGAAGATAGTCATACAACTCTCCCTTGGTACGGATGACTCCTTCAAAAGAACCGAATCCTTCCAGATGCGCCTTTCCTACATTGGTAATGATACCGCAATCAGGCTCAGCAATGTGAACCAGCGTCTTGATTTCACCCGGATGATTGGCTCCCATTTCAATGACAGCCACCTCATGTTCCGGCTTCAGGCGCAACAATGTCAAGGGCACGCCAATATGGTTATTGAAATTTCCCTGTGTATAGAGCACATTGAATTTCTCTTTCAATACGGCCGCAATCAGTTCCTTCGTAGTGGTTTTCCCGTTGGTACCAGTTACTCCCACCATGCGAGTCCCCAACTTACGACGATGATAATTGGCCAGCTGCTGCAATGTCTGAAGGCAATTTTCCACCAGCAAGATACGTGGATTCTCCGGTGATGCATACTGTGGTTCATCGACCACGGCATAACGGCATCCCTGTGCCAGCGACTGTGCCGCAAACGCATTGCCATTAAATGTTTCTCCTTTCAGGGCCAGAAACATAGAACCCTCCGGACAATGACGGCTGTCGGTCGTCAGTCCGTTACACTCCGTAAACCGGCTGTATAGTTCTTCAATATCCATATTCTTATTGTTCTGAGAAGCGCTTTGCCTGCTCTTCAATCAATGCCGCATCTTCAAAATAGTTGATTTTCATGGCACGGCGCACTTCATCCATAGTCTGAGCGGCAGCTTCACGAGCCACTTCACAACCTTTCTTCAACATATCATATACGGCAGGAATGTCTTTTTCAAATTCCTTACGACGTGTACGAATCGGTTCCAACACCTCTTCCATGACAGCTCCCAGGAACTTCTTCACCTTCATATCACCCAATCCACCGCGAGTGTAATGTGCTTTCAACTCGTCCAGGTTAGCATATTCCGGCAAATAGCGTCCGAAATGTTCTGTCCGGCAGAAAGCATCCAGGTAAGTGAACACACAGTTACCTTCCAGTTTACCCGGATCGCTGACCTTGATATGTGTCGGGTCAGTGTACATGCTCTTCACTTTCTTCAATACCTCATCTGCCGAATCAGACAAATAGATACAGTTGCCCAGCGACTTACTCATCTTAGCCTTTCCGTCCGTACCCGGCAAACGCAGACAAGCCGCATTGTCCGGAAGAAGGATTTCCGGTTCTACCAGTGTTTCGCCATAGATATGGTTGAAACGGCGTACAATCTCACGTGTCTGTTCAATCATCGGTTCCTGGTCTTCTCCTACCGGAACGGTAGTAGCCTTGAATGCCGCAATATCGGCAGCCTGGCTGATAGGATAGGTAAAGAAACCTACCGGAATACTTGTTTCGAAATTACGCATCTGGATTTCAGTCTTCACCGTAGGATTACGCTGCAAGCGCGATACGGTTACCAAATCCATAAAATAGAAGCTCAATTCATAGAGTTCCGGAATCTGCGACTGAATAAAGATGGTTGACTTTGCAGGGTCAAGTCCGGCAGCCAAGTAGTCCAAAGCCACTTCAATCACGTTCTGACGTACTTTTTCCGGGTTTTCAATATTATCCGTCAAAGCCTGTCCGTCAGCTTCGAACACAAATATCTTATCATACAAACCCGAATTCTGCAATTCCACACGTCGGCGCAATGAACCTACATAGTGGCCGATATGTAATTTACCGGTCGGACGGTCACCGGTCAAGATAATCTTTTCCTTTTTCATAATATAAGCTATTGTTCATTTTTAAATTGCAGCAAAGATAGCGAAAGGTGAGCGAAGCTCCAAGCCAAAAGCTTGCTTTTGAGTGAAAGAGCTTTCGAACCGCATCCTATCTTCTCTAAAGATATATAAATCCTTTGTTTTCTTCAAAATAAATCGTTTCTTTGCAAGAGGTCTCTGCAGACAAACCATCTGCCTGACAGGGACTACCTTTAACGATACCACAACAAATTATCTATAACCATGAAGAAAGAACTCAAAAAAGTCCTGGTTCTCGGATCAGGCGCACTGAAAATCGGGCAAGCCGGAGAATTCGACTACTCAGGTTCACAAGCACTGAAAGCCTTACGCGAAGAAGGCATCCGCTCGGTACTTATCAACCCTAATATTGCTACTATTCAGACTTCGGAAGGAATTGCCGACCAAGTATATTTCCTGCCCGTTACACCTTATTTCGTAACTGAAATTATTAAGAAAGAACACCCGGACGGCATTCTGCTGGCCTTTGGAGGACAAACGGCCCTGAACTGCGGTACGGAACTTTACCAGAAAGGTATATTGAAAGAATACGGTGTGGAAGTGTTAGGTACTTCCGTAGATGCCATTATGTATACAGAAGACCGCGACCTCTTTGTCAAGAAGTTGAACGAGAAATCTCTGAAAACTCCGGTCAGCCGTGCGGTAGAAAACATGAAAGACGCATTGGAAGCAGCACGTACCATCGGTTACCCGGTAATGATCCGTTCGGCTTACGCATTAGGAGGATTAGGAAGTGGTATCTGCCCTGATGAAGAAAAATTTATCGAACTGGCTGAAAGTGCCTTTACCTTCTCTCCACAGATTCTAGTGGAAGAATCACTGAAAGGCTGGAAAGAAATTGAATTCGAAGTGATTCGCGATGCCAACGACCACTGTTTCACCGTGGCCAGCATGGAAAACTTCGACCCGCTGGGTATTCATACCGGTGAATCTATCGTAGTGGCTCCTACCTGCTCACTAAGCGAAGAACAGGTAACCATGTTGCAGGATTTGTCTAAGCAATGTATCCGTCACCTGAACATTGTGGGTGAATGTAATATTCAGTATGCGTTCAATGCCGAAACCAACGATTATCGTATCATTGAAGTAAATGCCCGCCTGAGCCGTTCTTCTGCACTGGCTTCCAAAGCAACCGGTTATCCGTTGGCTTTCGTTGCTGCCAAGATTGCCTTAGGCTATACCTTGGATGAAATCGGAGAAATGGGTACACCGAACTCTGCTTACGTAGCTCCGCAACTGGATTACCTGATTTGTAAGATTCCGCGTTGGGACCTCAACAAGTTTGCCGGAGTTTCTCACCGCATCGGTTCAAGCATGAAGTCTGTGGGTGAAATCATGTCTATCGGACGCACGTTTGAAGAAATCATCCAGAAAGGTCTTCGTATGATTGGACAGGGTATGCACGGATTTGTAGGCAATGACCACACCCGCTTCACCAATTTGGATGATGAACTGGCCAATCCGACTGACTTGCGTATCTTTGCCATTGCACAGGCACTGGAAGAAGGTTACTCTATCGAACGTATCTATGAACTGACCAAGATTGACCCGTGGTTTATCGGTAAACTGAAAAATATCGTAGACTACAAGCATAAACTGTCAACCTACAACTCGCTTGAAGAACTTCCGGCAGAGGTACTTCGTGAAGCAAAAGTGATGGGATTCTCTGACTTCCAGATTGCCCGCTTCGTACTGAAGCCTCAGCAGGGTAACATGGAAAAGGAAAATCTGGCCGTTCGTTCTTACCGTAAGAAATTAGGTATCCTTCCGTCCGTGAAACGCATCAATACCGTAGCTTCCGAACATCCGGAACTGACCAACTACTTGTACATGACGTATGCCGTAGAAGGATACGATGTGAATTATTACAAGAATGAAAAGTCAGTCATCGTGTTAGGTTCAGGAGCTTACCGCATCGGTTCATCTGTGGAATTTGACTGGTGCTCGGTAAATGCAATCCAGACAGCCCGCAAGTTAGGCTACAAGTCTATTATGATTAACTACAACCCGGAAACGGTTTCTACTGACTACGACGTGTGCGACCGCTTGTACTTCGACGAATTGTCATTCGAACGCGTACTCGACGTAATTGATTTGGAACAGCCGCGCGGCGTCATCGTATCTGTAGGTGGTCAGATTCCGAACAACCTGGCTATGAAACTCTATCGCCAGTCGGTTCCGGTATTGGGTACCTCTCCTATTTCTATTGACCGTGCTGAAAACCGCAACAAGTTCTCGGCTATGCTTGACCAGTTGGGCATCGACCAGCCGGCTTGGCAGGAACTGACCAGCCTGGACGATGTGAAAGACTTTGTCAAGAAAGTGGGTTACCCGGTACTGGTTCGTCCATCATACGTACTGAGTGGTGCAGCCATGAACGTATGCTACGACCAGGAAGAACTGGAACGCTTCCTGCAAATGGCCAGCGAAGTATCAAAAGAATATCCGGTAGTTGTATCACAATTCATGCAGGAAACCAAGGAAATAGAATTCGATGCTGTGGCACAGAACGGTGAAATCGTGGAATATGCTATTTCAGAACACATCGAATTTGCCGGTGTACACTCTGGTGATGCGACACTTGTCTTCCCGGCACAGCACATCTATTTTGCTACTGCCCGCCAGATTAAGAAAATCAGCCGCAAGATTGCCAAAGAACTCAATATCTCCGGTCCGTTCAACATCCAGTTCCTGGCTAAGAACAACGATGTGAAGGTAATCGAATGTAACCTGCGTGCTTCACGTAGCTTCCCGTTTGTATCAAAAGTATTGAAGCGCAACTTTATCGAAACGGCTACCCGCATCTTGCTGGATGCTCCTTACGTACGTCCTGACAAGCTGGCGTTCGACATTGACTGGATTGGTGTAAAAGCTTCTCAGTTCTCATTCGCCCGTCTGCAGAATGCCGACCCGGTACTGGGAGTAGACATGTCATCTACCGGTGAAGTAGGTTGCTTGGGAGACGACTTCGATGAAGCATTGCTGAATGCCTTGATTGCAACCGGCTACAAGATTCCGAAACAGTCCGTTCTGTTCTCTTCCGGTGCCACCAAGTCGAAAGTTGATTTGCTGGATGCCAGCCAGATGCTTCACCAGAAAGGATACAACATCTATGCTACAGCTGGTACGGCTGCCTTCCTGAACTCTCATGGCATCACCACTACTCCGGTGTTCTGGCCGGATGAACGTCCGAATGCAGAAAACAATGTGATGAAGATGATTGCGGAACATAAGTTCGACTTGATTGTCAACATCCCGAAAAACCACACCAAACGGGAACTGACCAACGGTTACCGCATCCGCCGTGGTGCCATCGACCACAACATTCCGTTGATTACCAACGCACGTCTGGCCAAAGCGTTCATCGAAGCATTCTGCCACATGAACCAGAATGAAATCCAGATTAAGAGCTGGCAGGAATATAAATAAGGTATACCAAAGGTAGAAAATAAGAACGTCAAAGCGCTTGCAACAAAACGCTTTGACGTTTAGATTAAAACGCAAGTGCGTTTGAAGTAAAATGCACTTGCGTTTGAACTCAAACGTACTTGCGTTTCATATCAAACGCACTTACGTTTTTTCACTCCTTCTATTGTTCTTATGAAAAGCATAAAAAATACCGCTGAAAAGACTCTCAAAATCTCTCCAGCGGCATCGTATACCTATAAAGAAACTCCTTAACGAACCGGTGTCTTGGCCGAAAGTTTCTCCAGAAAATACACTAAGAAAAAGCCTACTACCATCAGCACTACTGCTTCCGGCACATGTGCATTAGGCAATATATTGTTTTCTATCAAAGGCTTTACTTCTCCGTGGCTGTCGACAAATGTCTCTACCACCTCTTTCCAAGGCCAAACTTTATTCAGGGAGCCCAACATAAAGCCTGTCAGTACCGCCAGCGTGATGTTGCGGAAATGTGCCAACGCATACGACAAGATGCGTGAAAAAGAGGTTATTCCAATGCAGGCACCTGCTCCAAACACAGCAATCACCACTACATCAAGCGTTTTCACTGCATCCATAATGAAAAAATACTTGCCTAACAACACCAGAATGAAACTACCGGAAATACCCGGAAGAATCATGGCACAAATGGCAATGGCTCCGCACAGGAAGATGAAAAGCAGATTAGAAGGCGTTTCGGCCGGAGTTGCCACGGTAATATAAAAGGCAACCACTGCCCCAATGACAAAAGCCACCCACGTTTTCCAGCTCTTCCACTCCTTAATGTCTTTCGACACAAACCAGGTAGACGCCAGCACCAGTCCGAAGAAGAACGACCACACCAATATCGGCTGGTTTACCAACAGCCATGTAATCAGCTTGGCCAATGAAAATACGCTGATACCGATACCTGCCAGCAGGAAAAACAAGAAATTACCATTGATTTTCTTCCAGAAAGTCGCCCATTTTCCTGAGAAGAAAAGTTTCAGGCTTTCCAGATTAATACTTTTAATCGAGTTAATCAGTTCGTCATAAATGCCTACAATAAAGGCAATGGTTCCTCCTGAGACTCCGGGAACTACATCCGCGGCTCCCATCCCCATTCCTTTCAGCATCAAAACTGCATAGTCTTTCAGTTTTCGTTCCATCAATTTTCCCATAAATGATTAGCGAATGCAAAGTAAGTGAAAAAAACGCTCGGAGTCACTATCTCCAAAAACATTTTATGGTTTTTGTTGTTATATTTATGACGAATATTCAAAAATAGAATCATTATGGCAACAACTTTATTTCAAGGAACTCCCGTAGCACTGGCCGGAGAGTTTATACAAAAAGGGGTACAGGCTCCCGACTTTTCACTGGTAAAAGGCGATTTAAGCACTTTTTCTCTGGCTGATGCCAAAGGAAAATTTGTAGTACTGAACATCTTCCCCAGCATGGATACCGGAGTATGCGCTGCTTCTGTACGTAAGTTCAACAAACTGGCAGCCGGAATGGAAAATACGTTGGTACTGGCTATTTCGAAAGACCTTCCGTTTGCACAAGGACGTTTCTGCACGGCAGAAGGAATTGAACACGTTATTCCTTTGTCTGACTTCCGCTATACTTCCACTTTCGGAAAAGACTACGGAGTGCTGATGACCGACGGCCCGCTGTGTGGACTATTGGCTCGCGCCGTGGTTATCCTCAATCCGGAAGGAAAGGTTATCTACACCCAGCTGGTTCCGGAAATCGTAGAGGAACCGGATTATGATGCCGCACTTGCTGCACTCAAATAAAATTTAAAGGTATATAAATAAGAAAAAGGGACAGTCCGTATTTTTCACGTCTGTCCCTTTTCTTTTTATCTTTTATCAATTTTCTTATTCCGCAGAAAAATCCTTGATTCGCTGTTCTTCCGTCAAGCGGCATACCAGCAAAGTATTGTCTTTTTCGGCCACGATATACCCGTCGAGCCCCTGTACCACTACTTTCTTTTCCTGAGTGGTATGTACGATGCAATTTCGCGATTCATACATTTTTATATTCGAACCGATGCAGACATTGTTATGCGCATCACGCTTGGAATTTTCATGAAGAGAGCCCCAGGTACCCAGATCGCTCCATCCGAAAGAAGCCGGAAATACATAAATCTCATCTGCTTTTTCCATCACGGCATAGTCCACCGAGATATTTTCACATGTCGGGAAGAGTTCATCCACCATCTCCTGTTCCTTGTCTGTATAATAATAAGGAAGCAGACGTTCGAACACTCTTGCCATGGCCGGCTGATACACCCGGATGGCATTGACAATGGTATTCACATTCCAAACAAAAATTCCCGCATTCCAGAAATAATTGTTACGCTGCAAATAGCGTTCTGCCGTAGCCAGGTCTGGTTTTTCACGGAACGCATCTACACGATAGATTTCCTTATTGGAAGGACAGGCCATTGACAAGTCCGCTTCAATGTAGCCGTAACCTGTCTCCGGACGATTGGCTTTCATTCCCAATGTCACAATGGCATCCGAATCGGCTGTAAACTTCATAGCCGATGTGACTACACGAGCAAACTCACGTACGTTCATTACCACATGGTCACTCGGTGTCACCACGATATTGGCTTTCGGATTACGTGCCTTGATTTTCCAGCTTACATACGCAATGCAAGGTGCGGTATTACGACGACAAGGTTCCAACAAAATATGGTCAACAGGCACTTCGGGAAGCTGTTCTTTTACTATTTCCGCATATTTGGCCGAGGTTACCACCCAGAAATTTTCCGGCAGACATACATCTTTAAAACGATCGACGGTCAATTGGATGAGCGTACGTCCGCAACCCAGCACATCAATAAACTGCTTGGGCATCTCCGGGCTGCTCATCGGCCAAAAGCGACTGCCTATGCCTCCGGCCATAATGACCACATGGTTATTCATTGGATTCATAACAAACTTTTCTTGGTAATATCGCAAAGTTAACTCATTAATTTGAATATTTCCTATCTTTGCAAAAAATTATCAACTGAAAATGAGAACATATCCATGCGTCCTGACCATCGCCGGTTCCGACTGCAGCGGTGGCGCAGGCATACAAGCTGATATAAAAGCCATATCTGCGTTAGGTGCATACGCAGCCAGTGCCATTACTGCCATTACCGTGCAGAATACGCTCGGAGTAACGGGCATTCACCCCGTTCCCCCCGCTTACGTGAAAGGACAAATAGAGGCCGTTATGGACGACATTCGCCCGAAAGCTGTGAAAATCGGAATGATCAATGATGCGGAAATCGTAAAGGTAATAGCAGAATCTATCCTCAAATATCATCCTGAATACGTGGTGTTCGACCCGGTTATGGTGTCGACCAGCGGATGCAAGCTGATGGAAGACGAAGCTATCAAAGCCATCACTACCCGGCTTATACCTCTGGCCAGCCTCATCACTCCCAATCTGAGTGAAGCGGAAATCCTGGCCGGACAAAAAATCTGCACCGTAGAAGACATGAAGCAGCAGGCAAAAGAAATGCTGAAATTAGGATGTAAAGGAGTGCTCATCAAGGGAGGACACCTGGACGGAGGACTGATGTGCGATGTGCTGCAAACGGCTACGGAAGAAGCCCCTCACCTGTTTACAGCCCCGAAAGTAGACAGCCGGAATACACACGGCACAGGATGTACCTTGTCTTCTGCCATCGCCACGTTTCTGGCATTGGGAGAACCCATGTCAGTAGCTGTAGAGAAAGCCAAACAATATGTATACAAAGGTATTGAATCTGGAAAAGACGTTTGCATCGGAGGCGGACACGGCCCGTTGAACCACTTCCACTCCCCCGTAGCCATGCACATTTTCGACAAAAATGAGTAATATCTCAAAAGAATCATTACCTTTGCAGACAATAACTTATAAACAAGAAAGATAATCATTATGAAAGCATTTGTATTTCCTGGACAAGGAGCACAATTCGTAGGTATGGGAAAAGACCTGTACGAAAACTCTCCGCTCGCTAAAGAATTATTCGAGAAAGCCAATGATATTTTAGGTTACCGCATTACAGACATCATGTTCGAAGGTACTGACGAAGACTTGCGTCAGACTAAGGTGACACAGCCTGCCGTATTCCTGCACTCTGTAATCTCTGCATTGTGCATGGGCGACGCTTTCCAGCCGGAAATGACTGCCGGACACTCTTTGGGTGAATTTTCTGCCTTGGTAGCTGCCGGCGCTTTGTCATTCGAAGACGGATTGAAACTGGTGTATGCACGTGCCATGGCTATGCAGAAAGCATGCGAAGCTCAGCCGTCAACCATGGCTGCCATCATCGCATTGCCTGATGAGAAAGTAGAAGAAATCTGTGCTTCAGTTGCCGCTGAAGGAGAAGTTTGTGTGGCAGCCAACTACAACTGCCCGGGACAGATTGTGATTTCTGGCAGCATCGAAGGTATCAACAAGGCTTGCGAACTGATGAAAGCTGCAGGTGCCAAACGTGCCCTCCCGCTGAAAGTAGGTGGTGCGTTCCACTCTCCGCTGATGGACCCTGCTAAAGTGGAACTGGAAGCTGCTATCAACGCTACAGAATTCCACACACCGAAATGCCCGATTTATCAGAATGTGGATGCACTTCCACACACTGATCCGGCTGAAATCAAGAAGAACTTGGTGGCACAGCTTACCGCTTCTGTACGCTGGACACAGACTGTACAGCAGATGATTGCCGACGGAGCTGATGACTTCACAGAATGTGGTCCGGGTGCAGTATTGCAGGGATTGATCAAGAAAATCAACAAAGACGCCAATGCGCATGGAATAGCATAATCAGGCCATGAGTCTGACAAGGGCACGAATTATACAAAGCAGACGGATTCTCTTTCTTATCCGTGCGAAAGTATAATTCGTGCTTTTTTCGTTTTTAAAATTATTCAAATATTATGGAAACAACAGAAAAGATTATCATATACCAAGTTTTTACCCGCTTGTTTGGTAACCAGAACAAGACCTGCCGTCCGAATGGCAGCCTTGAAGAAAACGGATGTGGAAAGATGAATGATTTTACCAAACAGGCCTTACACGAAATAAAAAAATTAGGCGCTACACACATCTGGTACACCGGACTGATAGCGCACGCTTCGCAAACGGATTATTCCGCATACGGCATTCCCAAGAACCATCCTTCCATTGTGAAAGGGAAAGCAGGCTCTCCGTATGCCATCCGCGATTATTATGACATCGACCCGGACTTGGCCGAGCATGTAGACAAGCGTATGGAGGAATTCGAGCATTTGGTTACACGCAGCCATGAATGCGGACTGAAAGTCATCATGGATTTCGTTCCGAACCATGTGGCACGGCAGTATCACTCTCTGGCCAAACCGGCTGGTGTAAAGGATTTGGGTGAGAACGATGACTGCTCTCAGGATTTCAATCCACAAAACAATTTCTACTATATACCGGGACAGAAGCTGGCAGGCGAAATCGACCTTTATGACCCGGTACAAGGGAATTACGAGGAAATGCCGGCCAAGGCTACCGGAAACGACCGCTTTGACGCATGGCCCAACCGGAACGACTGGTATGAAACCATCAAGCTGAATTATGGAGTGGACTACCTGCATCACACCGGAGGACATTTCGACCCGATTCCGGACACCTGGAAGAAAATGGAAGACATACTGAGCTACTGGGCCGGGAAAGGTATCGACGGTTTCCGTTGCGACATGGCCGAAATGGTACCTTGCGAATTCTGGGGATGGGTCATTCCTCGCATCAAGGCTGCATTCCCGCAGATTATCTTTATTGCCGAAGTTTACAACCCGAATGAATACCGTAACTATATTTACAACGGACATTTCGATTACTTGTATGATAAGGTAGGACTGTATGACACGCTGAGAAACATTACTTGCGGATATGGTTCAGCCACCGGAATCACCCACTGCTGGCAAAGTGTGGACGATATTCAGGACCACATGCTGAATTTCCTGGAAAACCACGATGAACAGCGCATTGCATCCGACTTCTTTGCTGGCAATCCATTCAAAGCTGTTCCTGCCTTCATCGTATCTTCCTGCCTGCGAAGCAATCCGGTCATGGTCTATTTCGGACAGGAATTGGGTGAAAAGGGAATGGACTGCGAGGGTTTCAGCGGACAAGACGGACGAACCACCATCTTCGACTACTGGAACGTAGACAGCATTTATCGCTGGAGCAACCGTGGACGCTGGAATACGCATCTGCTCAGTGAAAAGGAAAAAGAACTGCGTAAAACTTACGAAACCATCCTGCATATCTGTCAGAAAGAACAGGCCATCAGCAAAGGTGGATTTTTCGACCTGATGTATGTGAACCTGAACGGATGGCAAATGAATGAACACAAGCAATACGCATTCTTGCGTAAATACGGCCAGGAAGTACTCTTTATTATGGTAAACTTCAGCGACACGGCAAGTCAGGTAGCTGTTAATGTGCCAGCTCATGCATTTGAATACTTCAAAATGACTCCATCGGCCCAATGCAATGCCAAGGACCTGCTTACCGGAAAGACAGAAAAAATCTGCTTCACGCCCGAATGTCCCACTTGCACGGAACTGCCTGCATACGGTGGAAAGATTTTTAAACTAAAAGTAAAATAAACAGCCGAAACAGGACCGATAGCTTTCAAACGTAAATAGTTTTAATTTATTTTGTTTGGAAACTTGAAACAAAAAGGTATCTTTGCACAAATAGCATAACTTTGTGCAAACTATAAATACAATTATATGGAAAAAAGTTTTCTGGCCTTCATTGAGGACAGTATCAAAAAGAACTGGGACCTGGATGCCCTGACAGACTACAAAGGTGCCACTCTGCAATATAAGGATGTAGCACGTAAAATAGAAAAACTGCATATTCTGCTGGAGGAAAGCGGCATCAAGCCGGGCGATAAGGTGGCCTTGTGCGGACGCAACAGTTCGCACTGGGGAGTAGCTTTTCTGGCTATCCTGACATACGGTGCGGTAGCAGTTCCTATTCTTCATGAATTCAAGGCAGACAATGTACATAATATCGTCAATCATTCCGATGCCCGTCTTCTCTTTGTGGGAGATGTGGTATGGGAAGCATTGAACGAGGCTGAAATGCCAAACCTGGAAGGTATCATTCTGATGACCGACTTTACTTTGTTAGTATGCCGCAGCAAGCAGCTGGAATATGCCCGCGAACACTTGAACGAAATGTTTGGAAAGAAATTTCCACGCAATTTCCGGAAAGAGCATGTCAGCTACCGAAGAGATACTCCGGAAGAACTGGCACTTATCAACTATACCTCCGGAACGACCAGCTTCTCCAAGGGGGTAATGCTCCCTTACCGCAGCTTATGGTCAAATACACAGTTCGCATTTGAGGTGTTGACCCTGCAACCTGGCAATAAGGTGATTTCCATCTTGCCTATGGCACACATGTACGGACTGGCATTTGAATTTATCTATGAATTCTGTGCAGGTTGCCATGTGTACTTCCTCACCCGTATGCCAAGCCCTAAGATTATTTTCCAGGCGTTCTCGGAAGTGAAGCCCCACATTGTGATTTCGGTTCCACTTATCATTGAGAAGATTATCAAAAAGAACGTATTGCCTAAGCTAGAAACACTGAAAATGAAACTTCTGCTGAAGGTTCCTCTGATTAACGATAAGATTAAGGAAGCTGTACGTGAACACATGGTGCAGGCTTTCGGTGGAAATTTCTATGAAGTCATTATTGGAGGAGCAGCTTTCAATCAGGACGTAGAAAGACTGCTCAGAAGTCTGGATTTCCCGTATACGGTTGGATATGGAATGACCGAATGTGGACCGATTATCTGCTACGAGGACTGGTTGCGCTACAAACCGGGGTCTTGCGGTAAAGCCGCACCACGTATGGAAATAAAGATAGACAGTCCGGACCCTCAGAATATTGTAGGAGAGATTCTTACCCGAGGAGAAAACGTGATGTTAGGATATTACAAGAATCCGGAAGCAACGGCACAGGCTATTGATGCGGAAGGCTGGTTGCACACAGGCGACTTGGGAGTAATGGATGAAGAAGGAAACGTGACCATCAAAGGCCGAAGTAAAAATATGCTGTTAGGACCTTCTGGACAAAATATCTACCCGGAAGAAATCGAAGAAAAGATAAGCAACCTGCCGTATGTATGCGAAAACATTGTGATTCAGCAAAGCGACCATAAACTGGCTGCGCTTATCTATCCGGACTTTGAGGAAGCCTACAAACAAGGATTGACAGATGCCGATATTGAAAGAATCATGGAAGAAAACCGTGTAGCAGTGAATGCGGAACTTCCTGCTTATTCTCAGATTACGCGCATCAAGATTTATCCGGAAGAATTTGAAAAGACACCTAAGAAAAGCATCAAGCGTTTCTTATACCAAGAAGTCAAGTAGCATCATGAAACGAACATTTATATCCGCGTTCCTGTTAGGAGGTATCCTGGCAGGAACGCACTTATCTGCACAGGAAACAAAACCGGCCTCAACCCTGAAAAAAGGTCCGAACGTTTCATTGAACATCACCAATAAAAAGAAATTCCCGCCAAGGACATACGTAAACCTCGGCTTGTTTAGCAATTATTCTTGTTTGAATGGACTTGGTATCAACGCGATTTCCAGCCTTCAGCATTATAATTCGTATGGTATGCAGATTTCCGGATTTACCAATGTGTCCGGACTGAAATCTACGGGGGTACAAATCTCCGGTATTGCCAATGTGACGGGTAAAAGAGCCTGCGGGTTTATCCTTTCCGGATTGACAAACGTCACAGGTACTTCTGCATACGGCTTATCCATTGCTGGTTTGGGAAATATTTCCGGAGGAGACATTAAAGGTGTTGGCATTGCCGGTTTGGTCAATGTCAGCGAAGATACCAGAGGACTTGCTATCTCTGGCTTGGCCAACGTAAACAAGGATATTCAGGCCGGACTCATTATCGGAGGATTGATGAACGTTTCCGGAAATTCCTCCAGAGGTGTACAACTGACCTCGCTATTAAACGTAAGTGGAAAGTCTAATCAAGGATGGCAATTAGCCGGACTTGGGAATGTGAGCGTAGAAAACAAAGGGGTACAAACTGCCTTGCTCAATTACAGCGTCACTAACAGAGGGGTACAGTTAGGAGTAGGAAATGTCAATACTAAAAACAGTTCCAAAGGTTATCAGATCGGTATTGTCAATGTCAGCACGGACAGTACGGCCCATCAGATTGGCTGCATCAACCTGAAACCACAAACCCGTGTGCAAATGCTTGTATCCGGAGGTAACGCCAATAAAGCCAGCCTGTCTATCCGGTTCAAGAACAAATATACTTACACGCAAATCGGTACAGGTGCATACTATCTGGGCGTAGACAATAAACTTTCCGTCACGGGATTCTATCGTGCAGGCGTATATCGCAGCCTGACTGACAAATTAAACCTCAGTGCCGACCTTGGATATTATCACATAGAATCTTTGGAAAACAAGCACCACGGTTATCCGGCCCGTTTATATGCTATCGAACCACGAATAAGTCTGGAATATAGCTTGACAAAGAAATTCGGCCTGTTCCTTGCCGGTGGATACGGATGGACCCGGACATATAAAGGCAATCAGGCTTTCGATAAGAAAATGGTGATCGAAGCAGGAATGGTTTTGTTCTAAACAAAACCATTCCTTTTTTATATGAACAAAAGATTTTACTTATCCGTTCAGACTTGCAGAACGCACACGGCTCAGGGTTTCCGGTGTCATTTGCAGCAAAGAAGCGATATAGACCAAAGGAGCACGCTTCAGGATTTCGGGATGCAACTGAAGCAATTTATTATAACGTTCATGCGCCGGCTCAAAACGCAACGTATCAGCCTTTACCTGAGATTCAATCAAGGAAGCTTCAAATAGTTTGCGATACCACACTCCTATCTCTGCATCTTTTAAAGCCAACTCTTCTATTTTATCTTTAGGAATATCCCACGCAATGGTAGGCTCCAAGGTTTCAATCATCAGACGGGTAGGTTCTTCTTTCAAATAGCTTTCCAGACAAATCACGACCCCACCTTCATACGCTATATGTTCAGTCAGGTCCTTATCGTATTTAAAATAAAACTGACGAGTCAGTCCTTTTTCCAGGTAAAGCATGGAACGGCAAACCTCTCCTTCGTCGAGGATACGTTCGCCTTTCTTGAACTTCCGGCAAACCAATATGTCAGCCAATTCATGAATCTGTTCCCGGCTTAACATACATTTCATTCCGGAAACCATAATCTTGGCTACTTCTATATTTGTCATCATATTATTCATTTACTAATTATTTGACCTTAATACGATCGAAACCTTCACCAAATACACCAATAACCGCACTCTGAGAGACGAATGCCTTAGGGTCAATGTCTTTAATCAAACGGAAAATGGTGTTGGATTCTCTTTTCTTAGCCAAGACAAACATCATTTTCACTCCGTTATGCGTATAGCAGCCCACACCGTCAATAAAAGTAACTCCACGATGCAAGTCTTTATTAATACGCGCACCTATTTCTTCATATTTACTGGAGATAATAAAGAACTGAACAGACTGGCGGGCACTGTTTACCACCTGGTCCAATACAAAACTGGAAATAAAGAGCACCACATATCCATAGACGACTTTCTCCCAGTTATGCAACACCAAATAACTTGAAGAAATGATAATCACGTCACAAATCAGAATGACCCTTCCCAGCGTGATGTCACGATACTTATTGATAATGGCCGCAATAATATCGGTACCTCCTGTACTTCCGTTAGCAGAGAATGCGACTCCGATACCGGCTCCACAGAAAGAAGCTCCCAGCACACACGACATGAAAGGTTGGTCATGAATCAACTCTCCAGTAACAAAATTCTGGATAACACTTAATATAAACGTCAACGTAAAGACGGCAAATATGGTCTTCAGGCAGAACTTCAATCCTAAGATTTTCAACGCAAGAAGAAGCAGTAGAAAATTTATAATCAAATAGGTATACTGCACTGGAAAGCCGGTTCCCCAATAAATGATAGATGCAATACCCGGCACCGCTCCTGAAGGAATATCACTTGGCAACAGAAATACGGTCCACCCGATACCATACATAATCATACCCAAAGCAATCATTAAATAATCCTTGGTCTCTCTCAAAAATTTCTGCTTTCTTGTAGCAGGCAAAGCTGGATTCATTTTCGTATCGATTTTCTAAAAAAATTTCAGATGCAAAAGTAAGAAAAATTCCATACAATTGACTTATATCAATTTCAAAAAATAAGAAAAATAAAGCGGGGACAATCTTTTAAAAATGACATGATTTTCGTACTTTTGCCGCCAAATAGAAGAATAAATGGCATTAGTCAACGAACACCTGCTCAAATTACCGGAAAACTACTTGTTTACCGATATAGTGAAAAGAGTTAATTCTTTTAAAGTGACACATCCCCAAGCCCGCATTATTCATTTGGGAATCGGCGACGTGACCCTCCCTATCCCCAAAGCATGTGTAGAGGCTATGCAAAAAGCAGCCGGTGAATTAGGGAATCCCAACACATTCAGAGGATACGGACCTGAGCAAGGATACGACTTCCTGATTGAAGCCATTTTGAAGCATGATTACGCCGCCCACGGCATTTATTTCGATGCCAATGAGGTTTTCATCAGCGACGGTTCCAAATCGGATACGGGCAATATCGGCGATATACTGCGCCACGACAACAGTATCGGAGTGACAGACCCTATCTACCCGGCTTACATTGACTCAAACGTTTCATGCGGAAGAGCCGGCACATTGGAAAAAGACGGCAAATGGAGTAATGTGGTATACATGCCCTGCCGCATAGAGAACAACTTTATCCCAGAAATTCCCAAGCAACGCATCGACATTATTTATTTATGTTACCCCAACAATCCTACCGGGGCGGTATTAAGTAAAAGCGAACTCAAAAAGTGGGTCAACTATGCCATAGAGAACGATGCACTGATTATTTTCGATGCTGCCTACGAACGATACATACAAGATCCGGACATTCCTCATTCCATTTATGAAATAAAAGGGGCCAAGAAGGTAGCCATCGAGTTCCGCAGTTTTTCGAAAACCGCAGGTTTCACCGGTGTGCGATGTGGATACATGGTAATTCCCAAGGAAGTGACCGCAGCCACTTTGGAAGGCAAACGAATTCCGCTGAACAAACTATGGCTCAGACGACAATCCACCAAGTTCAATGGTGTATCTTACATCACCCAGCGAGGAGCAGAAGCGATATATACCCCCGAAGGAAAAGAACAGGTGAAAACCATGGTGCAATATTACATGGACAATGCCCGAATAATGAAAGAGATGCTCTCGAAGACTGGCATACAGTTTTTTGGAGGAGAAAACGCTCCATATCTATGGATAAAGGCACCGGACAACCAGACTTCCTGGAAGTTCTTCGACAAACTTCTGTACGAAGCACAGGTGGTAAGTACGCCCGGAGTTGGTTTCGGCCCAAGCGGCGAAGGCTATGTACGCTTGACCTCTTTCGGGGAACGCCATCAGTGCGAAGAAGGCATCCAGCGAATTTGCCAGTGTCTGTAAACAAAACAACCTATAAATATAGAAATCAAATAACTTAAAATAAGAAATAAGGTATTATGTCAAAATTAAGATTCAGAGTAGTAGAAAAGGCATTTCACAAAAAACCGGTAGAAGTGGCCTCGCCAGCAACACGCCCCAGTGAATACTTTGCGAAATATGTATTCAACCGCGAAAAAATGTTCAAGTATCTGCCGAGCAACGTATATGCCAAACTCATTGATGTGATTGACAACGGTGCCACCCTCGACCGCAGCATCGCCAATGCCGTAGCCGACGGAATGAAAAAATGGGCAATCGAATTAGGGGTGACCCACTATACACACTGGTTCCAGCCGCTGACAGAAGGTACAGCCGAAAAGCATGATGCGTTTGTGGAACACGATGGAAAGGGTGGCATGCTGGAAGAGTTTTCAGGAAAATTGCTTGTTCAGCAGGAATCAGACGGTTCTTCATTCCCCAATGGAGGTATCCGCAATACATTCGAAGCCCGCGGATACAGTGCATGGGACCCGTCTTCACCGGTCTTCGTGGTAGACGACACCTTGTGCATCCCAACCGTATTCATTGCTTACACAGGAGAATCACTTGACTACAAGGCCCCGTTACTGAAAGCATTGAGCGCCGTAAACAAGGCTGCTCTGGATGTAATGCATTACTTCGACCCCTCTGTAAAGAAAATCATTTCGTACCTAGGATGGGAACAGGAATACTTCCTGGTAGACGAAGGGTTGTATGCTGCCCGTCCGGACTTGCTGCTGACTGGCCGTACCCTGATGGGACACGAAGCTTCCAAGAACCAACAGCTGGAAGACCACTACTTCGGAGCCATTCCAACCCGCGTAGCTGCCTTTATGAAAGATTTGGAAATCCAGTCACTGGAATTAGGTATTCCGGTCAAGACACGCCACAACGAGGTAGCTCCGAATCAGTTCGAGCTTGCTCCAATTTACGAAGAATGTAACCTGGCAGTAGACCATAACATGCTGGTTATGTCACTGATGAGAAAAGTGGCACGCAACCATGGTTTCCGCGTACTGCTTCACGAAAAACCGTTCAAAGGTGTCAACGGTTCCGGTAAGCACAACAACTGGTCACTTGGAACCAGCACCGGTACTTTATTGATGGCTCCGGGAAAGACTTCTGAAGAAAACCTGCGTTTCATCACCTTCGTAGTAAATACCCTGATGGCCGTTTACCGTCACAACGGACTGCTGAAAGCTTCTATCATGAGTGCAACCAACACACACCGTTTGGGTGGTCACGAAGCTCCTCCTGCCATCATTTCTTCTTTCCTGGGAACACAGCTCAGCAAGGTACTCGACCACTTGGAAGAAAGTACCAACGACGACTTAGTGTCTTTGGGAGGCAAACAGGGAATGAAACTGGATATTCCTCAGATTCCGGAACTGCTGATTGACAATACAGACCGTAACCGTACTTCTCCTTTCGCATTTACAGGAAACCGCTTTGAATTCCGTGCTCCGGGTTCAGAAGCTAACTGTGCCAGCGCCATGATTGCCCTGAATACAGCAGTAGCCGAACAGCTCATTGAGTTCAAGAAAGAAGTAGACGAACTGATAGAACAAGGAGAACCTAAGATTTCTGCTATCATCCAGGTGGTTCGCAAATGCATCAAGGAATGCAAGCCTATCCGCTTCGACGGCAACGGCTACAGCGATGAGTGGAAGGTAGAAGCTGCACGACGCGGTTTGGACTGCGAAACCAGCTGCCCGGTAATTTTTGATAACTACCTGAAACCGGAGAGCATCCGCATGTTCGAATCAACCGGTGTCATGACCCGCAAAGAGCTGGAAGCCCGTAACGAGGTAAAATGGGATATGTACACCAAGAAAATCCAGATTGAAGCCCGCGTATTGGGTGACCTGGTAATGAATCACGTGGTGCCGGTAGCCATTGAATACCAGACAAAACTGATAGACAATGCATACAAGATG
Source organism: uncultured Bacteroides sp. (assembly GCA_945965395.1). GTDB lineage: Bacteria > Bacteroidota > Bacteroidia > Bacteroidales > Bacteroidaceae > Phocaeicola. The sequence goes on from CAMFND010000103.1 coordinate 29,091, forward strand.
AAATCATTGTTCTCAGAAGAAGAAGCTCAGACTTTGTCAGCTGAAAACCTGGCTATCATCAAGGAAATTTCAGAACATACTTCCTTTATCAAGAAGCATGTGGATGAAATGGTAGAAGCCCGCAAGGTAGCTAATCGCATTACCAGCGAACGTGAAAAAGCCATTGCTTATCACGATACAGTAGCTCCAATGCTGGAACAAATCCGTTACCACATCGACAAGCTGGAACTGATTGTCGACGATCAGATGTGGACACTTCCGAAATATCGCGAACTGTTGTTCGTTCGATAATTCCGACATACAAGTCCTACCATTATTTTATCATCCCCGAAAGACTTTTATCGGCCAAATTGGCGATGAAAGCCTTTCGGGGATTTCTTTTCTGCATACTTTTTCTAACATTTTGTCTGACACGAAAGAATTATTTTCCACAAAGTATATATCTTTGCAGCATGGAATGGCTAATTAATTTATTTGTGGAACAATCCGCTCTTCAGGCGGTCATCATACTGTCGTTGATTACGGCAATCGGATTAGGATTAGGGAAAATTCATATCTGCGGTATCTCCCTAGGAGTCACATTTGTTTTCTTCACCGGAATTCTGGCCGGGCATTTAGGTCTCGCCATCGATCCGCAAATGCTCAGCTATGCAGAAAGCTTCGGATTGGTTCTCTTTGTCTATTCATTAGGACTACAGGTCGGTCCGGGATTTTTCAGCTCATTTCAGCGAGGCGGATACCGTCTGAACCTGTTAGGATTAGGAGTCATCTTCCTCGGTACAATAATGGCCGTAGTACTGAGCATGACCACCCCCATCAGTCTGCCTGACATGGTAGGTATTCTTTGCGGAGCCACTACCAATACTCCTGCCTTGGGTGCCGCACAGCAGACACTGAAACAGTTAGGTGAGCCCACTAGCGGAGCTGCCCTCAGTTGTGCTGTGACCTATCCGCTCGGAGTGGTGGGAGTTATTTTTGCCATCGTTGTTATCAGAAAGTTCTTTGTACGCCCGTCTGACATGCAGGAGCATGAACACGACGACTCCAACCACACGTACATTGCTACTTTTCAGATACACAATCCTGCCATCTTCAACAAAAGCATACAGGATATTGCTCAGGTGGGCTATCCCAAATTCGTCATCTCACGACTCTGGCGTGAAGGTACCGTGAGCATTCCGACTTCTGAAAAGATACTGAAAGAGAATGACCGTATTCTGGTAATCACGACCGAAAAAGATGCGCCCACACTGACCATTCTGTTCGGTGAACAGGAAAAACGGGACTGGAACAAAGAAGACATCGACTGGAATGCCATCGACAGCAAACTGATTTCCAAACACATTATCGTCACCCGACCGGAAATTAACGGAAAGAAACTGGGGTCACTCCGTCTGCGCAACACGTATGGCATCAATATCAGCCGTGTGCTGCGAAGTGGTGTGCAACTGCTGGCCACTCCGGGACTGGTACTGCAATTAGGTGACCGTCTGACGGTAGTAGGTGAAGCGGCAGCCATTCAGAATGTGGAGAAAGTATTGGGAAATACCGTAAAAACGCTTAAAGACCCTAACTTAGCCTCTATTTTTATTGGTATCATACTGGGACTCATCGTAGGGTCCATTCCTATTGCCATTCCAGGCATCAGCTCACCTGTCAAATTAGGACTGGCAGGCGGACCGATTGTAATCGGTATCCTGATTGGAGCCTACGGGCCTCGTCTGCATCTGGTGACCTATACCACGCGCAGTGCCAATCTGATGCTCCGAGGTATCGGCTTGTCTCTTTACTTGGCTTGTCTTGGACTGGATGCCGGTGCGCACTTCTTTGAAACCGTCATGCGTCCGGAAGGAGCCTTGTGGGTAGGCATCGGATTCCTGATAACCTTTATTCCTGTCGTTATCATGGCTTTGGTATCCCTTCGTCTGTGCAAAATGGACTTCGGAAATACATGTGGTATGCTCTGCGGAAGTATGGCCAACCCGATGGCACTGAACTATGCCAACGACATCATTCCAGGAGATGAACCTTCGGTAAGCTACGCGACGGTCTACCCTCTCGGAATGTTTACCCGCGTCATCATCGCACAATTAGTGCTCATGTTATTTTTATAGCAACTTTTAAAACCACCCAATATCATGAAAACCTACAAACAAATAACCCCGGAAATGATACAGAAGGACATCCGCTACCTGGAACTCCTTTCACACGATTTTCCTAACCTGGCTGCAGCCAGCACGGAAATCATCAACCTGGAGGCCATTCTGAACCTTCCGAAAGGAACGGAACATTTTCTGGCCGACTTGCACGGGGAATACGAAGCTTTCCAGCATGTGCTCCGCAATGCTTCCGGAGCTATCAAACGGAAGGTAAACGAGATTTTCGGCAACAACCTCCGCGAAATGGAGAAAAAGGAACTCTGCACGCTGATATATTATCCGGAACAGAAGTTACAACTGGTAAAGGAAGTGGAAAAAGACCTCGTAGACTGGTATGTCATCACCCTGAACCAGCTGGTAAAAGTCTGCCAGAATGTATCATCCAAATATACACGTTCAAAGGTACGCAAAGCGCTGCCTGAAGAATTCTCCTACATCATTCAGGAGTTGCTTCACGAAAGTCCCATGGACCCCAACAAGCAGGCTTACATCAATGTCATTATCCGTACCATTATTGAGACACGCCGTGCTGACGACTTCATCATTGCACTGTGTAACCTGATACAGCGACTGACCATCGACTCACTACATATCTTAGGAGATATTTTCGACCGTGGTCCTGGTCCTCACATCATCATGGACACACTTTGCAACTACCATAACTTCGACATCCAATGGGGCAATCACGACATCCTCTGGATGGGAGCCGCTTCAGGAAATGACTGTTGTATTGCCAACGTACTGCGTCTGGCCATGCGCTACGGTAACCTTCCGGCATTGGAAGACGGATACGGCATCAACCTGCTTCCGCTGGCCACTTTTGCCATGGAAGTCTACGCCAACGACCCATGCGAATACTTTGCTCCTAAGATTGCCCCCGAAAGTAGTTCATACAATGACAAGACCTTGCGGCTCATCTCGCAGATGCACAAGGCCATCACCATTATCCAGTTCAAGCTGGAAGCTGCTGCCATCCGGCGTCATCCGGAATTCGATATGGAAAGCCGTCTGCTGTTGCACCACATCGACTTCAAGCGGAAAGTATTCCAGCTTGACGGAAAAGATTACGAAATGCGCGACTGCCTGTTCCCGACCATCGACCCGGAAAACCCATACCAGTTGACAGAGGAAGAAGAAGAAATCGTACAGAAACTGCACAAATCTTTCACGGGAAGCGAAAAGTTGCGCAAGCACATGAAATGCATTTTCCGTTACGGATGCATGTACAATGTATGCAACTCAAACCTGCTCTTCCACGCTTCTATGCCGATGAATGCCGACGGAACGCTTAAGGAAGTAGACATACTCGGAAAGAAATACAAGGGAGAAGCCCTGCTCAAGCGCGTAGGCCAGCTTATCCGTACAGCTTATTTTGCAGAAGAAGATAATTCGGAAAAAGCATTTGCCAGAGACTTCATCTGGTATCTGTGGTGCGGAAAGAACTCTCCTGCCTTCGATAAGAGTAAGATGGCTACCTTCGAACGTTATTTCCTGACCGACAAGGAAACTCATAAAGAAGTGAAAGGCTATTATTACACTTTGCGCGACCGTGAAGATATCTGCGACATGATTCTGGATGAATTCGGAGTGGAAGGAGAACACCGCCACATCATCAACGGACATGTACCGGTAAAAGCAGTCAAAGGAGAGAAACCGATTAAGGCCAACGGTAAACTGATGGTTATCGACGGTGGATTCTCCAAGGCTTACCAACCAGAAACGGGTATTGCAGGCTACACATTGGTGTACCACTCACGCGGTTTCCAGCTTGTACAGCACGAACCCTTCACTTCTACCCAGAAAGCCATTGAAGAAGGACAAGACATCAAGTCGACCACCCAAATCGTAGAATTGAGCAGTCAGCGCATGATGGTGAAAGATACCGACAAAGGACGCGAACTGATGGTACAAATTGAAGATTTGAAGAAACTGCTGGTAGCTTACCAGAACGGCATTATCAAGGAAAGGGGTATTTAAAAAATTTTCAATCTGAAATCAACACCCTTTTTCACTTAGCTATTCACTGAATTTTGCCAACTTCCACAAGGGTTGTGCAAGTATACAACAAACGCAAGGATGTTTGAAAAAGAACGTCCTTGCGTTTTGTTTTAAACGCAAAGACGTTTTATCCCAAACGCACTTGCGTTTCACTTAAAACGTACTTACGTTTGAATTCAAACGCACTTGCGTTTTTTTCACTCCCTCTCATCCCCCCTCAGAAGTCCCTTTCTGCACTTTTTTGAATCATTATGCATATTTTTTTTCACAAAACGCTTGCATATTCAAAAATAAGTCGTACCTTTGCACCCGTGATTGAGAAACACCTCAACACAAAGCCAGGATGGCCCGTTCGTCTATCGGTTAGGACGCAAGATTTTCATTCTTGAAAGGGGGGTTCGATTCCCCCACGGGCTACTGAAAAAAAATAACGCACACGGTGTTCCGGTG
>CAMFND010000104.1 GCA_945965395.1 uncultured Bacteroides sp.
CTTCTACACGTGTTATCCCCTTTGTATCACCAACGTAAATTATATTTTCTTTAGAAATACAGATGCCACATCCATATATAATAGGAGCTTTTAAATAATCTTGCTTTATACTCGCAAACGTCTTTTTATCCGTATCAAACATAGTTATTCCTCTATCTCCTGTAAGTATCAATTTACCATTTAAGGTCAATCGGGAAGAATAACAATAGTTACTGGGAAGGTTACTATTATATGATGTATAGGTATTAATTGTCTTCAAAGAGGTATCATAAACAATCATTCCACTGCCTAAAGTACAAATATAAAGTTTTTTATCTACTGAAAGAATATGCGACACCTCGCCTAAAGCATGAAGTGATATTATTTCCGGCTTATGAGGAGCATCAAGAGAAATTGCTTTTATATTATTTCCAGATGTAGTATAAAAAGTTCCATTCTTATCTATATCAAAAATCATTGCTTCACCAAAACAATCTGGTAAATGAGTAAATCTGTTTAACTGGGTATCAAGTAAAAAGACTCCCTCTCTTGAAGAAACAACAATTTTATTTTTCCACTTTTTGATATGATGTATAATTTTCCCCGGCATAACGGGAGATTTGTAATCCGTAGAATAATTATAGAAAGTCTTCTTATTAATGTCATATCGAGACAGACCTCCAAGATGTGTACCTATATATAGCATATCATTATCCATATCATAGCACAAACTTTTCACATTATTATGAGGAAGCCCATGACGTAAAAGAGGACTGGCTGTAAATTGCTCCACAGTTCTCCACCCACGACCTATACAACTGACTCCTCCTCCATCCGTACTTATCCACAAATTTCCCCTTTTATCCATTATCATTTCACCAATGTATGAATAATAAAGACTAGACAAATCCTTTGCCTGATAATCGTAATGAATTACACTATTTCTTGTTGGATTGAAATAATTTACGCCCCCAAAATAACTTCCAGCCCAAATATTCCCTTGTTTATCTTTAAAAAGCGAAAAAATAGAAGGATGATTAAGCCCACCCGCATACTGCGGAATATTTACAGCTGCATAAGTATGACTTTTTATATCATATTTCTGTAAACCCATAAAAGTGCCAAACCATATATTCCCATCATCATCTTCAACAAATTCACGAATCTGCGAGTCAATTATACCGTTTATGCCATTCGGACAAAGTGGAATTTTCTCTATTCTACCATTTACTCTCCGATAAAGTCCATTCATTCTCGTCCCTATCCACAAATTATGTTTTGAGTCTTCATATATTCTATAAATATCTTCTCCTGGTAGAATGTGCAGCTCCTCCCAAAGTGCATCCAAAGGAGAAACAATTACACCATCAGTCGTACCTACATACATATTGTCTTTGTCAACTTCAATTACATTAACAGAGGTAGATTCAGGTAAAATTTTATAAATATTTTTTTTATGAGTTTTGAGATCATACAAAAATATATTGTTCCTCTGTGCATATAAAATATTTCCTTTATATGCAGTCATAGCCGTTACTTTTCCCTTATTATCTATCTTACAAAACAGCTCGGTTTGCACATCATAAGCATACAAAAAGAAGTCAGAAATAAAATACACTTTATTGCCATCTACAAGATTCTCTGATACAATGGAAGATATACTATTACCAATCCATAATTTCCCATCCTCTCCATTATCTACCTCACCCTTGTAATATTTAATTTTACCTCCGTCATAAACATTTAAACCTTCTCTTGTACCAAACCACATTCGGCCCAAAGTATCTTGTCCTATAGCCATTACAGAAGGTTGAGATAGTCCATTGCCTACACTAAGATTCTGAAAATATTGTGCATAGGATTTTATTGTTACCAATATCAATAATATAAATAGTATAAAAAATAACTTCCGCATCATTTTATGCTTGCATTATTTATGAATAAGTTGAACATAGTTAGATTTCCCGACTACAAAGTCTATGGTTTATCGTGTGCCAAATTTAAAAAATTATTGTACGTATATCAAAAATCAGAGTAAAGAAAAATCCGGATATAAAATAAAAGAACTGTCAAACCATTTTTCTATCCATTCATTTTCTCAATTAAAACAATTATAAATTTAAAGGAGCTTTTCAAGACCTCATCCTGAAAAACTCCTTTAAAATAAATCAAACTTTTTTCCATTCTAAAATTCACATTCTTCTTCATTTTCCACGGAAGGAATGGTAACCAGGACTTTATCGATTCGCGCACCATCCATATCCACCACTTCCAGCACAAAATTATTCCACTCCAGTGTTTCTCCACTTTGTGGAATATGCTGTAAATGCTGCAGAATTAAACCTCCTACCGTATGATAGTCTACATCTTCCAAAAGGTCCTGACGATTAAAGTAGCACAAGAAATCATACAACGGACACTGGCCGTCTACCAGCCAGCCATCTTTATTGATTCGCTTGATAATATCCGGTTCTTCCCCAGCATCATCCATAGAACCAACCAAGCCTTCCAGAATGTCACGCAAGGTGATAATTCCCACGCAAGCTCCAAACTCATCACAAACCAGGGCACGACTGATCTTCTGAGCCTTCATCTGCTCCAAAGCCTTATACACATTCATGTTTTCATGAAAGAACGTAGCCTCATGCGTCAGAGCCGGCAGATTGAAATTCTCTTCAGAAAGGTGTAACACCAAATCCTTCAGGTTTACTACCCCTTTCACCTTATCCAGGTCACCATCTTCCGTCACCGGATAAAACTCATACAATTCATTCACCAGCACAGCTTTCACTTCAGCCGCCGTCATTCCACTCTCAAGCGCCACAATGTCACTCTTATGCGTCATAATGGAGCCTACTTTCAAATCACCCAATAAGAATACACGCTGTACAATGTCCTGCTCTACAGGCTGTACTTCTCCATCGTCAGCTCCTTCTTTAATAATAGACTTGATTTCCTCTTCTGTCACTTTACTGTCGGTATCCTTGATACCCAACAGATTAAAGATTGCTTCCGTACTCTTAGATAACAGCCAGACAAAGGGTAAAGCCACTTTTGCCAGCACATTCATAGGCCGTGCCACCAGCTTAGCCATTCTCTCGGCCATGCTCATACCAATACGTTTAGGCACCAGCTCACCAAAAATAATAGTAAGATAAGTCACTATCACTACAATTATTCCCTGTGCCAGTCCAAAAGCATAAGAAGAAGCAACTCCCCATGAGATAAGCAGATTCGTCAGGTCGACCGCAATCTTATTTCCCGAATAGATACCGGTCAAAATACCGATTAATGTAATACCAATTTGAACTGTAGAAAGAAAACGATCTGGGTCCCCTGCCAGTTTCAATGCTACGCGAGCAGATTTATTCCCTTTTTTTACATCTGTCGACAACCGGGATTTTCGGGCTGATATTAATGCCACCTCGGACATGGCGAAAATACCATTCAGTACTATCAACCCGATAATAATGATTATTTCATCCATATATAAAAACGAGTGTATTTCAGGGGAACAAATTTATATGAATGTTCATAGCAAAAAAAGTGAGCTGCCTATAATTATATTGTTTTAACAAACAGACAGTTCACTTTTTTCGTTTCCCTTTTCACCTTAAACACATGAAGTTAGCCGGCTACATCAGAATTTTTTCGATTGCATGAAGTTCCTCTTCTTCAAATGAAAGATGATTCAACGTTTTCAAACTATCTCCCAGCTGTTCAACTGAACTGGCCCCTACAATCACAGAAGTCACAGTTTCGTTTTTCAACAACCAGGCCAGAGCCATTTCGGCCAGTGACTGTCCGCGCATAGCCGCCCGTTCATTCAAAGCTTGTATCTTACCCAACACCTCCGGCGTAAGCGCCTCTTTTTTCAGGAAACCACCCCTTGCTATACGAGAATCATCCGGAATACCATTCAGATAACGGTTAGTCAGCAAGCCTTGTGCCAAAGGAGAAAAAGCCACAAACCCACTTCCATTCTCCTTCACGGCATCCAATATCCCCTGAGATTTCGGTTCGCGTACCAGCATGCTATACCGTCCCTGATACAGCAGGCAAGGCACATCCCGTTCTTTCAGATAACGACATGCAAACAGATAGGCATCCAACGGGTATTTAGACAAGCCGACATACAAAGCCTTTCCCTTACGCACAATATCAACCAATGCCTGAAGAGTTTCTTCCAACGGTGTTTCCGGGTCATACCGATGAGAATAAAATACATCCACGTAATCCAGATTCATCCGCTTCAAGCTCTGGTCCAGGCTGGCCATCAGATATTTTCTGGAACCCCAGTTTCCATACGGGCCTGGCCACATGTCATGACCCGCCTTCGTGGAAATAAACAACTCATCCCGATAGGGAGCGAACGATGACTTCATAATCTGCCCAAAGGTTTCTTCGGCTGAGCCATAAGAAGGTCCGTAATTATTTGCCAAGTCAAAATGTGTAATTCCATGATCAAACGCATAGTGCAATTTTTTCCGGCTAAGTGAAAGTGTATCTACATCACCAAAATTATGCCATAATCCCAAAGAAATGGCAGGCAGCATCACTCCACTACGCCCGGCACGGCGATACTGCATACCACATTCGTAACGATTTTCAGCAGCAGAATAAACAGGTTCTATCATTAGATTTAATTTTAAGGCGTACAACTTTATTTTATCATATCAATGACAAAAATAATCTTTTATTTCATACAACTTTCCCATTTTATAGACAGATTAAAAATATGCAGAATTTCCTATCTTTGTCCAAAGAACCTATTTCCCTATGCATACCACTACAGATAACCAGGCGAAAACTTTCACAGCAGAAAAATCCCGTATCCAGGACTTTACAGACTTCACGGCAGAATTTCCTCATGAGCATGCCTTCTTATTTGACGGAATTATTCTCGGTATCTGCTTAAAAGGTAACATGCTGTTCAAAATAAACTATAATGAATATCACATTTCCGCCAACGAAGCATTCATTATCCTGCCGCGCCATATCTTTACGATTATAAGCACAAGCCCTGACCTGCAATTAAAAATTCTCCGCTTTTCATCAGATTTTCTGCTCACCTTGCCAACAAATCCCGATTTCAGCCTGGCAAGAAAAATTTCACACTGTCCTTGCACCTCTATCCAAGCACAGGATATGGAAAACATACAACTTCTGTACACAATGGCACGGCAATACGAAAGTCTGTCAGACTTAACTTTGCAACTTCAAAGCTCCCTACATCTCTCTATTGCTTTCATTATTACTGCATCCTTCGAACAAGCTCCTGCACGCGGAGAGCTCCCTTTATCCCGGCAAGAGAATCTCACAAAGTCCTTCTTCCATCTTTTATTACAACATTATCAGACTCAGAGAAGTGTAGCTTTCTATGCCGAACAACTATGCATTACCCCTAAATATCTCACCACTACCGTAAAGAGAATCACCGGTTATTCCATACAAGACTGGATAAACGACATCACAATAATTACTGCCAAACGGTATCTGAAAACGAGCTCCCGAACCATACAAGACATATCCGAGGAACTCCACTTTCAGACCGCATCATCATTTATACGTTTCTTCAGGCAACATACCGGCTGCACTCCGTTAAAATATAGAAAGGACAACGACTGACGCACATTATTTCTCTTGACGAACTGAATGAAGAATGTGCATAAATTCCTCCCCCGTAATCGTTTCTTTTTCTAACAAGAAAGTAGCAGCTTCGTGCATCACTTGTATATTCTCCTGAATCAGACAGCGTGCTTTTTCATGGGCCTTTTTAATAATATCCAACACCTCCAGATCAATATTAGCCGCTGTTTCAGCAGAGCAGGTAAGTGAGGTATCTCCGCCCAAATATGCATTATTCACGGTTTCCAACCCCATCATATCATATTTATCACTCATCCCATAACGAGTTACCATCGCACGGGCCAGTTTCGTAGCCTGCTCTATATCATTCGAAGCCCCAGTTGTCACTACATGACAAATCACTTCCTCTGCTGTCCGTCCTCCAGTCAATGTCACAATCCGATTGAACAAATCATCCTTATTCATCAAAACCTGTTCCCCACTTTCCACTTGCATGGTATAACCCAATGCTCCTGATGTACGAGGAATAATCGTAATTTTGTGTACAGGAGCCGAATGTGTCTGCATAGCAGCAACCAGCGCGTGTCCGATTTCATGATAAGCTATAATTCTTTTCTCTTCCGCAGATACCACCTTTCCTTTCTTCTGAGCACCGGCAATCACAGTTTCCACACTTTCTTCCAGGTCAGCTGTATTTATTTTATTCCTGCCCATGCGAACAGCCCTCAAAGCAGCCTCATTAACAATATTCGCCAGTTCTGCTCCGGAGGTACCAGCCGTAGCACGAGCCACCACATCAATATCCACCTCTTCATGCTTTACCCTCCTCAGGTGTACATTCAAAATGGCTTTTCGTCCTTCCAGGTCGGGCAATTCCATCTGGATACGCCGATCAAAACGTCCCGGACGCAGCAAAGCCTTATCCAGATTTTCCGGACGGTTCGTAGCCGCCAATATCACCACTCCCTTTCTGCCATCAAATCCGTCCATTTCTGTCAGCAACTGGTTCAAAGTCTGTTCCCGTTCATCGTTTCCTCCCAGTCCACTATCTCTTCGCTTACCAATGGCATCTATTTCATCTATAAAAATAATGCAAGGAGCTTTCTCGTTAGCCTGTCTGAACAAATCGCGCACTTTTGCCGCCCCCATCCCGACAAACATTTGTACAAACTCAGAGCCGGATATGGCAAAGAAAGGAACCTTTGCTTCCCCTGCTACCGCACGTGCAATCAACGTCTTTCCTGTTCCCGGAGGGCCGACCAGCAAAGCACCTTTAGGCAAAGAAGCCCCGATATCGGTATATTTCTTAGGATTATGTAAGAAATCCACAATCTCCTTCAGCATTTCTTTGGCCTCGTTCTGTCCGGCCACATCGGCAAAAGTTGTCTTTATTTCCGAGTCTGCATATATCTTGGCTCCCCCATTTCCAAATGACATAAAATTACCTCCAGCTCCCATACGGGCCTGAATACTCCGGCTGGCTTGTTTCCAGATAATATAGAACAAAAGCCCCGGAAGAATCCACATTAAAATAAAATTAAGTACAGGAGAATTTTCTTCGGGTACAATCTCACTAAAGGTAATTTTCCCGTTGGCATTCGGACTTTTTGCTTTCAGTAACCGGTCTACCAGCTGCGGGTCTTCTATTTCTCCGGTCTGATATGTCAATTCTTCTCCATTTTCCAACACTGTGAAATAAATCTGTCCGGACTTTACCATGACTTCCTTTATCGCACCAGCATCCATCTTCTCCACAAAAGTGCTGTAATCTGTCGCTCTGATTTTCCGGTTCATCAGATTAGGGAAAATCAACCAGTTTAAAAACAGCACGATTAATATCACCCATAAAAAAGAGACGAAAGGATTTCCTTTCTGAGGTCGTGTTCCCGATACTTCTTGCTTCATATTATTTCATACTTAGTTTGACTACAAATATCGCAAGCAGTCCAAAAAAATGAATAACCATAATGGAAGAAATAATGTGCAAAAGTTCGCAAGAATAAAGTTATTATATACATTTGCTATAGTAACTTCAGGACTCAAATATATGAAAAATATTCAATGGCTCTCTATCGCATTACTGGCAGCCTGCCTGCAGGCTCATGCCCAGCAGAATAATATGCAACGCGCACAACAGATTCTGCAATGGATGAAAAATGCACAAAGTGACAGTATATACGCTTGCTTCGACGCTAAAATGCAACAAGCAGTTCCCCTGTCACAATTAAACAATATGTGGTCACAAATGGAGCAACAGCTCGGATCGCTGGTGGAAGAAAAAGAATGGAAGCAAGATGCCATTGGCGGAACAATAGTCTATTACAGCGACTTGAAGTTTGAACGTGCCCCTATACGCCTTATGGTCGCATTCAATCAGGAAAGAAAAGTAAACGGACTTCGCCTGCTGCCTGTTCCAGCTGAAGAAAAGCCACAAGTAATCCCTTTCGACAGTATTCACCTGGAAGAATCACCCATAGAGGTTGTCACCGGTACGTACAAACTGCCTGGCGTCATTACCCGGCCTAAAGGAAAAAACAATCTTCCCATCGTAATCTTATTACAAGGCTCGGGACCTCATAATAAGGACGGACAAATCGGTCCCAACAAGATTTATCAGGATATGGCTTGGGGATTAGCCTCACAAGGTGTAGCCGTTCTACGTTATGATAAACGTACGTATGTGTATGGAAAATCGGCTTCTCCAAAAGGAAAGGATATTACTCCAGAAGAGGAAGTGATAGAAGACGCCATCTCTGCCAGCCAGCTTGCAACCTCCCTTCCGTTTGTTGACGCGCAGAAAGTCTTCATTGCAGGGCACAGCCTGGGAGGATTACTGGCTCCTCTCATTGCTACACGTTGTCCTTCCGTGAAAGGTCTTATCCTGCTGGCTGCCCCTTCCCGTCCGCAAGATGACATTCTTAAAGAACAGTTGCACTATCTGGCTTCACTGAACGGAGATACTGACGAACAACTCCTCATGCAGCAATATCAGCAAATCAAGGCCAGCGCTCCTGAAGCCTACTGGGACTATCTGGACAAGTACGCTCCTGTCATGACAGCCCACTCATTAACTATCCCCATGCTCTTTTTACAGGGAGAACGCGATTATCAGGTAACCATGCAGGATTTTGCCATGTGGAAACTCGGAATGTTCGGTAAATCCAATGTAACTTTCCGGTCGTATCCGTCTTTAAACCATTGTTTCATGGAAGGTACCGGGAAGTCTACCCCTATGGAATACAATCACCCCGGACGAGTATCAGAGAAAGTAATCAAAGATATAGCAGAATGGGCCATTCACCGAAATGAATGACCCATTGACCTGCCACAAGTTATTTTCCTGTCTTCACTTTATCCCATGAGGGAGGAGTAATTCCCATCAAATGGCGGACAAAGAAGTCATAACGCTTGTGTTCGCCAAAGTCCTCTCCCATCGTGTGGTGAGCTCCCGGGATAACTACCAGTTCAAAATCTTTATTGGCTTTTATCAAAGCATTGGCCACCTGCATGGTAGAAGCCGGATCTACATTATCATCCAGTTCGCCTACCACCAGCATCAAAGGACGGCTCAACAGATGAGCATTGTCTACATTGGAACAAGCACTGTAGGATTCATCTACCGGATATCCCATCCAAAGTTCATTCCACCAGATTTTGTCCATACGGTTGTCGTGACATCCACATGCCGAATAGGCAGCCTTGTAGAATTCCGGATGGAACAACACGGCCCCGGTAGATTCCTGTCCTCCGGCAGAGCAACCGAAAATTCCTACCCGGTCAATATCCATATAAGGATATTTCTGTGCAGCGGCTTTAATCCAGGCTATATGGTCGGGCAATCCGGCATCTTTCAGGTTCTTGTAACAAACTTCTTCAAATTCTTTCGAACGGAAAGAGGTTGTCATACCATCTACCTGTACCACAATGAATCCCAGTTCAGCCAGCGACGTCATCCACCAGTTATAAGAAGAGAAAGTCTTCGGCACATACTGGTCGCCCGGTCCGGAATAAATGTATTCAATTACCGGATATTTCTTCGACGGGTCAAAGTTAGACGGGCGATAAATCACTCCCCACATATCCGTTTTTCCATCACGTCCTTTGGCAGAGAATACTTCCGGGGCTTTCCAGCCATTGGCCAGCAAAGCAGAAATATCGGCTTTATCCAGCTGCATACGGATTTTTCCGTTCTTTGCATCACGAAGCACAGCAATCGGAGCCTGGTCTACTTTGCTATACACATCTACCAGATACTTATAGTCAGATGAATACCAGCATTGGTGCATTCCCTCTTCCGGAGTCAGTTCCACCAGATTACTTCCATCAAAATTGATTTTATAATAATGAATCAAGTACGGATCCTCGCCTTCTTTCATACCATTGGCCGAAAAGTAAATCACTTCATTGGCTTCATCCACATGCTGCACTCCACGAACATACCATTCGCCTTTCGTAATCTGATTCAAAGGCTTTCCGGTAGCCCGGTCGTAGAGATACAGATGATTGTAATTATCCCGCTCACTTGACCAGATAATCCGCTTGCCATCGCTCAGGTAGTTACGGTAAATGCGAGGATAGTTCACGTATTTTTCTTCCTTTTCTTCAATCAACGTACGTACACTGCCATCCACTGCCGACATTTCCAACACGCGATATACTTTATGCCCACGTTCATTGTATTCGAAAGTAATGGCCTTACTATCCGCATTCCACATCGGACCAGACAATTCATACTGATGGCTGAACAGCTCCGTAGAAGGAATCAAACGACGGCCGGATTCTACTTCGAAAATACAAGGCACCTTGAAACGCAGTTCGTCTCCAGGTTTTGCATATTCCTGCTTATGCAATTTGGGTTGCGCCTGATCGGCAGGAGAAGATTCCACATAATATACATAACGTTTTTCTACCGGACGAATCCGACAAGATACCACCGACTTGGAATCGGGCGACCACTGGATATACGAAGAATAATAATTGCTCAACGTTCCATCCTGACTCAGCTGCTTTTCGTTGCCTGTAGCCACTTCGCGAACATATACGTTGTCATTTTTGATAAAAGCGGTCCACTTACCATCCGGTGAGGTAACCGGGCGACCTTCTTTCTCATCGTCCACTTCCATCCAGTGGCGTTCCTTTCCACGAGGAGGTATTGCTCCTTCATTCAACAAACGGTTATTTTTGATGCTGTAAGCCCAGAACTTCCCGTCCAATTGGAAGCGTAACGTATCCAATGAAATATTTAACCGGCAATTCTGAAGCGGAAGGTTATAGGCATTTATCTCACGTCCTGCTTTTTCTGTCAAAGCAGCCGCCATTTTCTGCTGGTCAAACAATGCCGTACGTTTTTTCGATGCAGCATCTACCTTCACATATTCCTTTCCCTTTTCTGTCTGCCGTACATACCAGAAAGCAGAAGTCTGATCTACCCAATGCGGAACCACACCTGCATACAGCACGTGCTTGGCATTGTATTTCTCTCGCAGCGCATACGCACGGTTGTAATCCTCTACCGTACCTTGTGCCCAAAGTGAGATACAAGACATACTTCCTAATGCAAATAACAAAACGCCTGATTTAAATAAGTTATTTTCCATTTTATCATATTATATTAAAGAATTCGGGATTTCAGGTTCTCTTCAGTCCCCCCCAAGAAAACCCAAAATCCCGAATCTGATTGCATTATTATCTATTAATTCTCATGGTTATTTCACTTCCCACTCATACAAACCTGAAGAATTCTTATCCGGCTGTACCACTTCCAACTTCACAGCCTTTGTCTTCACCGGTTCAAAGTCTACGGTATTCGGATTGCCCTTCTGTACCCCATACGCTGTAATATTCTGAACTGGAGTCCAATTGCCAGAAGCATCTTTATAATAGATTTTCCAAGACTTCGGTACACGGCAACCTCCCCAAGGAGCATCATCATACCAATACACTGTAGAGCTGGAAACTTCCATTTCTTCCGGGAATTCGTATGAAATCCACTCTGTAGTACCTTCTTTCGGCCACCAGTGATAATACGGAATCGTACGGTCATTTTCATCCTTCGGCACCAATCCGTCAGAAATAGAGGACAGTGATTTTACTTTATGTGAAGCATCTACCTTACTCTTCGATGCCAATGTCGGGATAGCAACCGGACGAGTAGCACTTACTTCATTCGGCAACCACACAGCCATATTTCCCGCTCCACGATGTGCCCATGCATAATATGGAATCATGGTCAGTGTATGATCTTTTGTGACCAGACGGCCTGATTCATCGTATTCCAATGTCTGAGCCTGAGTCTTAATCTGATTGATACCATATAACAAATCCGGTTTTTCTACGACTTCAAACTTCGGAGTGCGGTTCATCAATACACTCAATACATCAAAATCATTGTCCGGCCATTCTGCACAATACACAATCGGACCACGTTCTACAGAAACCCGGCCACGGTCAGCTTCCACCTTTCCATTAGCTCTTACCGTACGCACGTTCATATCGAAGTGGATTTCTACCTTATCTCCCTTCTTCCATTTACGGTCGATGGTCAAGTAACCTTTCTGCAAGTCTGATGTCACTTCTTCACCGTTCACCTTCACACTGTATTTCGGACGTACACCATCGGTGTAAGTATACAAGTCACTCGGAACTACCTGATTGCGTACCCATCCCGGAATACGAATCTTCATGGCAAACTGTCCGGCTGAGTTACGGTCTACTGCCAGTGTAATATCCCCGTTCCATGGATAAGATGTGGTTTGTGAAAGTGTAACCTTCTTTCCGTTTACCTGCAAAGTAGCATTATTGGCAATAAACAAGTTTACGTATACATCTTTTCCTTTTACTGCATAAACATAGCCCGGAACAGAAGGGATGAAACGGCAGATATTAGACGGACAACAAGCACAACCGAACCAAGGCTGACGCTGGTGCTGTCCCATAGACTCCAACGGATTCGGATAGAAGAAACCGCCACCATCCAAAGATACGCCTGAAATCAACCCATTGTACAAAGTACGTTCCAGCACATCGTAATACTTGGACTCTCCGTGCAAGAGGAACAAACGGTAATTCATATATACATTACCGATAGCCGCACAAGTTTCACAGTAAGCCGACATATTAGGAAGTTCATAATTCTTTCCGAAAGCTTCCCCGTTGTTTGTCGCACCAATACCTCCGGTGATATACAATTTCTTAGAAACAATGTTATCCCAGATACGGTCGATGGCATGAATATAAGCTGTATCACCTGTCAGGGCAGCCACATCGGCCATACCAGAATACATGTACGCTGCACGTACTGCATGTCCTACTGCCTCATCCTGTTCAATTACCGGTTTGTGGGCCTGACTGTATTCATCCCGACGAGAAGTATAGCCACGCTTATCCAGGAAGAATTTAGCCTGATCCAGGTATTTCTGGTCACCCGTTACCAAATATAGTTTAGCCAATGCCATCTCTGCAATCTGATGCCCTGACACACGTACCTGCTGTCCCGGTTTGTCACCAATCTCCCGGCAGACACAGTCTGCATAACGAATGGCTATATCCAGGAAATTCCGTTGTCCCGTAGCCTGATAGTGTGCAATGGCACCTTCTACCATGTGACCTAAGTTATAGAACTCATGGCTCAGTTCTTCCACCTTCTCCCAGCGTTTACTACCAGCCCATTCATGTGGATGTTTAGGATTCATGGTACGTGAAGTATACAAATAGCCATCAGGCTCCTGCGCAGCAGCCACAATTACCAGCACACTGTCAATGTACTTTTTCAGTTTTTTATCCGGATAAGTCTGAAGCAGATAGCTGGCTCCTTCAATAGTCTTATACACATCCGTATCATCAAATGAATAGCCTGTCACCTTATTATTTTCACTCGGATGAGCAGCCATTTCAAAGTTCTTGTAGCGTCCGGTTTCTTCACATTTGCTAAAAGCCAATGGAATAGTTACTTCACGGCTGGCTTTCAAACGCTGTCCCCAGAAAGAATCCGTCAGTTTTACCGAAGTAAACGGAACCGGATCAATCGGATAGCCGTGTGCAGAAGCCTTCTTCTGCGCGTATGCCCCACCTCCTATCAACGAAAAAAGCAGAGCAGAAATCACAAATTTTTTCATGGTGTTACTCATATTTTATAGGTTATTATTCTCATTTATCTTTCAGGGGAAGTGCCTCATCCCAAATCTTCAATGCATGCAGATAGCCGCTAAAAGGCCAGTTACCTTCTGCATTCTGCCCCAAAGTTACAAATTGTATCGGTTTAATCAGCAGCTGAATATCTTTTGAACTGATTAACTGCCCGTTTATATATACCTTCTCGATACGTCCGTCAAAAACGACATAAATATGTTGCCATTTTCCTTCCAGTGACTTAGCCTCCTTATAACCGACATCTTCGTACCAGCCATAATGGTTCAGCATCCCGCAACGAGGTTCTGTGCCATTCACCAGCATGATTTTTTCCATTTCATCGTGCGAACTGGTAAAATCGGCCACGCATTCATTCTCGGCCATTTCCGGATTCAGCACCCAGGCTTCTAATGTATAAGGAGCATTGTCACGAAGAGTAGCCGGCAAGGTAAAGCTGGAACGGAAGAACTGCTCTCCTTCAAAACGGAAAGCCTTCTTGCCTTGCTGTTCTGCGACAATTACTGGAGCCTTTTGAGTCTCAAAATAGCCTTCTACAACTCCCTTATTCGGAATATATCCCACCGTATCACCTACTGCAAAATCATCTGCATCCAGAGATACCAACAATCCTCTTTTCATCTTATCAGAAGCCTCTACACGTACCAACCCTACAGTTGCATCGTAGGCCTTTTCCGCTTCTTCCTGTTTCCAGTTATAATAACGGAAATTTGTCAATGTCAGTTCCTTGTCCTGTGACTGAATAACTACCTTTCCCCGTTGTACATACTTGTCTGCCGATTGGGAAACCCAGCGGTTATTTTCATACACCCAGACAGTAGTTGTATGCTCCTCTTTTGGATTAATAACCGGAGACATAAATTCCAAGCATGTACCTGGGGCCAACACAATGGCCTCCTGTCCGTCAATACGCTTACGGGAAACTTGTCCGGATTTCAATTGGAAGACACCGCCCAGCATACCGCCGTCGTTTCTCCACTCCGTACCGTTCCAGTCCAAGCCCGAGAGTCCCATCCACAACTGAGGAGATGCCATTTCAAACTCGCCGAACACTTTAATATTCCACAAAGCACCGGCAAAACCATTTCTCTGTGTTCCCGTTGTGGTTAATCGTACATACCGTGCTTTCACATCACCAAAATCTACCATCGGACTTCCAGCCAGATAATTGAAACGCTTATCCGCAAAAACATCCCACTTCTTTCCGTCTACTGAAGTCTCAATTACATACTGATAATACGACGTGCCATATTCAAATTGTGTCCACACCGTACGGATATTCTCAACCTTCTGCAAGTCAATCTCAATCCACTCCTGCCCCATTGTCTTCGGACGCCACAACGTACCATTATTATCGTCTACCGCATATTCAGGCACAAAGTTGGCATCATAATACGAAGAAGCTTTGACCGGTTTCCGATAGGCCAGGTTTTTCGAGTTCAATACACTCTTGGCAAAAGCCCCCACTCCGCTGTGTGTTCCTTCTATAGGAGCGATGGAACCATCGGCATTAAATTCCAGCTTGTCAATACAAACCTGACGATGAAATCCACGGTTGGAATGAGGATTATCATGACGATGGTATACGATATAATAATTATCTCCTTCCTGCAAAATGCTGTGATGACCCGGTCCGTGCACTGTACCGTCGGCGGACGTCTTCAGGATTGTACCTCTATATGTATAAGGTCCAAGCGGTCCTACCGTGCTCGTAGCGTACTGCACATGATAGGTGCTGTCATGACACGAATCGGAAGAATACATAAAATAATAGATACCGTTTCGTTTCATCACAAACGGCGCCTCAAAGAAATCCTTTACTTCCGTATTAGGAATCAACTTTGTTTCCACAAAACCTTTCATATCAGACGTCATCTTTCCAGCCCCGCAGCCAAAACCTTTATAGATACCCCATGTACCCCAATACAAATATACCGAGCCATCATCGTCTACAAACGTCTGGCCATCCAGCGTAATGGCATTCTTCACAAAACGGTCGGGAACCAGTACGGCTTCACTTTCTCCCAGTACATTCTTCCATGGTCCACGCGGTGTATCTGCAACACCTTCATAGACATTGCAAGGCTGACAATAAAACATACGATACGTGCCATCGGTATGCTGCATTACATCCGGTGCCCAAATCCAGTGGCTGTCCGGCCAGTTCATCGGCATGATGGTCCAGTTCTCAAAATCCTTGCTACACCATACCTGCGAAGGCCCAAATCCTGCCCCACTACCATCAGTCGTAGCATAGACATAATATGTATCTCCAAACTTCTTCACCGTAGGGTCTGCAAAATACCCTGGAATAAACGGATTTCCCGCACCCGGAGTATTCCATTCCACCTTTTGTGAATAAGCGGTACTCAAAACTGTACCCAACAACAAACTTGTCAATACATGTTTTTTCATTCTTTTCCTCCTTTTATTATGGGTGCACTTCATTCAATATCGGAATTTCAATTTCATAGAAATACTCTTTCAGCAACTGATACATGTCAGGATCATACGATTTCAATTTTGTACGACGGTTCATGGCATTGTGTACTTTATTCGGAGTCTCCGAATAGCGGTTACAGTTGAAGAACGACTGCACACATTCTGCAAAATACTCTTCTTTATTTGAAATAGCATACGTATCCTTCCACAATCCCTTGGCAATGGCATTTTGTCTGCACTTCTCCAAACGGTCGTTGAAATCAGGCTCTACACCTACAATACCAATGGTATGGAACAAATGTGCAAACTCATGAATCAGGATATTTTCTCCCACATACTTGTCACCTGGGAAAGCCAGCACATTCTCTTCTCCACAGCTGGCCGAAAAATCATCTTCCGGAGCACCGCCAAAACCTCTGGCACGCTTATTCCAGAAAGCGATATTCTCCGGTGTGTTACAGATATGCGCATATTCCGGCAAATCACACACCTCTTCGTGCTCCCCGATAATCATCACATGACATCCTTTGCTCACCATGTACTGCTTAACATCCGGACGCTTCGCCAGCATCAGCGAAACAATCTCATACGCCTTTTCCAGAGCCTCATCGCGTACCTTATCAGATGACACGATATATAATCCGTCTACTTCCAGGTATTTTTTATAGAAAGAAGGGATTCCCTTTCCCGCAGGCACAGCCGAAGGTTTCACTTCTGTCACAAAAGTACGTTCCAGTTTCAAGGCAAAGCCTCCTCCAGAAGCCAAATGGATAGGCAGTTTGGTATGGGCATCTACCACAAAAGTTTCCTTCACATAATCTTCTGCCTGGCGAGACGCATTGACACCGTCCTTGAACAAAGTACATTGGTACTTCTCTCCTTCACCCAAGAAAGAGAAATCCAGTGTCACCTCACGCTCATCCCAGTTTGTCACACCCCCGATATACCAGTTAATATCTTTTTTGCGAACCGTCACAATCGATTCACCCAGTTTACCCGAATAAATAAAGGTAGAATCTGTTTCCACCGGAATCGAACTGATGAAATCCACACATTCCTGCTCTTTCAAATAATTCGTAGGTGCATCACACAGCATCGTAAACGGTGAATCGTGCACAATGTAAGCAGCCAACTGATGACAGCGTGTACCCATACTGGCGGGACTGGAATACATAGGCTGGAAATCACGCTTCGACAAGTTCCGCATAGCTCCCGGTGTGTAGTCCACATAACCAGCCATCAAACGGATGTACGGGAAAGTCACGTCATAAAGCGGCATATTCTTCTCCACCTCACTCCATTTCATCTCTTCCATACCGAACACGCTTTCATAATTTACCACATTCGGATAGGTACGATTCAAACCGGTTGGCTTATAGATACCGTGATAATCCAATATCAGTTTATATTCTGCCGCCTTTGCCGCAATACGATAAATCATTTCCACCGCAGTCTGGTCATCCCGGTCAAGGAAATCCACCTTAAAGCCTTTGATTCCCATTTCAGCATACTTCCGGCAAGCCTCATCCAACTGTGAATCCAGCACATTGAACACCGTCCAGAGTACCAGCTCCACTCCCTTGCTCTTTCCATATCGAATCAATTCCGGCAAATCCAGTTCAGGAATCACTGTCAGCATATCCCCGCTCTTCGGGTCATACCAACCTTCGTCCAATACGACATATTCCAACCCGTTCCGGGAAGCAAAATCAATATAATACTTATATGTATCCATATTGATACCTGCTTTGAAAGGTACCCCTTTCAGATTCCAGTCATTCCACCAGTCCCATGCTACCTTGCCCGGCTTTACCCAGGAACAGTCTCCAATGCGGTTAGGAGAAGCCAGCGCATATACCAGATTATTCACCGGCATTTCTGTATCCTTTTCAGTTATAGCCAAGATACGCCACGGATACGTACGGTTTCCTTTTACGCGTGCAATGTAATCCTCCGTTTCCGTCACATACTCCTGCTTACGCCAAGGATAGAAATCCGTTTTTTTCGGATAAGGAGCAAACACACCTTTCAATGCCTGCTTTCCATCCGGCTGCACAAACATTCCCGGATAAGCTTCCAAGTCCGACTCCAGCAGTGTCACCTTTGCCTGCTTGCAGTCCACCGTTACCGGCAAAAAAGCCAGTTCCTGTGGAGCCTCTGACAACGGTTTCACTTCATACGTATTTTGAAAAGCCATTGCCATCGGTTTTTCCTTATTCGTAGAATACGGCAAATAAGCTGTATAATCACCAGCAAACCGGAATTCCGCAATCTCATTTTTGATAATCAAGTCCTCTTTGGAAGAGGTATAAAAACGATAAGCCACTCCTTCGTTGTAGACACGGAAATACACTCCATACTCACCTTTCAGCTTCAAGTTCATTTCATTGCAAACTGCCTGAAACGACTTGAAGCGATAAAAAGGTGCATCAATGTCCTGAAAAATCTTTTTAGTCTTGGCAGAAATCACTTTCGCCCCACCCGCCAGAGCAGGTGTCTTTCCTTCTTGAATTAACCCTAATTTACTATCAACAACAATAAGAGAGTCTTTATGATATACAGAATAAATCAGTCCGTCCGTACCCGCAGAAATTTTCACTTTCACCTGCTTGTCGGGCGACTGCACCATATATACTTTATTTCCGGCTGCCATCATGGAAAGACAGCTGCAAAGCCATAAAACAGCACTTACGATTAACGATGTATTTTTCATATCATAGAATATTTTTCCAATTGCAAAGAAAAAAGATAAACGGATAACTCTCTGCCATTGAAGTCTGAAACGATAACAATATTATCCCAAAATCGCCCCTCCTGCACTCAGAAGAGGCGATTCTATACTATTTTTTCATCCTATTGGACGATTTTTGCCTGATTGGAACTTTTTACGAAATACTGATTGAAGACGATTCCCAACACAATCATCACCAGTCCGATGTAGGTAGTAAACACAATCTGCTCGCCCAGCACGACAGAAATGAAGAACAATGACATGAAGGGCGACAGGTAACACAACTGGTTTATCAAAGCCGGATTGGAAGTTTTCCGCATGGCCAGTCCAAAGAAAATAAAAGGAATTCCCATCTCAAATCCTCCAACATACATGCCCGACAACACACCTGTCAGCGAGCTCAAGTTCAACCCACAGAACAAAGCTCCTACTGACAAATAAACCGAACCAAACAAGAAAGTCAGAAACAAAACCACACTACCATCCGTCTGCACCTTATTCCGGTTATTCAGCATCCAGTAGGTAGCCCACAGCACAGCACTCAGTGCCGCCAACAGAAACCCCTCTGTTGATACACTCATCTCTCCGTTAAATCCGGTACCGATTGAAATCAATGCGACTCCCGCCAAAGAAACAAACATACCGATGTATTTCTTCTTAGGTATAGGTTGTCCGGCAAACAAAGCCAATAAAATCAGCAGCACAATCGGCCAGGCATAGTTAATGGGCTGCGCCACCTGCGCAGGAAGCAAGTCGTATGCCTTAAACAGCACCAAGTAATAAGCCACCGGATTCAGCAGCCCCAATCCGGCATAATACAACCATTGTTTCCCTGTCAGATTCCCAAGCAATCTCCATTTCCGCTGTGCAGTCAGCAACACCGCAAATATCACCAGTGAAGTCAGGCTGGCTACCCACAACATCTCGAAATGCGTCAGATAACGCAAGGCCATCTTGAAAGCCGTGGCCACCGTCGACCAGCTTAACACCGCCACGCAGGCACACGCAATCGCTTTACTATCGTTCGTCATCTCATTGCCTCCACTTCTTCCGTTGTCAAAGGAATCTTCTTACCCAATCTCCGTGCTCCGGTAGCCGTAATCAGGTAATCCTCCTCATTACGCAGCCCCGTAAAGTCCCGATAACTTTCCAGTTTCTCATAATTGATGAAATCGGTAAAACGATGCTCTGCTTTCCAGTAATCCATCAGTTCCGGAATAAAATAGATACCCGGCTCAATGGTCAACACAAAACCCGGTTCCAGCTTACGAGCCAGGCGCAACGACTTACGCCCGAACTGCGTACTCTTAGGCTGTCCGTCATAGCCAACCCATACCTCCCCGAGATTTTCCATATCATGCACATCCAGTCCCATCATGTGCCCCAGTCCGCAAGGGAAGAACATGGCATGTGCCCCCTGTTCTACCGCATCTGCTGGATTTCCTTTCATCAGGCCCAGCCCTTTCAAGCCCTCACAGATTACCCGGCAGGACAAATCATACACATCACGGAAATACACACCAGGCTTCAAGGCATTCACCGCTGCCTGATGCGCAGCCACCTGAATGTCGTAAATATCCTTCTGACGACTGGTAAATTTCTTTCCTGCACAGATGGTAGAAGACATATCACCTGCATATCCCATGGCCGTCTCAGCTCCGGCATCCACCAGCAACATATCCCCTTCCTTTACCGTATGCCCATGATAATGATTATGAAGAGTCTGTCCGCATACCGTAGCAATGGTCGGGAAAGACAAGTTACATCCATGCGCCTGAGCCACTGCTTCCAATGCCGCAGCCACCTCATGCTCCTTCATCCCGACACGCAGCACACGCATTGCCTCCAAATGCATTTCAGCTGTCACATCACATGCACGTTCAATCTCCGCAATCTCTTCTTCCGTCTTATAATTCCGCAGATTCACAATTCCTTTGATAAACGGAACAGAAGGTATCTCCGCTCCCGGCTTCACCCCTAACAGCTCCATCAGCTTCAGGCGATGTTCTGCCCGATAAGGCGGAAGATAATGCACCGTACGTTTCTGTGCCACCACCTTCTCTACGTACTTCTTCAGTTCAGCCAGTGGCAAGGTTTCCGTTACTCCTACTCGCTGTGCCTTCTCGTGTAAAGTTGGCTGCGTTCCCATCCACACGATATGGTCAATGGTCAGTTCATCACCAAAAATGATTTCACGGCCCTCGTCAATGTCAATTACAGCCGCCAGACCAGCGTATGACAATCCCCAGAAATAGAGGAATGAAGAATCCTGCCGATAATTATACGTGTTGTCTTCATAATTCATTCCACACTCGTCATTCCCTAAAAAGAGCAATAAGCCGGAGCCCACGCTCTCCTTCAACTGCCGCCTACGAGCGACATACGTTTCTTTTGCAAACATACCCCAATAAAATTAGTTCTTTAAATCCGTTCCTTTCAGTCTGATGCGATAAGGCCACTGTGCATCTTTTTCCCCACTTTCCGGTGAGGGATTCATCCAATGCTCCTCTGGCGCCCCCATCACTACCAACCACAAATATACTAACTTCTCGTTTTCAGGCACCTTAAAAGTGAGTTTTCCTTTCTTATCGACAGACATTTCACCATATATACTCTTCCCGTCGGCTTTGACGGCTACAAACCCATATCGCCAACCAGCCTTTTCCGGATGTACCGATACATATTCGTTTTGCTTCCCATTTAATCCTTCAAACTGTAACTCCACCTTTGTTCCCGGTTCCGGCACCCTCAACGGAATGGCATTAAATCCATAATTCTCCGGACAATTTTCGGCGGCCACCTGATACCATCCATCCGATTGGGCTGTCAACTTGCAAGTGTACTGGTTCGCATAAGGACGCGTATTCTTCCACACCCTGTCAAAATCCCAGTTAATCAAATGCCGGCAGGCATCAAACATCTCATCACAGAAAGCTTCCTGCGACAATCCCGTCATGCGCTTGTAAGTCATCACCGGGTCTTCCCCTCTCTTGCCCTGACGGAAAAGCTCTGCAATAATCGGACGTCCTCGCTTCATCCCCCAATATTCCAGAATATACGGTGAGTGATAAATATTCTCTAAATGCAGATAAGCCTTGTGCGTCAACTTTGTAAAAGCTTCCCAGTGATAGCGTTCATCCGTCTGCCAGTCCGGATTCACCTGCCATAACATCCACTGCGATGCCATTTCGAAAAAGCCGGAACCACCCCAGGCCTCTCCTTCTCCGTCACACGAAATCTGTGCCTGAAAGCTATGTCCTAATTCATGTGCCACGCAGTTCAATTTCTCATCCTGTATACGATTAGGAGCCGCCCATAGTGCACCAATCTGCTGGTCATAATCACCTCCGTAGGCCGTTCCTTCCAGCGAATAATTAATCATCACCATCATCCGGTAACGGTCACTTTTCGAACCCGGTTTCGTGAACTGTAAAGAATCGCGGAAGAACGTATAGAAGTATTCCAGTTTGTCCGTCAGGTTATTCAAATCTACATGCATGTCATGCCCTTCCAACTGAGGAGGATTGGCCAGATCGTTGCCGAAACCTTTCTCCCAAAACACCACCACATTATCCGCACAGCACATCCGGTGATAGCTCCATTTGGAGTCCGGATTCTGAAGGTCCATCCCCTGCAAATCTTTGGGGATGTAGATTTCCTTTCCTCTCAACTTATTGTTACATAAATCAACGGGACATACCGATTGAGAAAAAGCGGCAGTAAAAACTGCCGCTAAAAAACATGTCCCTATTAGTCGTTTGTTCATTTGATATCAATATTAAAGACTAAAGTTATTACATATTGTTGTCCACCCTTTGTATAAAGCAAGGCTTCTTTCACCATATAATGATCACCCGAAACTAATTTTCCCGGATATTGTCCGACAGAAAAGCTAAAGTTTTTCGCATCATATTCCACATAGACCTTACTGTCATTATCACTTCCCCATCCAATGGGATTGCCAAGACTATCAAACCAGAACCCATATCCATTAGCAGTCGTATTATAATCCAAACTACCATCCGACTTCACGGCAGCAAACGCAATCTTTCCTTCCTGAGGCTCAGCCTTTGCTGATAACATGTTCGAAGTCAGTTGTGAGGGTTGCATAGCAAGTGCCTGTGCTATTTTCGTAAGATCTCCATTTTCAGAAACACTGACAGAAGCCCCATTATAATCGGCATCACTTGCTGCAAATGAAACATTATACGTCAGTGTCAAGTTCTGAGGTTCAGCATCCGGGTCGATTGTAATATTTCCCAACAAGTCTGTATTCTCAAATTTCACCTTATACGGGAACTGTTCATCAGTCAACTCCTTTTCATCCCACGGATGAACTACATAATTCTGTGGTGCAGCCTGCACTATAAAATACAAACTCTGTGTACCAGCCGGAACAGTGAAGGAAACACGTCCGCTCTTATCGGAATGTGCTTCACCATACTCCCGGCTTCCATCCTGTTTCAAAGCTACAAAACCATACATCCATCCCATATTTCCGGCACTACCCGCCGTATTGTATTTCGTGGTTGTACCCTTCACAGTTTCCGATTCCATATATTCACCCGGGTCATCTGAAGCCAGTGTTGCACCAGGTTCCAGCCCTACAAAATCAGCCGCTACTACCATATTGCCCGCATCTGGCACATTTAAAGGAATCACATTAAAGCCTGTAGCCTCCGGACAATTGGCATAAGCCACCTGATAATATTCACCACTCGAATAAAAAG
Source organism: uncultured Bacteroides sp. (assembly GCA_945965395.1). Lineage (GTDB taxonomy): Bacteria > Bacteroidota > Bacteroidia > Bacteroidales > Bacteroidaceae > Phocaeicola. The sequence continues at coordinate 23,617 of CAMFND010000104.1, forward strand.
TAGTATGATAACGTCCGAGGTAACCCTCTGAATACTCACGTACTTCATCAATATCAAAGGTTGCCATCCTGCTGGCATAATCATACAGTTCCTTTTTAGTTTTACTCCAGTCGCCATTGCAATACAACCGTGTATACGCCGAAATAGCATCCTCCGGATAGACAGACTCTCTCCAAATATTACCGATTGTCTCAATACCGTGTTTCATAGTCCAATAAGACTGCAACCAATAACTGGCATAACGCATCCATTCATTTTCAAAATGACGATGATTATTATTCAACCAGACGTCAAAGTTATAAGAGGTAAACATCTCCTCCGGATAATCCTGGAATGATTGCCACTGCGCACACTGCTCCCAGAAGCCACATCCACCATTACTTCCTTCATATCCATAGCGGAAACCCGATTTAAGGTCATCATTTCCTCCCTGGCATAACTTATCGCAGTACACCTGATACTGGAAACTATGTCCGATTTCGTGTGCAATAGTAGAGCCTACAGGCTGGCATGTACTCGGATTTACCCACAAGGCCCCGATGGTATTGTCGTATCCGGAACCAGTGGCGAGCCATTCTTCCTGATACAACAAATATATTTCCATTTTATAACGGTCCAAAAATGATTTCCCCTGTCCAGTTTCAGCAAATTTCAGTTTCTCCACATTAGTCCGATAGAATAGTTCCGCCTTTTCCAGGAGGTCATCTATATCTACTCTCAAATTGGCAGGAACTGTTTCCGCATTAGGGTCATCACCAAAACCAGCTTCCCAGAATACGAAGAAATGCTCACTTTGTTTGGAGCGAAACCATGACCATTTGGCATCACTTCGGAGCATATCCATCCCTTCAAACTCAGCCGGCTTGTAATATTTATCAAAGTCCTCAATATTATCTTCAGACATAACCTGTAAAATGTTTTTATCCTCCTCTTTTTGAGGAACCTTATCGCTACAACTCCACAGCAAGCAGAACCAAAGCAATAAACACATAGTTACAGATCTATCCAGATATTTCACAGATTTAAAATACATAAAGACTTAACTTCTCATTACTAAATCGATAAATAAAAACGTCCTGACAATTCTATCAGGACGTTTTTGTTTAAGGGAATGGATATTCTTCTAAAATATCCATCTTTCCCTAATTATACTATTCTGTAATATTACAAGTAACAACGAAACGGAAGAATTTGGTTGCATCAGTAGTATCAATAAATCCAAAACTACAATTATATTGTTTACCAACTGGCGTTTCTGGCATGCAACATAATTTTACACAACTCTTACTTACCTCATCAGAGTCAGGTTTAAAATTAGCACATACTACACCAGGGTAAGCACATACCTTACCAGCTTCATCAAACCAATATCCTGCAGGTTGCTCACCTGTATAAGCACTTTCTGTATCCCATACACCAGTTGTTGGGTCTGCCGCATAAAACTTAATTGTACCCTCGTCAAATGCTGTAATAAATTCGTCCAATGTCATTTCAAACACAGCAGCAATATTTTCTTCAATTGAGGTCAACAAAATATCATCTGCCGTATAATCTGTATTAGGAAGCTCTACAGTAGCAACAGCAACAGTCGGGTCCGTCACACTAGCATTCAACGTAAAGCGTACATAATTATCATAATCCGGTCCGTTTTTAGCAAATCCAACTTCTAATGCCAACACTGTACCAGCGGTAATTCCACCTTCCGTTAACTCGAAAACCAGCTCTTTATTGGTCTTATCCAATACAACAGATGCTTTGCAAGCCTCATCATCCTGCGCACAAGGCTGGTTCGCCGAGTTGAAATACCAACCGGCATCATCCTTGTTATATGGCGTCTTTAACCACTGATTACGAGTCGTATTAATCGGATAGAAAACGGTTTCGCCTGTGCTCAATCCATCAATCACAGCATCTACACTCATACCCATCTTTTCTTCAAACTTTGCAGCATAGTCCGAAAGCTTTACTGTATATGAATGTTCTCCATTTACTTCCAAGGCACCAGTAGCAGAAATCTGAGCTTCTGTGTCAATCTTTAAATAAGGGTTTTCATTTTCCCCATAAACATGTTTTGAGGTAGCATCATTGTAATCGTCACTACATGCTGTAAATGCGAGCAACGAACAGCAGCAAAATGCTAATAATATATTCTTTTTCATGATAAATCTTTTTTAAGTGTTTTCATTAACCTCCATAACCCGGATTTTGTTTCAACTTCAAGTTTCCTTCCAGGAATGTCTTATGAATCGGGAAGATATCACAATGATTATCATTCACATCTTCTGTACGGTCTTTACAGAACCAAGATTTGCCATTGAACACATTCTGTCCGTTCGTCATACGGAAACGAATCAAGTCCTGGCGACGATGATGTTCTGCTACAAACTCCCATGCCAAATCATCCAATAATCCACCTAAAATAATATCAGCACCACCTTCTTCCGTAGTTACCCAATTATCCGGTTCATCTTGTTTGGCTGTATTTTCACGATGACCATATTTATATATGCTACCACCTTTCAACTGAGCAACCGTACGAGTAGCTTTTTCCGGATTATCTTTAAAAGCACGCTGGCGTACTTCTGTAACCAGATTAGCTGCATCTTCTTCGGTCTCACCATTATATCCACCCAAACGTAACAAACATTCAGCTTTCATCATCATAGCATCTGCCAACCGGAAGAAAGGAACATCGTCGTAAGAAGTACCCCAGTCGCCCGATTTGATTTCATATTTCACCAAACGGGCTCCCTCCATCGGATAACATCCGGGATTATCTGTACTACGAATTTCACGTGTATAATCCAAAGGTTTACCATCCACATAAATGATATTACCACTCAAATCCTTCTGAACTCCTTCAATCCAACAGTCTGTAAAACGTGTATCAGCAGGATCGTAAGTTTCCAGGAACTGTGGTAAAGCTGCGCTTCCGCCTGTTGCCCATCCGGTAAACCCCCATGTCGCACGTCCAGCTTCATTCATCCATTTATTGGCATAATAATTACCACCTGCATATAAATACTCAAATGGTATGCCAAAAATAATCTCAGGAGATGTAGAAATATCTTCCTTAAAGTTATCCGAATAATTCGGTGCCAATGAGAATGGACCGGCTAATACCTGATTCAACTCATCAATACATTTCTGATAATAAGAATCATCCGAGTGATCATTAAACCATGCATTATGATTCAGATACATTTTGGCAAGAATCATGTGTACCGCATAGTTGTTGATTTCACCCATTCTCACTTCATCACCGCACTTATCTTTAATGTCATTCAGTTCCGTAATCAGAAAATCCCAAACCTCCTGCGGTTTAGCTTGCTCGGGTTGCCAGCCAGCCGGATGATCATACGTAGTATCCAATGGAATGTTACGGAACAAATCAAACAAAATGTAATAATACAATGCACGATAAGCACGAAGTTGTGCAACTGATGTTTCTGACTCCTGTACAGCCTTATCCGCCAAAAGTTTATTGCAAGCATTAATACCTTCATAAGCATATTGCCATTCAGTCCACAAATGGTCAATCTGTGAATGGAAATTGTGCTCATGCATAGCAATATAAAGATCTCCCCATCCCACTCCAATTCGCAAAGGAGTAGTCCACAGATCAGAGGTCTCATCCATCACATCTGCATAACCATTCCATCCCCAATACAAGCTACGCAAGGAAGAATATACAGGAGCAAACATGGCAGCAGCATCCTTATCTGTAAATTCGTACTTTTCAGATGCCAGCTCACTATAAATAGTTTCGCTCAAATCAGTACAGCTATTCAGTGAGAGCATACTTGCACCGATTACTGTTCCGAGTAATGATTTATATAAATTTGATTTCATATCGATTCAATATTAGAAAGTTAAGTTCAAACCAAAGGTAAACGAACGAATGGATGGATATTTATCACGCGCATCAATACCTGCAGAAGTAGGATACCAGTTGGACAACTCTGGATCCAATCCAGAATAACCAGTAATACAGAACAAGTTATCACCAGACAAATAAGCACGTACCCCCTTGATATATTTATTGTTCTTCTTTATTGGGAAAGTATAGCCAATAGTAAGGTTCGTCAACTTCAAGAAATCACCATCTTCCAAATAATAACTTACAAAAGTCTGAGGCTGAGAAGAAGACAATGTATACTGTCCACCATAAGGAGCTTCCTCAACAGATTTCAATCGGTTGTATGCAATAGAATTGTTTTCATAGAAAGCACGAGGCTCATTCAAAATCTTGAATCCCAATTGGCTGGTAAACTGCATACTCAAATCCCAGTTTTTATAAGACAAATTATTTGTCCATCCCAAATAGACTTTAGGCAGACCGCTACCCAAGTACTGACGATATTCATCATTTTTCAACTGATCATTAGAGAATTCTACAACCTCTCCATCTGGTTTTTCAATCAGGAACAGACCATTCTCGGATACACCAACAGATTTCAATCCATAAAATTCTCCCAAAGCTCTACCTTCTTCCATACGGTGAGTAGAAATACTAATAGGTTCCCCCAGTCCCCCGGTATCCATAAAGCTGTTAGATTCATACATATCGTTAGACAAACTCAACAACTTATTTTTATTAGCAGAAACTGTAACAACAGTTTTCCATTCAAAGTCTTTGGTACGCACCGGAACTGCATTTACAGCAACTTCGATACCTTGATTTCGTACAGAACCCGCATTAGCCAAAGTTGAATTGAATAAGTTCGGAGGAGTTGGAACTGTGTACAAAAACAATAAATCAGTTGTCTTCTTGTTATATACATCAATAGAACCACCCAAACGATTATCCAATACACTCCAATCTAAACCCACATTGAATTCCGTAGATTTTTCCCAACGAAGATCCGGATTCGGATTAGAACTTACAGATAAACCTGGTAACCATTTACCATCACTATAATAATAGGAACTGCCATAAGCGTACTTTGTCAATGAAATATACGGATCATTCGGTATAACACCGGTAATACCAAAACCTGCACGCAATTTCAAATTATTTAGCCAAGTAATGTCTTTCATAAACTCCTCATTACTGATAGTCCATCCTAATGAAGCAGAAGGGAACGTACCCCACTTATTGTTATCTCCAAACTTGGAAGAACCTTCCCGACGTACACTCACCAACAAATTATAACGATTATCGTAGGCATAACTTACACGGGCAAAGAAACCAATTAAAGTATTTTCACTGGCACTACTGCCCATTCCTGCTTTACCTTCCTTCAAAGCCTGACCTATACCCAAATTATTCCATTGGAAGAAGTCTGTTGGGAAATTATAGTTATTAGCATAATTTTGTTCATATTTGTAATACTGGTAACTATAACCCACCATTGCATTCATACGATGCTTACCTACATTCAAATCATATTTAGAAGTAAGCTCCAAATTATTCTGAAAGCTTTCACTATTTGTGTGATAAGCATATCCTGTCCATTGGTTCAATTGGTTCCCATAATAATCAGAAGTATTATACCCCTTATCGTGAGCACCAAAACGACTGGTAGCTAACATCAAATTGGTTTGCCATCCTTTAATGGGTTCAAAAGTAATATTACCAGCAGCACGAGTCTCTTCGTAAGTATAATTACCCAAACGTTCTTCCAACATTCCTACCGGATTATAGTAGTAGTTTACCCCGAAATCTTCATTATAAGAACCATCTTCGTTATAAATCGGAGCCGTCGGATTACGGGCAATCGCCTGACGATAAATATTTGATTGGTCTGTGGCTGTAGCATTGGTTGCACTATTCTTATGCCATTTCTTGACCATATTCAAATTAACCTTCAACATATCATTCAGCATCCAGTGAGAAACATCAAAACGCATACGGATATCTTCTGCATACGTATTCATAATCACACCATCTTCCTTACGATAAGTAAAGTCTGCTGAATAAGTAGTCTGTTTTGTACCTCCAGAAATATTAAAGTTGTGATTATGAGTGAAACCGGTACGGCTGATAGCATCCAACCAGTCTGTATCATATCCTTTATCCGTAAAGTTTGTTTTTCCGGCACGTACATCTTCTGCTGTCATAAAGTCCAGTTTCTTGCCAAACTGAGAAGCGGAAACATAGCCAGAATAGGATGCCGTAGTGTGTGCTTCACGCTTACCGGTTTTTGTAGTAATCAAAATCACACCGTTTGCACCTCGTGTACCATAAATAGCTGCCGCAGAAGCATCCTTCAACACATCGATAGCTTCAATATTTTCAGGAGCGACTGTACTTAAATCACCTTCTACCCCATCTACCAATACCAACGGAGTGGTACTACCGTTTACAGATATCACACCACGCAAACGGATTGAAGAAGTCGCATTCGGGTCACCAGAACCTTTTGCAATACTCAAACCAGCCACCTTACCTTTAATCAAATCGGCCGCATCGCCTACCTTACCCACTGTAAAGTCTTCAGCTTTTACAGAAGAAATTGCACTGGTCACATCACCTTTACGCTGCGTACCGTAACCAATTACCACGACTTCGTCCATCACTTCCGTATCTTCCTTCAAGGTAATGACAGCACCTGCCTTCAACTGACTGACAGGAATTTCCTGCGTCTTATAACCGATGTAGCTAATTTGAAGTACTGATTTGGCTGATACATTTAAGCTAAAATTCCCATCAAAATCAGTAATCGTACCATTGGAAGTGCCTTTTTCCATAATATTTGCACCAATAATGGACTCACCTTTTGAATCAACCACCTTACCAGAGATAGCCTTTTGTTGCAAGACAGTCTCCACAACCGGTGCTCCAACAGATTCCGCATAGGTTGCCATAGGTAAACAACCTGCAGAAAGCACTACACATGCCGACACTTTTACAAATGCACGACTAAACAACATGCGATTTAACTGTGTATTCATCTTGTTTATATTTAAGGGTTAATAATCACTCTACTTTCCATTCAATAATACCTCCCGAAGCTCCTTTCTGAAGCTGTGCCGAGATTTTCAATCCGGTAGTCTGGACTGGCTTGAAGTTTACTACATTGTATTTGTCCTTTTCTACCCCATATTTATCACTCGTTTCTACTTCTTTCCAGCTGTTTCCAGACTTGTAATACAATGTCCAGCTTTGCGGTACACGGAAATCACCGTCGTAATGATCAAAATCCAGCCAGTAAACTTCCACTTTAGATACGGTGTAAGGTTTGTCGAATTCGTAGGCCAGAGACTCCATCGTACCATTCTTCAACCACCAGTAGAAATAGGGCTTGGAAGTATCTGAAGAACGTTTCGGCTCCCACTGGTCGTTCACACCCCACGCGTAAGACATCACGGCTGCCGACTCAGGCGCATCTTTCTGGATTGCAGCCTGAATGGTGAATGTCTGTGCCTTTGAAGCAATGGTCGGCTCGGGAGTTGGAGTTGCATATTCTTTTGATTCCGGAATCCAAACTTCCATCTGGTCGGCTCCGCGGTTGTTCCATGTAGAATAAGGGATAGCCTTGAATGCGACATCTTTTACTGTACCATCCTTCTCAACTTCCTTCGCAGTGCCTTTCAATACCATCACCCCGTTCAACAGATTGGCATCGTATGAAGCTTCTATCGGAGTATCATTCGGAATAAATTTATTGAATACGATGCTGTCAGGCTGATCCTTTCCTTCCAGGCAGAACATAATCGGTCCACGTTCCAATGCTACCATTCCACGGTCTACTTCCACTTTATCGTTGGCTTTGATGCGGCGAACGTCCATCGGCATTTCCAGTTCAATTACATCACCAGCCTTCCATGTACGTACGATAGTTTCATAGCCGTCACCTTCTGCTCCACGTGTAGCCGAGCCGTTTACCTTCAATGTATATTTCTTGGCCGCATCGGTATATGCATACAGATCAGAAGCTACAGGAGCAGCTTTTGTCCATCCCGGGATACGGAGGCGGATAGCAAATTTACCTTCTTTTTCAGGAGTAACCTTGATGGTTACTTTTCCGTTCCACGGATATTCGGTAGTCTGTTCCAGTGTTACCTTATTATCTGCGGTCTGCATTTCTGCCTTACCCTGAATATAGAGGTTCACATAAATGTCATTCTGCTGGGTGGCATACGCATAGCTTGGTACGGAAGCCATAAAGCGGGTTACATTACCCGGACAGCAGGCACAGCCAAACCAGCGCTGGCGTTCGTGTTCGCCCATTGATTCCAGCGAATTGTCATAAAAGAATTTGTCACCGCTCAGAGAAACACCTGAAATCACACCATTATACAAGGCACGTTCCAATACATCCACATACTTGGAATCACCCGTGGCCAGGAACATACGGTAGTTCCAGTACACATTGGCAATGGCTGCACAGGTCTCACAATAAGCGGTATGATTCTGCAATTCATAATTCGGGCCGAAACCTTCTCCCTGAGCTCTGGAACCCATACCTCCAGTAATATACAGTTTCTTGCTCACCAGGTTATCCCACAAACGGGTCAACGCATGAAAATAAGCCGTATCGTTTGTCAGAGCTGCCACATCGGCAACACCAGAATAGAGGTATCCGGCACGTACCGCATGACCTACAATTTCATCCTGCTGAAGAATAGGTTTGTGGTCCTGACTGTATTCATTCAGTTTATGTCCGTCTGTACCACGTCCGGTTTCTTCCACAAAATAACGGGCCATGTCAAGGTATTTCTTGTCACCCGTTACCTTATATAATTTACACAATGCCATTTCCACGATAGGATGGCCCGAGGGCACATGTTTCTGTCCTTCACCCGATCCGAACACCTTGCAAACCAGGTCGGCATTCTTGATGGCTACATCAAGGAATGTACGCTTGCCTGTAGCCCGATAATGTGCTACGGCAGCCTCATACATGTGACCACTGTTATACAACTCATGACTGTTCAGTTTTTCCCATTTGGAATGTCCCCACCAACCGGACAAACGTTCACATTTATTCGTCACGCAAGTAGTCAGGTATCCGTCCGGTTCCTGAGCTGCCGCAATAATATTGATTACACTATCCAGGTAATGATCAAGCTGAGGGTCATACTTCACCGCCAATGAATAAGACGCTCCTTCTATTACCTTATACGGGTCAGTATCATCAAAAGAAAAATCACCACGATGTTCTCCCTTCTTTAGTCCGCCTGCAATAGCAAAGTTATCAAAACGGCCGTTCTTCTCACATTCCTTAAAAGCGGAAGGAATGGAAACCGTACGGTTCGTTTCAATACGGGGTGACCAAAAGCCATCGTTAATATGTACTTGGGTAAACGGTACTTCCTGAATTGGAGCATCCGGTTGCTGGTAGGTCGGTTTCGTGCAGGAAGTGATTCCCAGCACAGCGACACCACTCATTAATATCAAAAGCCTGTTTTTCATATTATATTGGGTTCTTTATTCGTTTGTTGCAAATGTAGAAGTTTAAAGACTAAAAGGATGAAAATATTATCCATTCCACTACCAAAATAGTCGGTATACCACACCTGTCTCCAACACAATAAGGAGTTATAATTCAATTAGTTACACAATTGTATTAGATTTTTTTGATATGTTTCAGGATTATTTTATCATCAAACATACAGTCTATTATTCTTTTTATCATTACTTCATTGACAATCGTACCATCAATACTCCATGAGGTGCAATCTCATATTTCGTATTGTCTTTAGTAGTTCCTATATTCTGATGCTTCCACAAATCACGAATCACATACTCATTTTTACGCATATTCACCTGGTCCGCAAAATAAATGGTTTGTTTATGCCAATCATAATTCAGTTTCCAGACGCTCTCTGTACGATTTAAGAAACAAACAGCTAATTCTCCATTTGCCAAAGGTTTTGCCCAAATTTCCTTTTCGCCCATATCCATAAATCTACGAGCCTGCTGACCCAACTTATCTTGGTTTACAGCAATCACTTCTTTATTAGTTAATATTTCTTTAGTTTCAGTATCCATTTTTCGCAAATCATTACCAGCCATCAAGGGAGTAGCCAGCATGCACCACATAGAAAAATGGGTCATGTATTCATCCCGAGTCATACCACCATTTCCTATTTCCAACATTTCGGCATCATTCCAGTGTCCCGGTCCAGCATACGGATACAGGTCAGCCATAATATCGATAATATCCAACACGCCGACACCTCCCCAATCAAACTTACACTGATAACAATCCCGAATATCAGGAGTAACACGCCACATGTGTCCGATTCCTTTTCCCCACTTCCAGGGCTGATTTTCTCCCCATTCACAAATGCTAAACACAATGGGACGGCCACTTAACTTAATGGCATCACTCATTGTCTGATAAGCTGCCCGCGCATTCTGACCTTCATTGGAACACCAGTCATATTTTAAATAGTCTACCCCCCAAGCAGCATATTGTCGGGCATCCTGAAACTGGTATCCCCGACTCCCCGGACGTCCCTGACAAGTATAGGACCCCGCACAAGAATAAATTCCAAGTTTCAGCCCTTTGCTGTGTATATAGTCAGCCAAAGCCTTTATCCCATTCGGGAAACGTACAGGGTCAGGGATAATGTTTCCCAAAGAATCTCTTCCTACCTGCCAACAGTCGTCAATCACAATATACTCATACCCGGCATCTTTCATTCCTGATTCCACCATTGCATCGGCCATTTCCTTCATCAAACTTTCACTTACATCACAACCAAATTTATTCCAGCTGTTCCATCCCATAGGTGGTGTTTGTGCCAAAGAGTTAAATACAGAATCAGGAAGTGCCTTAGCTTCTCCAAAAAACATCTGGGCATGTATATTACATCCGCATAATAGCGCCAGCCCCAATAGAGTTTCTCTCAGTTTCATATACATTCAAGGTTTTAAAATTATACTATACTTCTGACAAGAAACAAAAGTACGGCTAACCTCCTCAAACAAACAGAACAATTGTATATTATGATAGAAAAATAGTCTAATCCGCCTTTCTTATTTCACACACATCTTTCCATTTTTTATGTTTCCCGAAGCGAAACCCTACGTTTTCCGTACCAGAACCTTACGTTTCCCGTAGCGGAAACATAGGGTTTCCTTATGAGAAACATAAAAAACCAATAAGTCTTTTTCAAAAAATAAAAGGTAAGTTTACTCAAATTTCCTCTTACCTGCCATACCTACAAGAAGAATGCTATGAATTAGATTTTTAAATTATTTTTCTATACTATTTTATACGTGTTATTCGTATATTTTAATCATCTTTGTAAAGATTTAAAAAGAAAACGATACGTATGAAAGCCTTTTACTGTCTAATAATTTACTTATCAATCCACTTGTGTGGATATGCTATATTACCTGTACAGTTTCATTTTCGCCACTATAATATAGAAAATGGAATTTCAGCGAACAATATTTCAGCTTTACTTCAAGATCAGAAAGGATATATCTGGATAGGAACAGAAAATGGATTAAGCCGATTTGATGGAAACCAATTTACTTTTTATCAAAAAACAAATCCACTCTATTCCAATTTTCATGCAAATTCAATCAATACCATTTGTGAAACCAACTCTAATGAATTATGGTTGGGAACAGAAAATGGCATATTCATTTATAATCAAGCTAAAGATACATTTGCACCATTTGACAAACAAACAAGCGACAAAACCTCAATCACTTCCTGGATTACACATATTATTCAAGATAAAGCAGGCAATTTATGGATTGCGACAAATAAACAAGGCGTCTTTCTATATAACACACAAACTGAGAAGCTTACCCAATTTGAAATACCACAAAATGACAATATTATCATCCGAATTCTTAACGACAAGCAAAATAATATCTGGCTATCAGGACCCTATCAACTATGCAAGCTAAATAAAGTAAACAATACGTTTGAAACTTATACAATCGAAGGAGAAACAGAAGGGGTCTACTCCATGGCACTATGGGAAGACAGTTCACACCATATTTGGATGGGAACCTGGGATAAGGGCCTTTGGAAACTTGACCCACAAACAAAGCAAGTAGAAAAATACCTGACAGACGGGAAAGGAATACTGCATATCCATTCCATTCTTGAATACTCTCCAGAATTGCTGTTTATTGGTTCAGATGATGGACTTACGATATTTAATCCAGTCACTCACGAAAGCTTTCTCTATAATAATTACGGAGAAAATGAAAAATCATTATCCGACAAATTTATCTATCCGATGTTAAAGGACAGAGAAGGAGGAGTATGGATTGGAACCTATTACAATGGAGTAAATTACCTCCCGCCCTACTGCGGACAATTCAACGGTTATTCCGAATCCAGCGACATTCCTTATTTCAGCAGTCGGATTATCAGCCGTTTTTGTGAAGGAGAGAATGGAAATATTTGGATTGCCTCTGATGATTCGGGATTAAGCTGCTTCAATCCTTCCACTATGCAATTCATAGACTTTAATGGAAGAGAGAAATTGAACAAAAAAAACCTGCATGCACTCTGCATGGTAGGAAAAGATTTATGGATAGGTACATACGGAGACGGAATACAAATTCTAAATACACAAACTGGAGAAATCAAGAGCTATAATACCACAAATGGCCTGGATGAAAATAGCATATATTCTATTTTCAAAGACAAGCAAGGGCAAATCTGGACAGGCTCAATGAATGGAATTTGTCAATACAATGCACAAAACCAACAGTTTACTCCAATCAGGCATTTAGAGGCACTCGTTATTGAAATTATAGAGGATGCCAAAGGAAATCTTTGGATTGCAACCCTGGGAGGGGGATTATTCCGATATTCTCCACAAAAAAACAAGGAATGGAAAAAATATGGTCAAGAGCAAGGCCTTAACGGACTCAACATTAATCATCTCTGCATCAATCAAGATAATAAATTATGGGCAGCAACTAACGAAGGCTTGTACCTATATAATCCCCTTAAAGATACATTCGAATACCAACCACTTAAGGTTCCTAATAAATGTATCAATGCCATTTTGGAGGGAGAAGACTGCCTGTGGCTTACCACAGCTAAAGGACTGGTGAAATATACTCCAGCTACACAAGAGACTCAAATTTTCACCAAAAGCGACGGGCTGCAAAGTGAGGCATTCATCATGGCCTCCGCACTGAAAACCCGTAACGGTGAGTTTTACATCGGCAGCATCAATGGTTTCAACACCTTTTACCCGCACCTGCTGAAACTCAATACGCAAAAACCTAATGTGGTACTGACCAGCCTGGAAATTTTCAACCAGAAAATTGGCACACAAAACGATGGCATATTGCCGGAAGCCATTGACCATCTGAAAGAAATTCATCTTTCTTATAAAGACAATGTCATTACACTGAATTATGCGGCATTAAGCTATTGCACTCCACAGAAAAATCAGTATGCCTACATGCTGGAAGGATTTGACAAAGGCTGGAACTATGTAGGTTCACAGCACAGCACCACCTATACCAACCTTCCGGCAGGTACGTACACCTTTAGAGTGAAAGCCTCCAACAATGACAATATATGGAACGAAGAAGGTACTTCCATCCGCATCATTGTACACCCGCCTTTCTATCTGTCTCTGCCTTTCAAGATTGGCTATGTACTGCTGTTCCTGCTTGCTTTGGGACTTTTGCTACGCTACGTCATACGGCGCAGTGAAAAGAAGCATGCCAAAGCCATTGACGAGCTGAACAGCAAAAAGGAAATAGAAATCCACGAAGCTAAAATTAATTTCTTCACCATGATTGCGCATGAGATACGTACGCCGGTATCACTCATCATCGGACCGCTGGAGAAAATCATGCAATCAACTCATATTCCTACCAACGAACGTCAGGAACTGGAGATTATCGACCGTAACAGCCAGCGGTTGCTGTACCTGGTAAATCAGTTACTGGATTTCCGAAAGGTGGAACAAAAAGAAATGCGGATGAAGTTTACTTCACAATCTATCAAAGAACTGATGCAGGCTGTATGTGAGCGTTTTTCGCCAACGCTTCAGCAAAATGGGGTCAACTTCTCCGTCACTTATCCTGATGAGCATTTTCATGCGGATGTAGATAAGGAAGCGATGACCAAGGTGTTAAGCAATCTGCTGACCAATGCCAACAAATATACACAAAGCAGGATTGAGGTCCGTTTTCAGGAACATCCCGACAAACAGGCCTTTTCCATTGAAGTACAAGACAATGGAAAAGGAATGAACGAAGAGGAACTGAAAAAAATCTTCAAGCCTTTTTATCAGGCTTCAGAGAACAAACCGGGAACCGGTATCGGACTCAGTATCGTAAAGGGAATAGTAGAAGCACATCATGGGCAGGTCAATGTAACTTCCCAGCCCGGACATGGTTCTTCATTTATGATTACTCTTCCTCAAAAACAGGAAAACCTATCAGCTGAAGAGGAAGAAAATCAGGCAGGCAATCCGCTTCCGGAAGATATTATCCCAGAGCAGAATGCCACAGCTTCCATGTCGCAGAAGGTGCTCCCCATCATGCTGATTGTGGATGACAATGAAGACATGCTGAACTTCCTCTCTTCTCACTTTCAGACCAGCTATACCATTGTGACGGCTGTAGATGGGGTGGATGCGCTCAACAAGCTGAAGGAGCAGGAAGTGGCCCTGATTATCAGCGACTGGATGATGCCGAACATGAATGGAATTGATTTATGTAAAGCGGTACGAAACAACCAGTTGACCAGTCACATTCCGTTTATCCTGCTTACGGCAAAGACCGATACGGAAGCCAAGATTACGAGTATGAATTGTGGTGCAGATGCCTATATCGAGAAACCGTTCTCATTGCAATACCTGGAGGCATGCATCAAGAACCTGTTAGAACTGCGTTTGCAGTTACGACAAAAGTTCTCACAAATGCCGACGGTTTCCATCAACTCGATTGCAGCTAATCAGAGTGATAAAGTGTTCCTGGAGAAAATGAATCACCTGATTGAAGAGAACCTGAACAACGAAGAACTGTCAGTCGACTTCTTGGCCGAGAAATTGTGTATCAGCCGTTCCGGATTGTTTGTGAAAATCAAAGGACTGGCCAATACGACGCCGAATGAAATGATTCAGATTATCCGCCTGAAGAAAGCGGCTTCTCTCTTGCTGGAAAACCAGTACCGCATCAATGAGGTAAGCTACATGGTGGGATTCAATAATCCGTCTTATTTCAGCAAGTGTTTCCAGAAACAATTCGGAATGAAACCGGGAGAGTATATAGCCAGTCATGCACATAAAGCAGAATGAAAATTTTGTGTATCTTTGCGTCACAAAGATTTGATTAAACCATGAAGTGTATAGAAATCACCCCACCGGCTGACATACAGACTTGTATTCAGTTGCCTTCTTCTAAAAGTATCTGCAACAGGGCACTTATCATCAATGCACTGGCGGGTAGTACATGCCGTCCGGAGAACCTGTCGGACTGCGATGATACGCGCGTAATGATAGAAGCATTGACACGCATGCCGGAAACGATTGACATCATGGCTGCCGGTACGGCCATGCGTTTTCTGACGGCTTATTTGTCCGTAACTCCCGGTACACATGTATTGACCGGAACCGAGCGGATGAGACAACGCCCTATCAAGATTTTAGTGGATGCCTTGAGAAGTCTCGGGGCGCAGATTGAATACACAGAAAATGAAGGTTATCCCCCGTTAAAGATTACGGGAAAGGCACTGGAGGGACATTCACTCTGTCTTCCGGGAAATGTCAGTTCGCAATATATCTCGGCCTTGCTGATGATAGGACCGATGCTGGCACACGGCTTGAACGTGGAACTGGAAGGAGAAATTATTTCACGCCCTTATATCAACCTGACGCTGAAAGTGATGAAAGATTTTGGCGCAAAAGCTGAATGGACATCCGACCACACCTTGCAGGTAGCTCCACAGCCTTATCATCCTGTTCCTTACTATGTGGAAAGTGACTGGAGTGCGGCTTCCTACTGGTATGAGATTGTGGCATTATCCAAGCATGAAGCTGTCGTAACGCTTCCCGGACTGTTTGCACAGAGTCCGCAAGGGGATGCTAAAGTGGCTGAATTGTTTGAGCAGTTGGGTGTCTGTACGCAAAGAGAAGGAAACAGTGTGACATTGAAAAAAACACATACGCATACCGACCGGATGGAATACAATTTTGTGAACCAGCCAGACCTGGCACAAACTTTCGTGGTGACTTGTGCCATGTTGGGAATCCCCTTCCGCTTTTCCGGACTGCAAAGTCTGAAAATCAAGGAAACCGACCGGATGGCTGCCTTAATTGCCGAAATGCGTAAATTAGGTTATGTACTGGAAGAAAGTGAAGGTTCCGTACTTTCATGGAACGGTACCCGATGTACTCCCAATGAATCGCCTGCCATCGACACGTATGAGGATCATCGCATGGCCATGGCTTTCGCACCGGCTTCCTTCTGTAACAGCGCATTACGCATCCGCAATCCGCACGTCGTATCCAAGTCTTATCCCCGGTTCTGGGAAGATTTACTGACGGCAGGCTTTAGTATCACCCAACTTTAATCTGATTCATTATGTGGATTCTTGTCATTATTTTAATTGGAGTAGTCATTTTCGGACTGATAGCCGGATTCTTTTATAACCGCTCTATCCAGAAAAAAATAGAACGAGGGGAACTGAAAGAAGCCCCCGAAATAAAAACCGTGGACGAAGAATGCTGCGGACAGCATGAGATTTGTGAAAAAGAAAGTCTGCTGGCAGCTGTCAGCAAACAAATAGAATATTACGACGATGAGGAGCTGGACCGCTTCAAGGGACATCCATCGGACAACTACACGGAAGAGGAAATCAATGAGTTCCGGGAAATCATGTACACCATGAAGGAAGAAGAGGTAGCCGGCTGGTGTCGCAGCCTGCAACTCCGCGGAATAGAAATTCCTGACGAACTGAAAGATGAACTGTTCCTGATTGTCGGAGAACGTCGTTTTCACTAAGCTGCTATTCACCAATGAATGTATTAGAACTATTTCATTATACGTTTTTCCAACATGCCCTGCTGGGAAGTCTGTTTGCCAGCATTGCCTGTGGAATTATAGGCACGTATATCGTCACCCGCCGACTGGTGTTTATCAGTGGAGGAATTACGCATGCCTCTTTCGGAGGAATCGGTATCGGCTTGTATGCAGGTATCTCCCCGATTTTAAGTGCGGCCATATTCTCTGTGCTGTCAGCTTTCGGAGTGGAATGGCTCAGCAAGCGCAGTGACATGCGGGAAGATTCTGCCATTGCGGTATTCTGGACATTTGGTATGGCAGTAGGTATCATCTTCAGCTTCTTGGCTCCCGGATTCACACCCGACCTGTCATCCTTCCTGTTCGGTAACATCCTGACCATCAACCGGAGTGACATTACACTGCTGGCTATCTTGAGTGTGGCACTTATTCTATTCTTTACGTTGTTTCTAAGGCCTATCACAGCCATTGCTTTTGACCGGGAATTTGCCCGTTCACAGCGCATTCCTGTGACTGCTTTCGAATATACGCTCATGGCTTTCATCGCCCTGACCATCGTAGCCTGCTTACGCATGGTGGGTATCGTACTGGCTATCTCTCTGCTCACGCTTCCGCAGATGACGGCCAATCTCTTTACTTATAGTTTTAAACGCATTATCTGGCTGTCGGTCGGCATTGGCTACGTGGGCTGTTTAGGAGGTCTGTTACTTTCCTACCAGCTTCGGGTGCCTTCGGGGGCAGCAATCATATTTATCTCAATTTTAATTTATGTAGGAGCTAAGTTAATTTGCATGCTACGCAAGAAAACGGCTCATTAGGAATATCGGAATCAAGTTAAAATCACAGTATTATGGAAATAAAAATCAACTCACTGGACAATATCCACGAAGCTGCCAAAGAATTCATCGCAGCGATGGGAGACAATACGGTCTTTGCCTTTTATGGTAAAATGGGAGCCGGAAAGACTACATTCATCAAAGCCGTATGTGAAGAATTGGGCGTAACGGATGTCATCAACTCACCGACATTTGCCATTGTCAACGAATACCGCTCAGATGAGAACGGAGAACTGATTTACCATTTTGACTTCTACCGCATCAAGAAGCTGGAAGAAGTGTACGACATGGGATATGAAGATTATTTCTACAGTGGCGCACTCTGCTTCATTGAATGGCCGGAACTGATTGAGGAACTGCTTCCGGGCAATGCAGTGAACGTGTACATTGAAGAAAAAGAAGATGGTACACGCACAGTCCGCTTCGACGAGAATAACGCATAAAAATGGGAATACACTATTTTATACAAGGGCTATTTGTCCTGGTTGGACTTTTGTCTGTACTGGCGGCCATCTGCAACTGGAACTGGTTTTTCACAGCACAGAACACACAGTTCATCGTGAGAAACGTAGGACGGAAACAGGCACGCTGGTTTTATGCCTTGATTGGCATACTGATGATGGGAACAGGAATCTTTTTCTTCCTGTCCATTCAGGGTACAGTGTAAAAACGAACAGAGTTTTCAACAGCTTGTTAATAACTTTCTCCGGTTATTAACAGGCTGTTTTATTTTTCCACACTTCAAAAATCAAGGGAAAGCTGACCGTCGCCCAGCAAATTAAAGCTCATACGATGATAAGGAGTCGTGCCGTAGGCAGCAATGGCAGCCCGGTGTTTTTTGGTGGGATAACCTTTGTTACCCTTCCAGTCGTACATGGGATATTCCTCATGCAGACGGTTCATGTAATCATCACGGTAGGTCTTTGCCAGAATGGAAGCAGCGGCTATGGAAAGATACTTCCCGTCTCCTTTCACTATAGTGGTATGCGGAATTCCCGGATAAGGATTGAAACGGTTCCCGTCAATCAGCAGATGCTGAGGAGTGACCTGCAACTGAGATACGGCTCTGTGCATGGCCAGAAAGGAAGCATTCAAGATATTAATCTTATCTATTTCCTCGGGTGTCACTACCCCTACAGCCCAAGCTGTAGCTTCTTTCTCGATTACCGTACGCAATTCATAACGCTGTTTCTCTGTCAGTTTCTTGGAGTCATTGAGCATTTCATTCTGAAATCCGGGAGGAAGAATGACGGCTGCAGCATAGACGGCTCCTGCCAGACAACCACGACCAGCCTCATCACAACCGGCTTCTATCAGGTCTTTATGTAAATAGGGTAACAGCATATATGAATCATTCTATTTTTTCGGACTGCAAAGGTAGTGCTTTTTTCAAGTGTGGCCATTTATTTTCAGCAGAAGTTATCCCTGTGTTATTCACCGATTTTCGTATCTTTGCCGCACTAAACAGAAACTTATGGTACAGATTGACGACGTAATAGTAAGCCTGGATGTATTCCGGGAAAAATTTCTATGTGACTTGCACGCCTGCAAAGGAGAATGCTGTATTGAAGGAGATGCAGGTGCACCCGTAGAACTGGAAGAAGTGGAGAAACTGGAGGAAGTGTTGCCCGTAATCTGGGATGATCTGGCTCCGGAAGCTCAGGAGGTAATCAAGCGCCAGGGCGTGGTCTACACAGACGAAGAAGGTGATCTGGTTACTTCTATCGTCAACGGAAAGGACTGCGTATTTACTTGCTACGATGAGAAAGGCTATTGTTATTGTGCCATCGAAAAAGCATACCGGGAAGGGAAATGCAACTTCTACAAACCGATTTCCTGCCACCTGTATCCGATACGCATAGGAGATTACGGTCCGTATAAGGCAGTCAACTACCACCGATGGGATGTATGTAAGGCGGCAGTTTTGTTGGGAAAGAAAGAAAACCTGCCGGTTTATAAATTTCTGAAAGAGCCGTTGATTCGCAAATTCGGTGCTGAATGGTATCAGGAGCTGGAAAATGTAGCCAAGGAACTGGAAGCACAGCATCTGATTTAAAACAATAAGAATCCCGCCACAAGATACTCTCCTATGAGATTTCTGTGGCGGGATTTTTCATCTTTTATTTTGCTTTTTCTACGCGTACTTTTTTCACCAGACGCAAGGCATAATCTACGGTTTCTCCGGATTTCACAATTTGAGTATTATAGAAGCAAAAGGTGGAATTAAAGTCATTGCACAAATAGCGGCAATCATACTTATTGAAACGATCCAATCCGTTTTCCGCCAACATATCGCTAAGAGCAACAATCGTATCATCATACTGGTCGCGGAATTCTTTGGCTTCTTCTGTGGTAAAAGTTCTCCAGCCCGATATTCCATCTTCCTCATAGGCCTCGCAAACAGATATGGCTTCCGCTTTTTTCAACAGCCACTGACGAGGAGAGACGAGTGTAGCCATCACCTCATTCTCCGAAAGAGATTCTACTTTCCACACGAAAAAAGGTCCCCAAATGGTTTCTGACTCGGGCAATACCTCGGAAACAATCACGTCAGTATCCTCCTCTGTATCTTGGCCGTCATCTTCGTCCTCATTGCCTTCCGTATTACCCCCTCCATCCGGGACATCCGGCTCTTCCAACTCTCCTTCTTCTGTCATATTCTCAAAGGGAAACTCTTCCGACACTTCCGGTGTCCAGCCGGCTATCTGGTTGTTTCCGTCCAAAGATATTTCCCCATCACCCGTACTGATAAAACGATAAGGCTTTCCGGCCTCCAACGGATAATTAAAGAAACAACCATATACCGTTTCCTCAGAAGCGGTTTGAACATTCAAAGAAAGATGGGTCTGCAAACCTTCCGAAGGGAATACATATATAGGTCCGGCCTTCCACACTCCTTTTACTTTTTCACAGGGCACAGAAGCAAATGTACCATCATTACTTAAAGTTCCTTCCAATGTTATTCCAGAACTGACAGGAGAAATACGGGCTTCTACCGAAACAGTTTCAGCAGGAAGGCCTCCAAAGGAAAGATACAAGGCCGCCACGACATAAGAAAGAGAGACGGAAACTTTTATATCCTTCTGTAATTTAATGACATTCTTTCCTATTACCAAAGGAGTTTTTGCATGATTTCCCTCAGAAAAAGTCAAGAACTGTTTGGAATTTAAGGACATCGGAGGGAGATAATCTCCAGACGACAGACCTGATAAAACAGAAAATACATATTCTCCTTCCGGCATGGAAAGGACGGGCCATTCTGATTGAGTCAACACCTCCTCATTCCAAGTAACAGCGCCTTGTGTATCAAAGAAATAAAGATGAAGAGGATACAACGGAGTAAAAAGCTGGGCATTGGATAAGGTGACATCAATTCCGTACGGACCGGACGTGTCAGTCGGTTCATCCTCTCCTTCTACCTGATAAGAGCCGCATCCCACGAAAAAGAACATGCAGGCCAGCATAATAAAAAACGATTGAGTCTGATAACGCAATTCCATAGTCTTTTTCTTTTAAATAACGCCATCAGACTCAATCGTCTACTCTCTGTATTCAATTATTTACGGTTAAAAATATTTTTCCAGTTTCTTAATCATCATTCCTAAACAGAAAACAACGACATGGTCATTCTCCTGTATCATCGTATTACCAGTTACCAGAATACCTTCACCGTTACGAATCAATCCTCCGATTGTCGCGCCTTTAGGCAATCCCAAATCTTTTACTGCCTGCTTGGTAATCTTTGCTCCTGGTTTGACTGTAAACTCTGCCACATCGGCATTGGCAAAAGTCAGACATTTCACATTCGATACATCGGCATCCAGCATCATCTGGTAAATATGACTGGCAGCAATAAATTTCTTATTGATTACCGTACCAATATCCAGACTTTCGGCCATACTGATGTAATCCACATTCTCCACTTCGGCCACTGTCTTGGTTACGCCCATTCGCTTAGCTGCCAAGCAAGCCAGAATATTGGTTTCGGAATTACCAGTTAAAGCAACAAAAGCTTCGGTATTTTTTATTCCTTCTTCCATCAGCAACTGCATGTCACGGCCGTCACCATTAATGACCATCACTCCATCGTCTACCAGCTCAGTCAGACGATTGCAACGGGCAATATTGCTCTCAATGATTTTGGCCTTCATGTAATCGGGCATGTATTGCACGGTACGTACGGCAATACGGCTTCCTCCCATAATCATCACATTACGGACATCAGCTTCATTTTCTTTTCCGGAAATCTTACGAATATAAGGAATGTACTTTTTCGTCGTGGTAAAATAGACAATATCATTCAACTTTATCACATCATCTCCACGTGGAATGATTGTTTCGTTTCCTCTCTTAATGGCTACAATGTGGAAAGGAATGTTTCTTCCTCCCAGTTCATGCAAAGGAACGTTCAGGATTTCTGCCTTTTCGCGCATTTTGGTTCCTAACAGGACCAATGCTCCTCCTGCAAATTCCCACCACTGACGAATCCAGCTCATTTTTACGGCATCCACAATGTCGCGGGCTGCCAGCATCTCCGGATAAATCAATGAATGAACTCCCAGCTTAGCAAAAAATTCCTTATACTTGGGCAACAGGTATTCATAGTTGTCAATACGAGCCACGGTTTTCTTGGCTCCTAAACTTGTAGCCAACATACAGGCCGTCATATTACGGCTTTCATCAGGCATAACCCCGATAAACAAATCGGCCCCAGCGACTCCGGCTTCTTTTAATCCATTAATCGAAGTGGGCGAAAGATTGACAGTCATAAGATCCAGGTTGTTTCCCATGGCACTCAACTTACTCTCGTCTTCATCCATCAGGATAATATCCTGCTTTTCGCCCGACAACAGTTTGGCCAAGTGAGTTCCTACGGCACCTGCACCAGCTATAATAATCTTCATAAATTCATTATCTGTGTAATTGAACTAAATATCCCCTTTTCATCCAGACCGCAAATGGCATACAAATCATTGACTGGTCCGTGTTGCACAAAAGCATCGGGAAGTCCCAATCGCTGCACACACGGTTTGTAACCATGGTCGCACAAGAATTCAAGTACGGCACTTCCCATACCGCCATTACGTACTCCGTCTTCGATGGTCAGTACCCGCGTAAATTTCTGTCCTACTTCATGCAACAAATCTTCATCTAACGGTTTCAAGAAACGCAGGTCGTAATGTGCGATGCTACATCCCAGCTCTTTTTCTGCAGAAGCAATGGCTGCTGCAGCTTTATTCCCTATCGGGCCAATCGTAATCACTGCCAAGTCATTACCATCTTTCAACTTACGTCCCTTCCCTACTTCTACAGCCTCCAGCGGACACTCCCAATCTGTCAGTACACCTCGTCCACGAGGATAACGAATGGCAAAAGGTCCTTTATCGGGCAACTGAGCCGTGTACATCAACTTTCGCAACTCATGTTCATCGTACGGAGAAGCAATTGTCAAATTCGGTATCGGTCGCAAATAAGCCATATCAAAGGCTCCATGATGCGTAGGCCCGTCTTCACCCACCAATCCGGCACGGTCCAGACAAAGTACCACATTCAACTTCTGAATAGCTACATCATGAATTATATTATCGTATGCACGCTGCATGAACGAGGAATACACATTACAGAAAGGCAAAAGCCCGTCTTTCGCCATTCCTCCAGAGAAAGTCACGGCATGTCCTTCCGCAATTCCTACGTCAAACACACGGTCGGGCATTTCCTTCATCATAATGTTCATGGAACATCCGGAAGGCATAGCAGGAGTTATCCCCACGATTTTCTCATTCTTGCGAGCTAATTCCAGCAGCGTATTTCCAAATACGTCTTGGAACAACGGCGGCATGCCACTTGTATCCGAAACGATACGTTCTCCTGTCTCCTTATCAAAGATACCGGGTGCATGCCACAAAGTAGCTGCTTCTTCAGCCGGTTTAAAGCCCTTTCCTTTACGAGTATGTATGTGCAGCAGTTTAGGCCCTTTCATGTCTTTTACTTCCTTCAGGACCTTTGTCAAGGCAGTGACATCGTGTCCGTCCACCGGACCAAAATAACGGATATTCAGTCCCTCAAAGATATTCTGTTGCTGCATCAGCATGGACTTCAGGCTGTTGTTGAAACGTATCAGACTCTTACGCCGTTCATCGTTCAGGATTCCCCAGCGATAAAGCTTTCTCGATAAGGCATTTCTCAAACGGTTATATCCCTCGGAGGTATGCAGATTCAATAAATACTGCTTCATTCCACCCACACTGCGGTCGATGGCCATATTGTTATCATTCAGGATAATCAGCAGATTATTGGGAGTAGAAGAAGCGTTGTTCAATCCTTCAAAAGCCAAACCGCCACTCATGGAACCGTCACCAATAACGGCCACCACATGACGATTATCTTCTCCTTTTCGCGCGGCTGC
The DNA here is from genome assembly GCA_945965395.1 of uncultured Bacteroides sp. GTDB lineage: Bacteria > Bacteroidota > Bacteroidia > Bacteroidales > Bacteroidaceae > Phocaeicola. Next base: position 47,777 of record CAMFND010000104.1, read on the forward strand.
CACTGCCATACCCAATGCAGCCGAAATAGAATTCGACGCATGTCCACACGTGAAAGTATCATATTCACTTTCTGAAGGAGAAGGGAAAGGACAAATACCATTCAACTTACGATTGGTACAGAAACGGTCACGACGGCCAGTCAGAATCTTATGTCCATATGCCTGATGTCCTACATCCCACACAATACGGTCGTAAGGAGTCTGGTACACATAATGAAGAGCCACAGTCAACTCTATCACCCCCAAACTGGAACCAAAATGTCCCGGATTACGAGACAATTCATCTATAATCTTATTTCTAAGCTGATTACAGACCTCTGGCAACACTTCGACAGAAAGTTTCCGCAAATCCTCTGGGCTATCTATCTTATTCAGCAAATCGTATGAAGTCGTCTGTTCCATCCTGTTCCTCATTAACTTTAATCGCACAAAAATAGCATAAATATATATAATGTACTTACATTTGCAGTAAATTTTCTCTTGCCATGGAATTCAGAACCAAAGTTGAACTACCCGCCAAAGGTCCCAAAATTCAGCATACCGACCGGCTGATGATATGGGGTTCCTGTTTTTCCGAACATATCGGGAACTTACTGGCCGAACATAAATTCAATTGCGATGTGAACCCTTTCGGGGTTTTGTATAACCCCATGTCAATAGCGACTTCCATACAATGCTTGTTGAAAAAGGCCCTCTATCGGAAAGAAGATTTACGTGAGGAGCAAGGAGAATGGTACAGTCTGATGCACCACAGTACCTTTTCATCTCACGAAGCGGAAGATTGTCTGCAGAAAATCAATCAACGTATCGCACAAGGGCATGAAAATCTGAAGCAAGCCGACTGGATTATTTTCACATGGGGTTCATCCTTCGTCTATACCTGGAAAGAAAATGGGAAAATTGTAGGCAACTGTCATAAGCTTCCTTCCCGGTTATTTGAACGTAAGATGGTCAGTGCCGATGAAATAACTGCCATATATTTACCTTTATTACAGGAGCTGAAAGTAGTACGTCCGAATCTGCAATGTCTATTTACCGTCAGCCCGATACGTCACCTCAAAGACGGTTTGCACGGAAATCAGCTCAGTAAGGCGAATTTACTCATCGCAATTGACCAGATTTGCCGTCAAATGGATTTCTGCCACTATTTTCCTTCTTATGAAATTATGATAGATGAACTGCGTGATTATCGCTTCTATGCTGACGATATGATGCATCCCAGTCCGCTTGCCATTCAGTATATCTGGGAATGTTTCTGCGATTGCTATTTTACACCTTCTACTCTCTCATTTCTGAAAGAATGGAACAAAATACGTCAGGGACTGGCTCACCGTCCTTTTAATCCTGAATCAGAAGCTTACCAAACCTTTTTAAGTCAAATACTGTTAAAGATAGAGGACTTAAAAGAAAAATTACCGTACTTAGATGTTCAAAAGGAAATAAAGTTATGTCAAGCACAATTGAAGAAATAGCCTCCATTTTAGGAGCTCAACGCATAGGAACTACCTCCTCTACAATCGACTGGATTCTAACTGACAGCCGGTCATTGTGTTTTCCGGAAGAGACACTGTTCTTTGCCTTAAAGACAAAACGCAATGACGGACATAAATATATCCCGGATCTTTACCAGAAAGGGGTACGTAATTTCGTAGTCAACGAAATACCGGAAGCGGCCTCATCATATACTGATGCCAATTTCCTGATTGTACCCAACCCGCTGAAAAGCTTACAACGTCTGGCATCCAAACACAGAGAACAATTTCAGGTGCCGATCATTGGTATCACAGGAAGTAATGGAAAGACTGTGGTAAAAGAATGGCTATACCAGATACTAAGTCCGGACCGTACCATCACCCGTTCTCCAAGAAGTTATAACTCACAAATCGGTGTGCCTCTTTCCGTATGGCTGATGAATGAACATACGGAATTGGGAATTTTTGAAGCCGGTATTTCCGAGATGGGTGAGATGGAAGCATTACGTCCTATTATCCAACCCACCATCGGTATTCTAACCAACATAGGAGGAGCACATCAGGAAAACTTCTCTTCCGTACAAGACAAGTGTATGGAGAAACTGCAGTTGTTCAAGGACTGCGACATGATTGTGTACAACGGTGACAACGAACTTATCACCAGCTGTGTGACCAAATCACTGTTCACAGCCCGTGAAATTGCCTGGTCAACCAAAGATTCCGAACGCCCGCTTTTCATTGAGAAAATTCTGAAAGATGACACGGGGACTACCATCAAATACCGCTACTTAGGATTCTTCAAGGAATACCGTATCCCATTCATTGACGATGCATCCATTGAAAACTCACTCAACTGTCTGGCCGTAGCACTTTACCTGATGGTACCCCCTGAAACGATTGCCGAACGCATGCTTCATCTGGAACCCATAGCCATGCGACTGGAGGTAAAAGAGGGAAAGAACGGTTGTACGTTAATTAATGACAGTTATAATTCAGACTTTGCCTCACTCGACATCGCACTCGATTTTATGATGAGACGCTCGGAAGACAAGAACCGGAAGCGTACGCTCATCCTTTCGGACATGCTGGAAAGCGGGCAAACAAGCAAACTATTATACAGACAAGTAGCCGACCTGGTACATAGCCGGAAAGTAGACCATATTATCGGAGTCGGTGAAGAAATCTCTGCCGCAGCCAACCGGTTTGAAATACAGAAAGATTTTTTTGCCAACACTTCCGAACTTTTAAATTCCGGTTTGCTGAACCAGTTGCATAACGAAGATATTCTGATAAAAGGGGCACGTGTATTCCACTTCGATGACATTACAGATGCGTTGGAACTGAAGGTACACGAAACCATTCTGGAAATCAACCTGAATGCACTGGTAGACAACCTGAATTACTACCGTAACAAGCTGAAACCAGAAACTAAAATCGTTTGTATGGTAAAAGCCTCAGCCTATGGGGCCGGTTCCTTTGAAATTGCCAAGACACTGGAAGACCAGCGAGTAGACTATCTGGCAGTGGCTGTAGCCGATGAAGGAGCAGACTTGCGTAAAGCGGGTATCAACAGTTCCATCATCATTATGAACCCGGAAATCACGGCTTTCAAAACGATGTTTGATTATCGACTGGAACCGGAAGTATACAGTTTCCACCTACTGGAAGAACTTATCAAAGCTGCGGAACGTGAAGGAGTCAGCAATTTCCCGATTCATATCAAGATTGATACAGGCATGCACCGGTTAGGGTTTGCTCCAAGTGAAATCCCGCAACTCGTACAGCGCTTGCAAAAACAGAGTGCAGTCATCCCTCGTTCCGTATTCTCTCACTTAGTGGGCAGTGATGCAGAACGCTTTGATGCCTTCACCCGCCATCAAATAGAAACCTTCGAAGTAGCTTCAACCACGCTTCAGGAAGGTTTCAAGCACAAGATTATTCGTCATATCTGTAATACGGCAGGTATTGAGCGTTATCCGGGTGCACAGTTCGACATGGTCCGCCTGGGAATCGGATTATATGGAGTAGATCCATTTACCAACAAGATGTTGCACAATGTCACTACCCTGAAAACAACCATTCTGCAAATCCACGAGGTACCGGCAGATGAAACTGTAGGCTACAGCCGTAAAGGCGTGCTGACACGTGATTCACGCATTGCAGCCATCCCTATCGGATATGCCGACGGATTAAACCGCCATTTGGGTAACGGACATGCCTACTGTCTGGTGAACGGACAGAAAGCCCCCTACGTAGGAAATATCTGTATGGATGTATGTATGATTGATGTAACGGATATTGATTGTAAAGAAGGTGACAAAGCCATTATCTTCGGCGATGACCTCCCGGTAACAATACTCTCCGATATACTGGAAACGATTCCGTATGAAATCCTGACCAGCGTATCAAACCGTGTAAAGAGAATCTACTACCAAGATTAATCTTCTATCTCATTCATAACAATACGGCCCTCGACGTAAGATGGTTAATTTCTTCGTCGAGGGCCGTATTTTATTCTTAAAAAAACGACTCATCAAATAGAACAAAAGAAAGTGACCAAAAACGGTACACTGAAATCCGTCATAAAGCCATGAAATATGGAAACGACCACAAATTGCTGCCCTGAGCAACGGGTAATGATAGGCAACGTAGTATCCATAGTAGTAGCTCCTCCAGCCGATATAGGAGCCAGATTACCGAACCAGCGCACCAGCAGAGGAGCGCAAAGCAAAGTAATAATTTCACGCATAATGTTGGATAGCAAAGCAATGGTACCCAGTTCCGGTCCCTTATACTGCGTAATAAAAATACTGGAAAGGGAATAATATCCGAACCCTGCTCCCACAGCCATACAATCAGGAGCACTGCGATGCGGAAGAATCAAGCTTACCAAAGCGGCAGCAGAAACAGTCCCCAATATAGTAGCTACCGGAAGAAATATCAGGCGTGGATTCAGCGAACGAAAATTCTTCAAGGTCTGCGGGTCATGCCCCACACTCAATCCTACACTGAACATCAGGGCACACAAGGCATAGAAACTGATATTACTTTTACTTATATCAAAAGGAATCAGATGAAAAAAACCACACAATGTACCCAAAATAAAAAAGCCGATAATAATCAAACTTCCTTTCATGCCTTTTCTCCTTTCTTTTTATACAGCAAATACCATAACCCCCAAGCCAGAATACAGCTGCCCAGCACACAAGCTAATGTAATCACAAAAGCCTCCACTCCCAAAGTGGCAAGCCCCTCTACAATCCGGCGATTACCTCCTACTTCTATTCCCAGCAGAAACAATAATGCCCAAATTAACAAGGTAATGACTTTACCAATCCACGAAAACTCCTGACGGCGAAGGAGAAAGCCTATCAACATCCCCCCCAACATAACTCCAATGACTGTAAACATGTGTTCTTATCCAAATTTTGCGGCAAAAATAGTGAAATATTCCAAATAAAAAAGGACTACTGCTCACGCGGTAATCCTTTTTTATTTAGTTAGTAATTTAATTTTGAGAGAATTGAAACTTCACAGCCTC
>CAMFND010000105.1 GCA_945965395.1 uncultured Bacteroides sp.
CTTGAAAGGGGGGTTCGATTCCCCCACGGGCTACTGAAAAAAAATAACGCACACGGTGTTCCGGTGCAAGAGGATGGCCCGTTCGTCTATCGGTTAGGACGCAAGATTTTCATTCTTGAAAGGGGGGTTCGATTCCCCCACGGGCTACGAAAAAAGGTCTGAACTTTTATTCAGACCTTTTCTTTTATACTCTATCCCGATTCTATCAGAAGATTACACCTAGACGGAAACCGGCATGGTTCTGCCCCTCAATGTCGCAAGTCAATGTCTGCGTCTTGTTCGTAGCATAACTGTAGTAGCCGGCTACATGGAATCCCCATTTCTTTCCTGTCGGATAAATTTTCAGACCGATTTCCGGAGAAACGTAGAATCCCCATGATTTGTCGTACACACCTCCGCTACCAAAATAAGTGGTATTACGGGCAAACATAGCGCCCGCCTTCACTCCGATGTAAGGCTTTACATAACGGTTGGTAGAGAGATTATATGACCCCATCACACCAAACGGCACTTGAAAGGCCGAACGCTGCTGGTCGGTAGTGAGTGACTCCGTAGGCGACAATGACAACGTCTGACGTCCCACATACTTATGATTGGTATGGAAAGAAGCAAAGACTCCAGCTTCCCAACGAGGTGTAAACTGATAGCCCAACTCATAGTTCATTCCCCATCCGCTCAGCTTATCTGCAAAATCAGTGGAAAAAGGCGCATTCATCTGCCAGTCCACCTTCAAAGTAGTCTTGCTGATATCGTATTGCGAAAATCCTTTTACAGCCACTCCCAGACACATAAAGGCCAGCAGTGCCATCTTTTTCAATACATTTATCTTCATTTCAAATTCCTCCTCTAATTAATTAACCGATTTGATATAAGGTGACTGCTCGAAAGCCTGTACCACCGAGTTCTGCAACATCATCTGATTAAACTGTCCGCTGTACTGGAATCCTGATGCGCTGGCATACCACACCACCGGAAGGTTTTTCTGTGTGCCATCCTCATCGGCAGTCAGGTCGACCATCTCCATCACCAAGGTATTGGTATTATAGGAATAGGACACAGGATACGGATAATACCATCCGGACCAGGGGCCCCAGAAACCATAATCCCACCAGCCGCCCCAATAGCCACCGGTAATGACCTGAGTTGTCTGAGCCACGTAGGAAAGCTGCAAGCCCACATTGGCTTCTTCCTTCTTTTCCGGATCAAGGATACGGGTGTATCCGCGTGCATCCATTTCTGCGGCAACCTTATTAATAATTGCCTTTGCATTTTCATCCTTCCAGTAGGTAGCCCGATGACCACCAGCCTCTAAAATACTGTCAGGCAAGAAATACGTTTTATAACCACCAAAGTCGGCATCCTTGTCATAATCGGTGTAGACCACCAGATCCGCGTCCAGCTGATTCATGTCAGGGTCTTTCTCACAAGCCGACAACCCCAACAACAGACACGCAAAAAACAACATCTTTCTCATAATTCATCTTGTTTTATTAAATTGAACGTCCTTTAAATACTGAGCTCTTGAAAGCCGGAAGTATCACCCCATTCAGGGTCAGACGATTGGAATTAAAATTCGGAGTAATGGTAACCGTGGCATTATTCGTTCCCTTCGGCATGCTGATGTCCAGACGAGCCGAAATGCCGACACCCATTACATTCATGGATAAATAGAGTGTACCCCTCTTGTCAGTCCTCATCTCATAAGAAGAGACCTTTCCATCTACCGTTACACCTCCCAGTCCGTTAGGACCTGCCGCCGGAATATTGAAAGCCACCTGCACCACTGCATCTTCTCCATCTACAGACACAAAGTTAGTATTCGATGTGACGTAAGCCGTCTGCCCATACTTGAATACCACCTGGTCTGCTTCAAGGGTAAACTTCTTTGCATTGATAGCTTCCACTGCTTCTGCATGCTGGATACTGTCTATTTTCTCTTGAAGAGCTTTCTTTTCTTCTTTGGTCAACTCAACTTCTTGAGCCGGAATATGTCCGACCATCAAGGCCAGTGCGCATATCAGAATTGATACCATCTTTTTCATAAATCTATGTCTTTAATTGATTACATACTATAAACAACGGATTCAGCGTTTCGCTGCATAATCCCTGTTTAAAAAAGTATAATATATTTCCCCGTTTTCAAATAAAATTGTTATCTTTAGAATATATAAAGAAAAAATCTATTCATAACCTTTAAAAAACCGTACCATGACACACATCAGCGAAATAACCTTATTGATTGCCGTCATTGCACTGGCCCTCTGGCCGGTCGTATTGTTCGCCCTGCGCTTCTTGCGCGAGCGTCAGAAACGGTTGGAATACATTGAAAGAATGACAAAAGACGAACAGGACGAAATCACGACAAAAGACCTCGTCATCAGCGTACTGAAGAAAATAGGCTGCCAGCCTAAGGTAAATGAAGAAAATCACATCACCTTTAAATATCAGGGAGACGATTTCTATATTGCGGCAGAAGAAGAGAACCGATTCATCATGATCTGGAATCCGTGGTGGGGCTCCATCAATGCCGACAACGAAGCGCTTCCTTATCTGAAGGAGATTATCAATTTGGCCAATGTGAACTCACTGGTCACTACCGTCTATATGGCGGACGAGGATGAGAAGACCATCGGACTACACTCCCGTTGCCACACGTTCTTCTCTCCCAGAGAAGGAGAGCTGGAAGAACACATGAAAATGCTGCTGGACTATTTCTTTGACATGCACAATGTGATAAAGGACAACATGAACCAGTTAGGCCAGGCAGCCATCAACGAGGAAGAGAAAAAAGAACGCGTAAAAGTAAAAGGTTTCTCCGCCTATAAGGACAACACCATGCCTATTGAGGCGAAGAAGGAGGAAGAGAAGAAGGAGTAGGTTCTTCGTCGTGCTTCCGCATACTGAATTCACAACCGCAATACTGCTGGTTATAGAAATTATATTCCTTGATAATGGCTATACGGCGTTCACTCAAGCCCCCTTTGCGCCAGTTCTGTTCCCACCAGGTTACGTCGGGATAAGCAGCTACAGCCCAATGTCCTGCTTCATTAATCTGCTCCAGGCTTTTCCAGCGAGAGGAAGCTAACGTGGTCGTGATGACTGAGAAACCGTGTTCATGCGCATAACGGGCCGTATCGGCCAGACGCATTTTAAAGCATTTCAGGCAACGCCCTCCGCGCTCCGGTTCGTTTTCAAGTCCGACTACCGTACAACGCCAGGATGCATGATCATAATCTGCATCCACAATATCCAAGCCCAACGACTGGGCATAGCGGGTACACTCATCCTTACGGATATTGTATTCCTCCAACGGATAGATATTCGGATTACAATAATAGATAGTAGGGCGTATGCCATGATTCAACAGACATTCGATAATGGCCGATGAACACGGTGCGCAACAGGTGTGCAACAAGACTTTGTCGGCTCCACCCGGTACTTCCAATTCAAATTTCTTCTTTTTCATCCTTTCACTCACCTTTATTCACACGAATCAGACACTCCCTCCGCATAAGAGGCAAACAAGGGTTGCAACAGCTCCGGTATATCTATCCCCTGCTCACGTATTCCCTTCAGGCAGTTATGCGCTTCTTTTGTCAGAGAGAAATACATTTGCCGCTTGTCTTTCTCACCCAAAGCACGCACTAACAGATTCCGCTCCTCCACCGCACGAATCACCTTGGAAGCATGCGAGGGAGTCAGTCCCGTACGCTCTACAATCGTACTGGCCGCTACCCGCTCCTTGCCAATAGCACATAACACCATGGCTTCGTTCAGCGACACTCCATGCGACTGCATCAAACGGGATTCAAGTTCAGAGAGAGCCCGAAAGAGCTCTCTCATCACACAGATACATTTTATTTTTTCCATACTTAAATAAACAGATTTACATTGGCTTCCTCGGCACGGTCCATATAGGTAGCTACCCCACCGATGGTGACATTGTCCAGCAGTTCCTCCTTTTTCACGCCCATTACGTCCATCGACATCTGGCAGGCAATGAATTCTACTCCATTATCAATGGCCTGCTGGCGAAGTGATTCCAACGAATCGATTCCCTTACGGTTCATAATGTAACGCATCATCTTCGTACCCACACCTCCCATGTTCATCTTTGAAAGCTTGAGTTTACGAGAGCTGGAAGGCAACATCATGCCGAACATTTTTCCAAAAATATCCTTCTGCACCGAGGGTTTCCGTTCCTTCTTGATGGCATTCAGTCCCCAGAAGGTAAAGAAGATGGTCACTTTCTTACCCGTAGCCGCCGCACCGTTAGCCAGCAGAAAGGTAGCCAAAGTTTTGTCAAGGTCATCACTGAAAAGGATGAAAGTTTTTCCCTTCTCTCCCACGTCCTGACGGGAAGCCTCTATGGCACAAGGAGTCGCTTTCTCTACCACTACCTTATAGATTCCTCCTTCCGACTTTGAGGAAAGGAAGCGGTTTCCGGTAGTACGGCACCATGCTTCTGCGTCTCTCGGAAATCCGGCATCCGTAGCATGAATTTCCATCTGCTCACCGGCTTTCAGTTCCTCCATCCCTTTTTTCAAACGCAAGATAGGGCCAGGACACTGTATGCCACAGGCATCTACCACATGTACCTTTTTGCAGTCCGAATTTCCTTCAGCCGTTTCACACGAGCAGGCTACGGCACATGTTTCTTCCGGCTGGCAAACTGGAGTAACCGCCGCATTGTAGGTCTTGATACCTCCTATCAGGTTACGCACATCCTTATAACCGTTTTCTTTCAGAATGTTAGAAGCCAGATAACCGCGCAATCCTACTCCACAATACAAGAAAACTGGTTTGTCCGATGGAATCTCCTTCATCCGTGAACGCATTTCATCCAAAGGTACGTTCACCGCTCCAGGAATGTGCCCCAGTTCATACTCATCTTTTGTCCGTACATCCACCAAAGTCACCTTAGTCAAATCGGCCTGCTGCAACTCTCTCCAATAAAGAGGAGTCATCTTGCCGTTCAATATATTTCCAGCCACATAACCCGACACCGCTACCGGATCTTTAGCTGAAGAGAAAGGAGGTGCGTAAGCATGTTCCAGTTGCATCAAATCATATACGGTTCCTTTCTGCTTGATGACCAGTGCATATTCATCAATGCGCTTATCCACTCCATTGTATCCCACAATCTGTGCCCCATACAAGCGACCGTCTTCAGTAGAAAAAGTAATCTTAATGTCCATCTGCAAGGAACCGGGATAGTAACCGGCATGCGAACCAGAGTGAATGGTTGCCGACAGATAAGGCATACCAAAAGCTTTCAGACGCTTGGCGGGAAGTCCCGTAGAAGCCACGGTCAAGTCAAACACTTTCGCTATGGCAGTCCCGATAGAGCCTTCATATTTCACCCGGTTGCCAAATGTCATGTTGTCGGCTACGATACGTGCCTGACGATTGGCCGGTCCAGCCAGGAAGTTCAACCACGGCTTACCGGTAATCGGATGCGGATATTCAATGGCATCACCTACGGCATACACTGACTCGTCGGAAGTCTGCAGGTATTCATTTACATAAATACCCTTCATTTCTCCTAACTTCAGTCCGGCTTCTACAGCCAGACGAGTTTCTGCCCGTACACCGATGGAAAGAATAACCAGCTGAGCTTCTGCCTGTAACCCCGACTGGAATTTGACCCTCAGTCCAGAATCGGTCTTTTCAAAGGCTTCCACTGCCTGTTTCAGATACAGTTTGACCCCCTTCTGTTGCAGATGGCCATGCACCAGCGCTGCCATAGAGAAATCGATTGGTCCCATCACCTGATCAGCCATCTCTACTACAGCCACCTCAATACCAGCATGATGAAGGTTCTCGGCCATTTCCAACCCGATAAAACCACCTCCAACAATCACCGCTTTCTTTATCTCATGACTCTGCATATAAGCCTTGATATGGTCTGTATCTGCCACGTTTCTCAGGGTAAAGATTCCTTCATTATCTATTCCCGGCAAAGGAGGACGCACAGGCGATGCTCCCGGTGAAAGCAGCAATTTATCGTATGTTTCAGTATATTCTTTTCCGTCCGAAGTGCGTACCTTCACTTCTTTACGGGCAGTATCAATTGCCATAACCTCCGAACGTACCCGCACATCGATGCGGAAACGAGTGGAAAATGCTTCCGGAGTCTGTACAAACAAGCGGTCGCGCTCCTGAATTACCCCACCTATATAATAAGGTAAACCACAATTGGCATAAGAGATATATTCTCCACGCTCAAACAAAATGATTTCAGCCTTTTCCGTGTTTCTCCGAATACGGGCAGCCGCAGTGGCTCCACCTGCTACCCCACCAACAATTACATACTTCATATCTATTTATTTTCTTTGTTATTATTTTCTAATGGAAACTTTTTGCAAAGAAAATAAATAATTACATAAAGAATAAATTTCCAATGGAAAATATTTACCAATTAAGCATTATTAAGGGAAATCGTCTCTTTCTAAGCTAATTTCTGGTAAGCCAGTCGCGGAGTTCCATTACGCACATAGATAATTCCACAATACACAAAGCCTGTAGAAAGCAGCAGATGTTGCATCACCTTGTTGTCTGCGTGGGTATCGGCACGCAGGCACGGCCACTGACGGAAACACCAGTCCACACACAGTTTTCCTATCCCCTTGCAGGAGCCGTCGGATGCCAGCCGATGAATCACATAATAAGGAGAGTCGTCTCGCCATTCCCCGTTTTCAATGTGTGCATAGGTCGGATCGGGTCCCTGAATGAAACAGAAGGTGGCCACTGCTCTTCCATCCTCCGTTACACACACATAACAGTGAGAAGCCTCTATTTCCTCCTGCAACAGTTCCCGCTGGGGATAGCCGTTAATCCACTGATTAGGGTTTCCCGTACGACACATGAAACGACGGGCTTCTTCAAATATCTCCATCAAACGGTCCAAATCATCCAATGTAGCCTTGCGTATCTGTAAATTCATAAGTCTTTTCTATTTTGATAAACCAACGCAAAACTAATGGTTTTCTTCTGTTTTATAGAGCAGGTTTCTTGTTTTTTTGAAATAATGTTGTACCTTTGTGACAACTTCAAAAACAAATGGGGCATTAGCTCATCTGGCTAGAGCGTTTGACTGGCAGTCAAAAGGTGGCAGGTTCGAGTCCTGTATGCTCCACTTTTTCTTTTCTACTCCACTTGACTTTTCCCTGATTAAATATAAAAACAGACCTTGTCTGACTTATTCAATTTATTATTATGTACAGTATTTTAATCATAGAAGACGATAAACGAGTAGCCGATTTGCTAAAAACCGGACTGGAAGAAAATGGATATCACACCATGGTGGCATACGATGGAGCCATGGGACTTCGTCTGTTCCAATCTCACTCTTTTCAGCTGGTTATTTCGGATATTATTCTTCCCAAACTGGATGGCTTTGAACTCTGCAAAGAGATACGCAAGTCAAATCCGCATATTCCCGTACTTATGCTGACAGCCTTGGGCTCAACCGACGACAAACTCGACGGATTTGATGCAGGTGCAGATGACTACATGGTAAAGCCTTTCGACTTCCGGGAACTGAACGCACGCATTAAAGTACTTCTGAAAAGAAAAGCAGAAGCAACTGTATCTGTCGTTGCTCCCGAGAAACTTACCTACAAAGACTTGCAGATTGATACCAACCGCAGGGAAGTGATGCGCCAAGGTAGCCTCATCCGCTTATCTCCGAAAGAATACAACCTGCTTACCTACATGGTACAGAATGCAGAACGGGTCATCAGCCGGATAGAAATTGCCGAAAAAGTCTGGAATACCCACTTTGATACCGGTACCAACTTTATTGATGTGTATATCAATTACCTGCGTAAAAAGATAGACAAAGACTTTGAAACCAAACTAATTCACACCAAACCTGGAATCGGATTTATTCTTACAGACGAAAAGCCATGAAAATTAAAACCGCACTTACGCTCAAAAATACCGGAGTCATAGCTGTGGTATTTCTGCTTTGCATGACCTTAATCTATCTGGTCAGCGAGCATATCCGAAGCAATACATTCTTCCATAACCTGAAGAGTGAAGCTGTCACCAAGGTACATCTGTTCCTGCAAAATCAGGTAGATGCCGACATCATGCAATCCATCTACCTGAATAATAAGGAGTTTATCAATGAGGTGGAAGTGGCTGTATATACCACAGACTTCCACATGCTCTACCACGACGCCATCGATAATGATATTGTCAAAGAGAATCCGGAAATGATTGCCCAGATTCTTCAACAAAAGGAAATTGAATTTTATATCGGAAAATACCAAGCCGTCGGGATGGTTTATCCTTTCAACGGACAAACTTATATTGTGACGGCCGCAGCTTACGACGGTTACGGACACACCAACCTGTTGGAGCTTCAGAAAACATTGGTCATCCTGTTCTTTATCGGCCTCCTGCTTTTATTTATTACCTGCTATTTCCTGGTTCGGGCATCCTTAAAACCTATCCGGGAAATCGTAAAAGAAGCAGAAACGATTACCGCTTCACGTATTGACCAGCGTCTGCCTATAAGAAACGAGAAAGACGAATTAGGGGAACTAAGCCAGGCCTTCAATGAACTACTGGAGCGACTTGAAATTTCATTCAACTCCCAGAAAATGTTTGTCAGCAACGTGTCTCACGAAATGAGAACCCCGCTGGCTGCCCTCATTGCGGAACTGGACTTATGTCTGCAGAAGAACCGTACAGAAGCACAATATCGTCAAGCCATGCAGAATGTGCTACAGGATGCCCGACGAATGACGAAATTGATTGACGGACTGCTTAATTTGGCTAAAGCAGATTACCAGAAAGAACAAATCAAGATGCATGAAATCCGGTTGGACGAATTGTTGCTCGATACACGGGAAATCATTCTTCGTGCCCATCCGGAATACCACATTGAACTGATTTTTGAACAGGAAGATGCGGAAGACGACCGGATGATTACCGTCATGGGTAATGACTACCTACTAAACATTGCCTTTGCCAACCTGATTGAGAATAACTGCAAGTATTCGGACGACAAATCTTCTTTCATTCAGATTTCCTACTGGGATAAATGGACCATTATCCGTCTGTCGGATGACGGAATTGGTATGTCGGATGCAGAAAAAGAAAAGATTTTCACCTTGTTCTACCGCGGAGAACAGGAACAGCATACGGAAGGACACGGCATCGGGATGGCGCTTGCACAGAAAATTATCACTCTGCATCAGGGCAGTATAGCCGTACATTCAAAGCAAGGAGAAGGAACGACATTCATCATCGAACTTCCTCACATTTAATCTTTTAGCACATCCATTCAAAGAAACATAAACTCCATCAGAGTGGTATTAGAAAATTAGTTACACAAATTCTAATAGTTTTCTAATACCACTCTAATATTTCTCTAACAGCCTCTGTCGGGGGCATTGCCTACTTTTGCCACGTGAAAAGAAAACATAGTAATCACCCTATGAATTTTAATGATCATGTGGAAGAAAAGAAAAAGTAGCACCACATTCACCTTTAATGGCGAAAAGGTATTTTTAGCAGCAAGTCAGACACTGGGCACAGTTTTCAGCTATTTCCAGACAAGCCGTATCGGACTTACACAAGAAGAAGTGGAAGCCAGACAGTCTCTCTATGGGAAGAATGAAGTGGAACATGAGCAGAAAAAGAACCCCATATCGACTTTCATCAAAGCTTTTATCAATCCTTTTATCGGCGTACTCACGGCGCTGGTCATCATTTCTTTTGTGCTCGACGTACTGTTGGCCAACCCTGGTGAACAGGACTGGACAGCCATTATAATCATCCTGACCATGGTTATCGCCAGCAGCATACTTCGTTTCTGGCAAGAGTGGAAAGCCAATGCCTCCAGCGAAGCTTTACTGAAAATGGTGACCAATACCTGTTACGTAAAACGAGCCGGTAATCAGGACGAAGAAATCAACATAACCGACCTCGTTCCCGGAGACATTGTCATGATTGCTGCAGGAGACATGATTCCTGCCGACATGCGCATCATTGAAGCAAAAGATTTATTTGTAAGCCAGTCTTCCTTGACGGGAGAATCGGACCCGATAGAAAAACGTCCGGAGGCCAAAGGAAACAAGCACAGCAAAGGAAGTGTAATTGAGCTGGAAAACATCTGCTTCATGGGGTCTAACGTAGTCAGCGGATCTGCTACCGGTATCGTGTTTGCAACCGGCAACAGTACGTATTTGGGCACCATTGCCCGCAGCATTGCCGGACACCGTGCCGCTACAGCTTTCGACAAGGGAATCAGCAAAGTCAGTTTCCTGCTGATACGATTCATGCTCATCATGATTCCGTTCGTTTTCCTGGTAAACGGTGTGACTAAAGGCGACTGGCTGGAAGCATTTATCTTTGCCGTATCGGTAGCAGTAGGACTTACTCCTGAAATGCTCCCGATGATTGTTACTGCCAACCTGGCCAAAGGTGCCGTAGCCATGTCTAAGAAGAAAACCATTGTAAAAGACCTGAATGCCATTCAGAACTTCGGGGCGATGAACATTCTCTGCACGGACAAAACCGGTACCCTTACCTGCGACCAGATTGTATTGGAAAAGTACATCAACGCCGATGGAAGTAACGATGAAAGCCGACGTATCCTGCGCCATGCTTATTTCAACAGTTTCTTCCAGACCGGATTAAAGAACCTGATGGACAAAGCCATTCTGTCGCACGTAAAAGACTTGTCTTTGGAATACCTGAAGGATAATTATACAAAGGTAGATGAAATCCCGTTTGATTTTACCCGGCGAAGAATGTCGGTAGTGGTAGAAGACCGTCAAGGAAAACGACAGATTATCACCAAAGGAGCCGTAGAAGAAATGCTGGACATCTGCTCGCATGCTGAATTTGATGGAGAGGTGCACCCCATGACCATCGAACTAAAAAACAAGGCACGCGACATCATTGAGCAGATGAACAAGCAAGGCATGCGTGTCATTGCCGTAGCCCACAAAAGCTACCTGGAGAAGACTTGCGATTTCCGTATTGAGGACGAGAAAGACATGGTACTGATTGGGTATCTGGCTTTTCTGGATCCTCCCAAGCAATCGGCAGCCAGCGCCATCAAGCAATTGCATGAACATGGCATTGAAATCAAGATTCTGTCCGGCGACAATGATGCGGTGGTTCGCACCATCGCCCGCCAAGTGGGTATCCGCACCGACAATGCCCTGACAGGCCCCATTTTCGAAACGATGAGTGAAGAGGAAAAAATGAAAGCAGTCAACCAGACGACCGTATTTTCCAAACTTACTCCGATACAGAAAACGGAAATCATCACCCTGCTTCAGGCGCAACAGCACACGGTAGGCTTTTTAGGCGACGGAATCAATGATGCCGCAGCATTGCGTCAGTCAGACATTGGTATCTCGGTAGATTCCGCTGTAGACATTGCCAAAGAAAGTGCCGACATTATCCTGCTGGAGAAAAGTCTGATGGTACTGGAAGACGGTGTACTGGAAGGAAGAAAAACATTTGGCAACATCACCAAATACATCAAGATGACAGCCAGTTCCAACTTCGGAAACATGTTCAGTGTAATGGCAGCCAGTGCATTCCTTCCCTTCCTGCCCATGCTCCCCATCCACCTGCTGATTCAAAATCTGCTGTACGATATTTCGCAGACCACGATTCCGTTCGACCGGATGGATGCAGAATACCTCCGGAAACCACGTAAATGGGATGCCTCCGATTTGAGCCGCTTCATGATATTCATCGGCCCCATCAGTTCCATTTTCGACATCGTTACCTATCTGGTGATGTGGTATGCGTTCGGATGCCAAAGCATGGAACATCAGACGTTGTTCCAATCCGGATGGTTTATCGAAGGTTTGCTGTCGCAGACCCTGATTGTGCACATGATACGTACCCGGAAAGTCCCCTTCATACAAAGCTGTGCCTCCTGGCAAGTAACCGGACTTACCCTGCTGATTATGGCCATCGGTATCCTGCTGCCTTTCACCCCATTTGGAAGCTCTATCGGACTGGAAGCACTGCCATTAAGCTATTTCCCCTGGCTCTTCGGTATCCTGTTGTCCTACTGCATACTGACTCAATTAATTAAGAACTGGTATATTCATCGTTTTACCAAATGGTTATGACAAGATTCATGAAACTGTTTCTGTCCCTCGCTGCAGTGTCCTGTCACTGCGGCCTGGCTCAGGAACTTCAAGTAAGCTACACCACAGAACTACAAAGCGATTTCAAACAAGGAAGTAACTGGGTTAATCTGCTAAGACTGGATTTCACTCATTCATTAGGCAAACACACGACATTACAAGCTGCCACCATCAGTACAGCCAGAACCCGCGCCGAATCACTGGCAGATGATTTTCAGACCTTTTCCAACATTGAAGAAGAAAACCATCCGCTTGCCCTCGCTACATTGGGCGTCCAACAACAGTTCGGTCATTCCTCACTCTTTTTCGGTATCCGGAACTTGAATGAAGACTATTTCACTTCCCCTGCCACCTCGTTATTCACCAACAGTTCATGTGGTATCTTCCCTACCTTGTCTGCCGATTACCAGATAGCCAATTATCCGATAGCTTCCGTCGGACTGCATTATGAACTGCAATTCACACGATGGTCCTTACAAGCATCGGTATACAACGGAAAAGGTTACTACCGGTTTGCAGGAAAAGAAAACGTATTCCGGTTCTGCCCGCAGCAAGACGGAATACTCAGTGTCACTTCACTAAACTATCAGCACCATGACAGCAATTATCATGTGGGCTTTGCTCTACATAGCGGCATGTATATGGACTATGAAGAGGGAACTCCAGAAAAGACAGAAAAAGAAAGGAGAAAAATAATTTGGGGATATGCAGAGCAACGTCTTGCTCCCGGTCTGCATGCACTCCTGCAAGGTTCATTCCAGTCAGGTGCCTCCAAAGGATGCAAAAGTTATGCCGGCGCAGGTCTCACCTGGCAATGTGGAAAAACAGAAGGCGGACTGTTCACCGACTATGCCCGATTTTCCCCTTCATACGAATGGGCCAGTGAATTTACATGGAAAATTCCCTGTTCAGGCAACGGATTTATACAACCTACCTTACATTTCATTCAGCAAGCGGGAGCACACTATCTGATTGGCTTATTGCGTTTCAGCTATGTGCTCCCGACTACCTGACATTTATTATTTTACAACAAATTCATCAGTAAACAAGAAACCACCGGCCTCAGGATTGATATCAGCCTGCACGCGTACGTAACGAGCCTCACAACTACCTGTCCAGTCATACGTCTGAATGGTCAACTGTTCGTCCGTAATGGGCAGTGTAGTAGTGATGGTTTTCAAAAGTGTATATTCTTTTCCATCGTTTGAAATCAGGAAGCTGACTTTCTGCGGGAGGAACACACCCGGACCTCTCAACTGCATGAAATCAATGGAAAGCTGCTGAATAGGTTGTGATTTTTCCAAATCCACAATCACATCGGCCCCTTTTCCAAGGAATCCCTGCCAGCGCTGGTCGGTATATACCCAACCGCCATGTATGCCGTTAGTCAATGCCGATTCTCCTCCTGCCGGATAAGAGTCCGAATAAGGACGTACATATTCCACCTTCTTCCCCTTTGCCAAATGATTATCCACGCTCAATGCTACCGGACGGTTTCCTACCTCATTTTGCAAGTCAAAAGTATGGTAGCCCATTGAGTTCAGCACCTTTACTTCCTGCAAAGCCTCTGCATGGAAACGTTTCCAGTCTTTCTGCTCCGGATTTGTCCAGGCAACTTCAGCCAAAGCCAGCAGACGAGGATAAATCATATATTCAGCATGCTCGGGTGTCGGTATATATTCCGTCCACACATTTCCCTGTACGCCCCACACGCAATCCAGTTTATCAGCGGGGAAAGCCTCAGTCACCGGTTCGTATGAATAAACCTTTTCCAGCGGGAGGTATCCTCCGATGGCTTCCGGCTGCGTACGCGGTGCATCCTGGTAGCTGTCAAAATAGCAATATGCTCCCGGTGACAAGATGGTACGCAATCCTCTTTTTACCGATTCTGCACCTTTATCTTCTCCACGCCACACCGTTACGGCAGAAGTTTCATCCAACTCGCCTGTCAAAATCTCATCCCAGCCAATCATCTTGCGGCCGTTCTCTTTCAAAAACTTCTCAATTCTGGATACAAGATATTCCTGCAATTCACCTTCTTCCTTCATTCCCTCTGCTTTCATGAGTGCCTGACAGTCTGGACATTGTTTCCAATGGTTGGTACTTGCCTCATCTCCACCAATATGAATGTATTCTGAAGGGAACAACTCCATCACTTCCTTCAACACATTGGTCAGGAACTCATAAGTCAGTTCCTTTCCCGGACAAAACTCTCCACCAGGTTTCAAATCCCCTCCACAACCCAGTTGCGGAAGAGCTGCCAATACTTCTTCCGAGTGAGCCGGCATTTCAATTTCCGGAATCACCGTAATATGACGCTGACGGGCATATTCTACGATTTCTTTCACATCTTCCTGCGTATAATATCCTCCGGAAGCTCCGGGAGCATCTTGTCTGCAATACGTACGTCCGCCGTTCCACCAGCTTTTCCAATCCGGGAAAGGACGATAGGCCGTTTCACGCGTCAGTTCCGGATATTTCTTGATTTCAATTCTCCATCCGGCTCCATCCGTCAGGTGCCAATGGAAGCGGTTCAGCTTATAACGGGCCAGCGCATCAATCTGTTTCTTGACAAATTCTTTCGTATAGAAATGACGTGATACATCCAAGTGCATGCCTCGATACGAAAAGCGAGGAGCATCTTCTATCGTCACTTCAGGAAGCTGGTACGTACCATTTCCACTCTCACGCGCCAGCTGCACAATAGACTGAAAAGCATAAAACAACCCCGAAGCTGAAGTTGCCTCAGCCTGAATGCCTTTTTTTGTCACTTTCAAACGATAAGCCTCTTCTTTCATCTTCGCATTTTCCGGACTGACAAGTTTAAAAGTAATGTCAGCCTTTCCTTTCTTCTTATAAGTCAGCGACAAAGGAGAGTTACTTACATAAGATACAAAATCGTCTTTATCAGCTCCTGTCAGGTTACAGGAGAAAGATGCCTGTGCACGAAGCACAAAATGTCCGTCCTCACACACCATCTGCTGAGGATTAGGAATCACATACGTGTCAGATGCCGAAGAAGCCATGGCAGAAAAAGCCATTGCCACACAAAAATAAAGAAATAACAAGGATTTCATTTTATCGATTATTTTAATATAAATTTCTTTCATGCATTTTTAAAGTTAACCATTTCTCTCCTAAAAAACAAATCAGCACAAACTTTTCTGTTTTTCTTTTTTGAGAAAGAACAAAAAAAATTCTCGTAAAAAATTGATTTTACGAGAATTACCATTTCTTTGCGGAGAGACAGGGATTCGAACCCCGGGTACCTCGCGGTACAACGGTTTTCAAGACCGCCGCAATCGACCACTCTGCCACCTCTCCAA
>CAMFND010000106.1 GCA_945965395.1 uncultured Bacteroides sp.
TGTATTCAAATTTTTGTCATGTACTTAGGTATTCTGTTTAAAAATTGGTTTTCAATAGAGCGTTCAGGTTATAAAACATTACATTCTTCAGTCGTACCTTTTATGACATTCATTCCTGGAACTGATATAAAACTTACATACGGTTCTTCTGGCTGTCGCCTGCTCCTGTTCCCTTGTACTTGCTCTTGGCAGCATTGAACTTATAGCGTAAAGTGATGCCAATATTTCTGCGGGCTTCCATTTTTCCTGTCATCAGACGGTTACCACTGTAAATGGTTGATTTTGCCTGATATGAGTTGAAAAGATCATAGGCTTTCAGCTGAACCGAGAGGCGGTCTTTAAGGAAGCTCTTGTAAAGACTGATGTTGGCAAACCAGCACCATTCTTCGACCTTTGTATTTTCGTTGTCACCCGGAGTGTCAAAACCTAAATCTACATCAAGACTGATACCAAGAGGCAGCTTGAAATTGTTGTTCCAGGCAAAGTTCAATATTGGATTATTGAAGTTTTCTGTTCCATTGGATGTCTCCACCTTATACCATTGCTGGAGCAGAAGAAAATTGAACTGGGGAGACCATAATCCGATTGTTGGAGACAATGTCAGAGTGGTATATAACTTGTCACTGTTATACATGTTGTAGAAAGAATATAACGAAACGGTCGGATCATCTTCCGAATATGCCCTGCTTAACTGTGTAATGGCATCTTCTCCGTGTATGTATCGTGAATTGAGGTATATCCACTTGTACGATACATTCAGTGTAAGACGGTTTATCAGTGACGGTCTCAGCAGCGGGTTACCTCCTTCGTAGGTATATCGGTTACCGTACATGATGTCACTTCTCAGCATCCAGTATGAAGGACGGTAGATACTGCCGGTGTAGGTCAATTGTGTCTGTACTTTACCAATCGGAAGATTCAAGGACACGGATGGAAATACGTTGTCGTATGTCCTGCTTTGCTCGTCCATATATTTGCCATCCTCGTAATAGTCGGAAGACAAATGCTCATAACGCACACCTAACTGTGCCTGTAGCTTGCCGAAGCTGCGGGCATATTCCAGAAATGCCGAAGTAGAGTTTTCCTTGATGTTGCTGTTATTGTCATCCAGGATTCCTTCCACATTCATGTACGCATTATTCCGGTTCGTATAGGTGTATTCCCCGCCAAAGGAGAGATTACCGCCCCATAAGGGATGTCCGAATACGAGCTTGGTCGCATAAAGGGTATTGTCTGTCAAATTCTTGGTGGTGACAGTCTGTTTCTCTAAGGAACCTCCCGCTGGAGTGAACTGCTCCTGCATCTCCTGTGGATTCTTCGTATCCGACCAGAAGCCGTCCGCATTGAAGTCGATAGTCCAGTCTCCTACACGTCCGTTATAATAGGCATTGAGAGTATGTCTGGTTTCCTGTGTATTTCTCCAGCCCGTAGTGTGACTCTCCTCATAAAGAGCATCATCCTGATACACCAGGGTATTCATCGGATCTACCGTTTCATGTCGTTCAGGTGTCCGGTCATAATCATAGCGTGCACCCAGAGAGTGATTCTCGTTAAACTGATAATTCAGCGACAGCATGGCCGAAATATCTTTCATGTCATATTGTGTGCAGAGATATGAATCCTGTATCCATGTTTTATCCAACAGTGTTTTCTGTGTGATGGTCTTGCGGTCTTCCGTGTATCCTTTCTTGCCATACAGCATACCCGAAAGGTCAAAGCCTCCTTTTCGGTAATTGAAGTTGTACTGGTCCAGCACATTCCATCCGTAACCGTAGCCTGTATAAAAACGGTTGTTGAAACCGAATCCTTCACCTTGCGGCTTTTTGGTCTGAATACGGATAACCGCATTAACCGTCGCATCATAGCGCGAGCCGGGATTGTTCACCACCTCCACGCTCTTGATGTTGTCGGAAGCAAGCTGGTCAAGTTCGGATTTGTCCCGTACTTTACGTCCGTTGATGTATATTTCAGGAGTTCCGGCACCAAACACTTTAATATCCCCTTCATTAGCCGATACGCCGGGTATCTTGTTTAACAGGTCATTTCCTGTTCCTGCGTTTTCAAGGATACTACCTGCTACGGTAGTCACCATGGCATCCCCTTTTACACGTGTTTTAGGTAAATCGGCTTTAATTACAACTTCTCCTAACTGTTGTGTGTCTGATCTCAGCTGTATTACCCCTAAGTTGGCCGGTTGGACGGGTTTGTACACAGTGTTGTATCCGATGGAAGAAATACGTACAAGCTGATTCGGTGTGGTGGTACTCAAGCTGAATGTACCGTCTTCGGCTGTGACGGTTCCCGTAACGAAGGTTGAGTCGGGGAGTGCCAGAAGGACTACGTTGGCGTAAGGAAGAGGTTGTTTGTTTTCATCGATTAATTTTCCACTGACGGTCTGTGCGGCTATTTCACCGGCAGATGTGAGGCTGCATAATAGCAGGAGTGCTTTTCCAATTTTGTGCATACGATAATTTGTTTTTCTTATTATTTGCAAAGTGTGTTTGTCTACTTTTTTTGATAGTAGTTTCTGTTTTGCAAATATAGAAAGAAAAATTTCATGTCTGCGAAAAAACGCTCTCTACAGCCCTGCACGCAAATGGTGTGCATATATCTCTGTTTATCAGTGGATTTATGTAAGAAGCCTAAACGGGAAATCTCTACAGGTGTATTTTGAGATGAATTTTATGAGGAAATGAGAAAGAAAACACTACGCGCAGAGCGAATTGTAAATCCTCAAGACATTTATGGTCAAATCTTTTATCAGTATCTATGTCTCTCTTGCCGGAACCTTACGTTTTCCTTATGGAAACCGTATGTTTCCGCTGTGAGAAACGTACGGTTTACGTACGCGAAACCTAAAGAATATCTTTGCTTATTTCTATTTAGATTGGCGGGTTTTCAAGTCTTTGGAGAGAGGAGAAAGGAAGCATCTCGCATAAGGGCATAAAAAAAGGAGTTCCGCTGAACTCCAACCTTTTGTTAACCTTAAATCTAATACTATGAAAAACACATTGCAAAGGTACGCATTTTTTGATTCTCTGCAAGCAAAATGCCTCTTAAAATCTGTTTTGTAACATATATTATAATTGCATTTACCAGAAACGTTTTTGTTAACGCTTCTTTTACTACCTTTGCAATTAAAAAATAGACAGATTATGGCATTTGAAGCGACGAAAAGAGAATGGGGAGAACTGTATGCGTTTTTCCGGCTGCTGGCCGACGGTTACGTGTACGGCGGTACTCCTGATGTGAAGAAGAACGAAGTGCTCCGTCTTCCGGTGGCAATGGTTCAGCGGGAAGAACATGACGGTACGCGTCAGTATATTTTGGAAAAAGATACCGTGCACCTGAAAGGGGATAATATAGACAAGCGGATTCCTCGTGAAGACTTTGCTACAGTGGCAGAGCTTATCTATGCAGCGATTCGTCAGAGCCGGGAGGATGATGTCACATCTCCCGATGGCGTAGAGGAGTTTCTGGATGAGGTTGCCATTTTTGATTTGGAAGCCAAGACGGACGACCGCACGGATTTCAGCGTGGCTTTTTACTCGGTAGATGCTCCGCTCACCGGATTCTGTGTCCGTTCCCGTTTGGGAATGATGATTCCGTTGCTTGACGGAGGAAGAACCGCCAATTTCAAGTTTGAGCAGACAGGTGTGAAGTTTGCTACCCCGACCGTCAACAAAATCAATGCGGAAGGTGAGGAGGATGATGTCATATCCCGCATGTTGATGATAGAGCGTCTGGGAGGCATGCTGAAGTACAGTGACGTGGCCGATAAGATTTTCCGCAGCAACCTGTCCATGATTGATTTGCACATGGGACGACTGATGGCGGAAATGACACGCCTGATGTGGCTGGACGGTATTACGAAGGTGTCGGAACTGACGGAGGAAATCAAAAAGCTGAATCCGCTGAAGATAAAGGACGAGCTGATTACGAAGCATGGCTTCTATGAATACAAGGTGAAAGAGCTGCTGCTGGCATTGGCCATGGGAGTTCGTCCGGCAAAATTGTACAACGGAACAGACTCTGCCATTGCAGGGTTCCTTTTCGTGACGGGTGAAGGGGAAGTGTTGTGCTATCAGCGTGCTTTCCGCCAGACATTTGCCGATTTCCTTTTCCAGAACAGCCGCTTGGAGAAAGGTTCTACGGAAAAAGACAAGTATGGTTATCTGGAACGTGAAAATGGAGTGTACTACTTTAAACTGAACCTGAAAATCGGTTTGCTGAAGCGATAAGTCTTAGACAGGGATAAAAGAAAAACGGATTCTCCGGCTGAAACGTCAGGGAATCCGTTTTTTTATGCATTTCCGTGAAGGGGATTATTCTTCGTGGTTGCTGTAATATTTCATGAACTGTGTACGTTCGAACGGGTTGATGTCGCCTGCGGCTGAGGCATTCATCTTTCCTTTGAACTGTGCAATGGAATCATATCCTTTGTCGTCCATCCATTCGGTCAGTTCTTTCTTCATCTCTTCTATTATCTGGTTGCCGTGCTGGTAGATAACGCTGCAAACTTCTACGGCAGCAGCGCCTGAAAGCAGGGATTTGATAACGCCTTTTCCGTTGTGTACGCCACCTGAAACAGCATAATCCAGCTGAGGAACTTCTGCCGAAGCAATGGCTGTCCAGCGGATGCGGTCAGACAGTTCAGAAGGTGAACTCATTACATTGGCTGTAGTGAAAGTCAGGTTGTCAATCTGGATGTCCGGCTGGTAGAAGCGGTTGAACAATACCACAGCAGCAGCACCGTTGGCATACAACTGGTTGACGAGTGCAACCGGATTAGTCAGGTTGCTGCCCAGTTTCATGATTACCGGGATGCGGACTACTTTCTTGATGTGGCGCAGGATGTCGATATGACGCTGTTCGAAGCTTCCCGGTGTGTAATCCTTGCTGGTCTGCAAAGAAAGGATATTCAGTTCCAGTGCATCGGCTCCGGCTTCTTCCATCAGGCGGGCAAAATCTGTCCATTCACTGTCACTGTAGCAGTTGATGCTGGCGATTACCGGAATCTTGCAATGTTTCTTTACGTCCTCAATCAGGGTGATATGTTCGTTCAGTGCATGTGAGCGTACGTATGCTCCCAGATAGTCGTCGGCTTCGGGTGAGCCATAGCCCTGCATACTTCCTGCCTGCATGTTGATTTGTTCTTCGAATACTGATTTCAGTACTACTGCACCGGCTCCGGCTTCTTCCAGTTTCTGGATTTTAGCCAGGCTGTTAGTCAGTCCCGAACTGCTGATAATAATCGGGTTGTTCAGGGTTAACCCTGCAAAAGTTGTTTTTAGTTGTGCCATATTCTTCTCGTTTTAATATACTCTATCTCCGAAAATTTTGCTGCCTACACGTACCATTGTACTTCCTGCCTGTACTGCCAGCGGATAGTCGTGCGACATGCCCATGGAAATTTCCTTAAAGGTATCACAATCTTTAAAATAGGTAGCTTTCAGTTCAGTGAAGAAACGGTGAAGGCTTTCAAATTCGTTGGTGATTTGTGATTCGTCGTCCGTATTGGTGGCCATTCCCATGACTCCGCTGATGCATACATGTGTCAGCTCTTTCCACGGGGTGGTTTCCAACATCTCGCGACAAGCTTCAAAAGAAAATCCGTATTTGCTTTCTTCTTCTGCGATATGGATTTCCAGCAGGCAAGGAATCACCCGGTTGCATTTAGCCGCCTGTTTGTCGATTTCAGCCAGTAGCTTGTAACTGTCTACGGCATGAATCATGGCGATGTAGGGTGCGATGTACTTCACTTTATTGGTCTGCAGGTGGCCGATGAAATGCCACTGAATATCGGCGGGCAGGGAAGCCTGCTTCTTGCTCAGTTCCTGTTCCTTGCTTTCTCCGAAGATACGTTGTCCGGTTTCGTATGCAGCCAGAATCGCTTCGTTCGGGTGAAATTTGGATACAGCAACCAGGCTGACCTGGGGAGGAAGTTGTGCCCGTACTTCTTTTAAATTAGACTGAATATCCATGGTGTGATATGTGTTTGTTTATCGTTTGTCTGCATCCGGGAATTCCGGTTTTACGTCAGGTTCTGCAGAGTAGGGATATACGTCCATCAGTGCAGTTTCGGCAACAGATGCGATGACGTAGTCGGCCATTGTACCCTTCATGCCTTCGTCCAGTTTCTTCACGGCATCGCGCAGGTCGGCAGCCTGTACCAGTACGTTGGTAGCTGTTTTCTTTTCCGCACCGCTTTTCTCGTCGAGGGTGATGAAGTAGAGCTTGCACTTGAACCAACGGTCGGCAGCTTCCTCGTCGCTGGGGAAAAGCTCGCTGTAGTTGGCGCGTTTGATGTCGGATACAGTGAATTCTCCGCTGATGAACGGAGTGATTTCTTCGATAATACGCGATTCAGCTTCGGTGAAACTGAGTGCGTCTACCAGATAGGGTTCCGTTACTTTCTTGTTCATTCCGTTTTCGGCTACTTTCTCGTAACGGATTTTGCATTCAAACCAATTATGCATCATAATTTTTCTTGCTTTTCAATTTGTAATAATTCACACAAAGATACGATTATAAATTGAATGAGAGAATAAATGGTTTTGAAAAATCAGTCAATTCTCGGTTTGCAGCGGTTTTGTTGCATGAATTCCTGAATGAGGTCGGTGTAATTCCCTTGAATCAGAATGTGGTGGTTGCCCAGCGGATTGTGCAGGAAATAGTCTGCCGGCTTGTCCAGTCGTACCTTTAACTGCGTACGGCAACAGGTCACCATGTTGGTATTTTCGATGAGATGTCCCGAGGACAGATAATATTCGTCCAGACACTCTCCTCCGCATTTGAAGAGGGTGACTTCGCCCGGATGTACAATGCCCTGGATGGCGATGCCGCTTTCTGTCTCAAAATGGTTGCGGATAATAAACTCTTCGGCCATTTTGGTCGGAATGGAGCAGTGTGCCAGCAGCACCTCGTTGCGTGCAAGGTCTACAAACGAAGGATTAGCCATAAAGCCGGGCTTTCCGATGAGCTCTTTTACCATCAGTAAGGTCATGATGGACTGCAGGTCGCCTTCGCATCCGGCAGGTATTCCTTCGTCATTCAGCAAAGAAAGGGCCAGGCAGCCTGTGGTTTTCAGGCTCTGAATCAGCGAGAAGCAGGACAGGGTAAGAGCGTCCAAGTTTTCTTCCTGACATACACGCCGGATGGCCTTATACAATCGCATGGCCCGAAGCAGCTCTTCCGGGGTTGCTTCCTGAATCCCTTTGGCGCGGTTGGCAAATAAGGAAGCTTCAGGTCCTATCTCGTCTTCTGTAATTTCGTGGAAGGCTTTTTCTACAGTTTCAATGGAGATGTCTGTGTAAGTCACTCCCCAACGTTGCCCGGCTAACAGGTAATCCACATGACTGGCTACCAGCCAGGAGGCCGGAGTTCCGATTACACCGATGCGTTTTTTTTTCAAGGAACGTTTGGCGGCAAACGCCTGATGGTGTAAAAGTACCTGATTTACCATATCGGGCACTAATCCATGGATGATTTTTACCTTCATGTCTCTCGACTGAATCCAGGCCGAGATTTCAAGGGCGGCGGCCAGTGAGTTGTTCAGGCCGTCCGTCAGCAGGGTGATGGGATAGGGCAGGATGCTGAAAAAACGCACCACCGCGCTCTCTACACCCCCGCTGGCAATGAATGCCATTTTGTATTCATGGCTGGGAATGCTTTCAGAGTCTGTATAGTTAACGAGGTGAAGGGTAAAATGTTTTTCCAGTTCCACGAACAGGTCTTTATGCTTTTCGTAGACTTGCTCCACCTTGTATGTGCCGGCTGTAAATATAATTAGGTAAAGGTTCATAATGCTTGAGTGTTTGGTTATCGATAGCAAACATACGGATTTTTTGGGTAGAAGACTTGGAAAATGCCTGAAAAGGCGTTAAACTTTACTTGGAGGGTCTTTTTCTCAAAAGAAAGGAGTAGCCGTATTTTTCTGAGCACAAAGTTGTTTAATTTCGACATTCGCTTTATCTTTGCATTTCAGAATCTTTTTTAAACTATAAAATATGCCAAAAATATCCATCAGAGGAACTGAAATGCCAGAGTCGCCGATACGTAAGCTTGCGCCTTTGGCTGAAGCTGCGAAAGAGAGAGGAATTCATGTATATCACTTGAATATTGGTCAGCCTGACCTGCCTACTCCACGAGCGGCCCTCGATGCGATTCGAAATATTGACCGCAAGGTGTTGGAATATAGTCCCAGCCAGGGGTACAGAAGTTACAGAGAACGTCTGGTGGGATATTATGAAAAGTACGACATTCACCTGGATGCCGATGACATTATCATTACTACCGGAGGGTCGGAAGCTGTGCTGTTTGCGTTTATGAGCTGTCTGAATCCGGGGGATGAGATTATCGTGCCGGAACCGGCGTATGCCAACTACATGGCGTTTGCGATTTCGGCAGGAGCAGTTATCCGTACGGTGACGACTACTATCGACGAAGGTTTTTCTTTGCCGAAGGTAGAGAAGTTTGAGGAGTTGATTAATGAACGCACCAAGGGTATCTTGATTTGTAACCCGAATAACCCGACAGGGTATCTGTACACTCGCCGGGAGATGAATCAGATCCGGGATTTGGTGAAGAAGTACGACTTGTTCCTCTTCTCCGATGAAGTGTATCGTGAATTTATCTATACAGGTTCTCCTTATATTTCTGCCTGTCATCTGGAAGGCATCGAACAGAATGTGGTATTGATTGACTCCGTATCGAAACGGTATTCGGAATGTGGAATTCGTATCGGTGCGCTGATTACGAAGAATCCGGAAGTGCGCAAGGCGGTGATGAAATTCTGCCAGGCCCGTTTGAGTCCACCGTTGATTGGCCAGATTGCAGCTGAGGCTTCACTCGATGAACCGGAAGAATATGCTCGCGAAACATACGATGAATACGTGGAACGCCGTAAATGTCTGATTGACGGACTGAACCGCATCCCCGGCGTTTATTCTCCGATACCGATGGGGGCTTTCTATACCGTAGCTAAACTGCCGGTGGATGATTGCGAGAAATTCTGCGCATGGTGTTTGTCTGATTTCAATTATGAAGGAGAAACCGTCATGATGGCACCTGCCAGCGGATTCTATACTACACCGGGCGGCGGTAAAAACGAGGTGCGTGTGGCTTATGTATTGAAGAAAGAAGACCTGGTACGGGCTTTGTTCATTCTGCGTAAGGCGCTCGAAGCCTATCCGGGAAGGGTGGATGAATGATGAGCAACTGGAAATTTTTTATTGCCCGACGGATTTACCGTAGCAGGGAAGGAGAGAAAGAAGTATCAAAACCGGCCGTACGCATTGCGATGGCCGGTATTGCTATCGGACTGGCCGTGATGATTGTGTCGGTGGCGGTGGTCATCGGCTTCAAGCATCAGGTGCGCGACAAGGTGATAGGCATGGGCTCTGATATTGTGGTTTCCAGCATCGAAGGAGCTCAGCTTTACCAGATGAATCCGGTGGTGGCAAACGACAGCTTGTTGTCGGTGATACGGAATATTCCCCAGGTGAGTCACGTGCAGCGTTACGCTACGAAACCGGGCATGATCATGACCGCTGATAACTTTCAGGGAATGATTGTGAAGGGGGTGGCACAGGAATACGACTGGACGTACCTGAAGGCACATTTGCAGGAAGGAGAGATTCCTGCACTGACGGACTCCGTAGCCAGCAACCGTGTGCTGGTTTCCCGCTCCATGGCCGACAAACTCTCCTTGAAGGTGGGTGATAAGCTTTATACTTATTATATAGAAGGCAATGTGCGTGCCCGTCGGTTGACGGTGAGTGGGATTTTCCAAACCAATTTCTCTGCTTTCGATGATTATTTCCTGATAACTGACATGTACACGGTTCGTCGTCTGAACGGTTGGGAACCAGACCAGGTAGGAGGCGTGGAAGTGGCCGTGTCGGATTATCGTTTCTTGGACTCGGTGAATGATGAGATTCGTGATCATATTCAGGAACAGACAGACCGTTATGGGGCAATTTATTGTTCCCGCACTTCAGAGGAACTTTATCCTCAGATTTTTGCGTGGCTCGACTTGCTGGATACTAATGTATGGGTTATTCTGATTCTGATGACCGGAGTGGCGGGTTTTACCATGATTTCCGGATTATTGATTATCATCCTCGAACGTACGCAGATGATTGGGGTATTGAAAGCGTTGGGAGCCGACAACGCTTCCATTCGTCAGATATTCCTGTCATTTTCTGTTTTCCTTATCGGAAGGGGAATGTGCTGGGGAAATGTCATCGGACTGTCGTGTTGTCTTATTCAGTATTTTTTCGAACCGATTAAGTTGGATCCGGCTACGTACTATGTCAATGCAGTGCCCGTGGAGCTTCATTTGGGCTGGATTGTATTGTTGAACGTGTGTACCTTGCTGGTGTCGGTAGGGATGCTGGTCGGTCCTTCTTATCTGATAAGCCATATTCATCCTGCAAAATCCATCCGTTTTGAATAAATCCTGCTTTAAAATCAAGAGTAAACAAATCTTTTTTACTAATTTTGCACTCTCAATTGATATTAAAGAATAAAATAACTACATAAAGTTATGGCAAAAGAATTAAAAGACCTAACCAAGAGAAGTGAAAACTATTCACAATGGTATAATGATTTGGTGGTAAAGGCCGATTTGGCTGAACAGTCTCCTGTGCGTGGCTGTATGGTAATCAAGCCTTACGGATATGCCATCTGGGAAAAAATGCAGCGTATCCTTGACGATATGTTCAAGGCTACAGGACATGTGAATGCGTATTTCCCGTTGTTGATTCCGAAATCTTACCTGAGCCGTGAAGCTGAACACGTAGAAGGCTTCGCTAAGGAATGTGCGGTAGTAACTCACTATCGTTTGAAGAATGCAGAAGATGGTTCGGGTGTGATTGTAGACCCGGCTGCCAAACTGGAAGAAGAACTGATTATTCGTCCGACTTCAGAAACTATTATCTGGAGTACTTATAAAAACTGGATTAACTCATACCGTGACCTGCCTATCTTGTGCAACCAGTGGGCAAACGTAATGCGCTGGGAAATGCGTACTCGTCTGTTCCTGCGTACTGCTGAGTTCTTGTGGCAGGAAGGTCATACGGCTCATGCTACTCGCGAAGAAGCTGAAGCTGAAGCTCAGAAGATGTTGCATGTATATGGTGATTTCGCTGAAAAATACATGGCTGTGCCGGTTATCAAGGGTGTGAAATCTGCAAACGAACGTTTCGCCGGAGCATTGGATACTTATACTATTGAAGGATTGATGCAGGATGGCAAGGCATTGCAATGTGGTACCTCTCACTTCCTGGGACAGAACTTTGCCAAGGCATTCAACGTACAGTTCGTTGACAAGAACAATAAGCTGGATTATGTATGGGCTACTTCATGGGGTGTATCTACTCGTCTGATGGGTGCCTTGATTATGACTCACTCTGACGACAACGGTCTGGTTCTTCCGCCGCATTTGGCTCCGATTCAGGTTGTTATCGTACCTATCTATAAGAACGACGAACAGTTGAAACAGATTGATGCCAAGGTAGAAGGTATCGTCAACAAACTTCGCAGCATGGGTATCTCTGTGAAATACGATAACGCTGATAACAAGCGTCCGGGATTCAAGTTCGCAGATTATGAATTGAAGGGTGTGCCTGTACGTCTGGTAATGGGTGGCCGTGATCTGGAAAACAATACGATGGAAATCATGCGTCGTGATACACTGGAAAAGGAAACTCGTTCTTGTGACGGTATCGAAGAATACGTACAGAATCTGTTGGAAGAAATTCAGCAGAACATCTACCAGAAAGCATTGAATTATCGTAACGAACATATCTATAAGGTAGATACTTACGAAGAATTCAAGGAACAGATTGAGAAGGGTGGATTTATTCTGGCTCACTGGGACGGTACTCCAGAAACAGAAGACCGTATCAAGGAAGAAACCAAAGCTACTATCCGCTGTCTGCCTTTCGAAGCAGATGAAGAAAGCCTGACTCCGGGTGTAGATATGCTGACTGGCAAACCTTCTGCACGCCGTGTTTTGTTTGCCCGTGCATACTAATTGGCTATACTTACAGTAAATATCATAAAAAAGTCCGGTTCTCTTGGAAGAGAGAATCGGACTTTTTTGATGGGCTTTATTCTGCTTTCAGGCATTCCATGTATTCTTCGTAACTGATGAACCGGCCACCCATCGACTTGAGGTGAGGCGTTTCAAACTGACAGTCGATAAGGGTACCTCCGTTCGCATGGAGCAGTTGGGCCAGTCGTATCAGGGCAAGCTTGGAAGCGCTGGGTACGAGCGAGAACATGCTTTCGCCGAAGAAGCATGTGCCCAAGGTTACTCCATACAGGCCTCCGACCAGTTTGTCGCCTTCCCATACTTCTACACTGGCGGCCAGGTTCTGTTCGTACATTCGGATATAAGCTTCAATCATTTCCTCTCCCAACCAGGCTCCTTCCTGTTCGATGCGGAGCTTGGAGCAGTTCCGTATCACCTGCTCAAACGCATGGTTGAAGGTTACCTTATACTTATCCTTGTTCATCAGTGTGCGCATGGAATGGGAGATGTGAATCTCTTCCGGAAAGATGACGAAACGCTGCAACGGGCACCACCACTGGATGACTTTTTCGCGGAAGGCATACCAGGGAAAGATACCGTTGGAGTAGGCCAGGATAAGCCGGTCGATGGACAAGTCGCCTCCAATGGCCAGCAGACCGTCGGGGTCTCCCCAGTGCGGGTCCGGAAAAGCCAGTCTTTTTGTCAGTTGGAAAACCATGGCATCGAAATTATTGGAGAATACTCAGTTGATTGTTTTCGGCTGTTACCGTGATGTCACCTCCCTGCTTCAGTGAGCCAAACAGAATTTCACGCATGAGCAGCGGCTTCAGGTGGGCGGCGATGGCACGGTCCATTTCGCGGGCTCCATATTCCGGTTTGAACCCCTCTTTCAGCAGCCATTCATGTGCTTCGGGTGTCAGGTGCAGGCAGACGTGACGGCGAGCCAGCTTTTCATCCAGTTGGCGCAACTTCTTGTCGAGCACTTGCGTAGCCATTTCCCGACTCATGTCGTGGAATACGACGGAAGCCGACAAACGGTTGAGGAATTCCGGCTTAAATGTTTTCTTTACCTGGCGAAGCATGGCCTGTCCGGTACTTACCTGACTGTTGAAACCAATGGAAGCCTGATGTGCATACTGAGCACCGGCGTTGGAAGTCATGATAAGAATCAGATGGCGGCAGTCCGATTTCCGTCCTTTGTTGTCCGTCAGCACTGCATAGTCCATCACCTGCAACAGGATGTTGAAAATGTCGGGATGAGCCTTTTCGATTTCATCCAGTAACAGCACACAGTTAGGCGTTTTCCGGATGGCATCCGTCAGTAAGCCACCATCCTCGTATCCGATGTAACCTGCCGGAGAACCGATGAGTTTGGCGATGGTATGCTTTTCCATGTATTCACTCATGTCGAAGCGTACCAGTGAGATACCTAATTCTGAGGCTAACACCTTGGCCACTTCGGTTTTTCCCACTCCCGTAGGACCGACAAACAACAGGCTGGCTAGCGGCTTGTTCTCATCCAGCAATCCGGCTTTGGCCATTTGCACCGCTTCCACCACCTGACGAATGGCTTCGTCTTGTCCGTAAATCTGTCTGGATATGCGTTCGTACAATGCTTCCAGTGAAGCGTTGTCTTCCTCCTTGAGCGCATTGGCATCAATCTTACAGGTACGCGAAAGTACCTCGGTAACCAGCTTTCTGTCCACCGTCTTTGTGCCGTCTGCAGCCGGATGAATTTCGCGGTAAGCACCGGCCTCATCAATCAGGTCGATGGCCTTGTCGGGCAGGAAGCGGTCGCTGATGTAGCGGGCACTGGCCTTTACAGCATACTCAATCACTCCCGCTTCATAGGTCACGTGGTGATACTCCTCATATTTTTCCTTCAATCCTTCTATGATGCGGATAGCCTCGTCGATGCTGGGTTCCTGAATGTCGATTTGTTGGAAACGGCGTACCATTCCTTTGCTGCGTGAAAAATAACGATTGTATTCCTCGTAGGTAGTAGAACCGATGAAACGGATGTCTCCCTGTTCCAGGTAAGGTTTTAGCATGTTGGAGGCATCCATCGATCCATCACCGATTTGTCCGGCTCCGATGAGATTGTGTATCTCGTCAATATAGAGAATGGCCTTCTTCTCTGCACTGAGGCTTTTCATCACACTCTTCAACCGTTGTTCGAAGTCGCCCCGATATTGTGTACCGGCCAGCATACTACCCAAATCCAGTTCATAGATACGGCTTCCCTTCAGGCGTTCAGGCACTTTTCCGGCTTCTATGCGGGCTGCCAGTCCGTAAGCCAAGGCTGTTTTTCCCACTCCCGGTTCGCCGATGTGCAGCGGGTTGTTCTTGTCTTTCCGGCACAGTACTTCGATGGTACGTTCCAGTTCCATTTCCCGTCCGATCAGCGGATTGTGATTCTCCAGCTGTTCGTTCAGGCAGGTGATGAAGTTCTTGGAGATGCCATGAGGTTCGTTCGAATCATTCTCATCCAGGCTGAGGTCGTCTCCATAGATAACCACCAGTTGGCTGATGAAATCTGGTATTCGTTCCTTCAGGTGTTTCTTCAAAAAATAGCAAGCCCAGGACTCCGGCAGCAGCAACATGGCCTGTACTACGTGAGGAATGTCCAGCACTTCAGCATTGGATGATTCCACGAAGGCATACGCATTCTGAAACAGCAGGTTGGATTGTACGGAAAACTGCAGTTCATAGTTGGCATCTTCCGGCACCTGTTCCATTTTCTGTGCCAAATATTCGTCCACTTCCTCTTCCATCACCGGGATGTGACAGAAACATTCTTCTACGGCCTCTACAAAAGGGTCCTGGTTAAAGAGTGCGCTGAGAATATGTTCCGGAGTAATAAATTCATGGCGATAACGGAACGCCAGTCCCTGAGCAAACGACAGCGCTTTGTCTACATATACAGATTTTTCGATGTGACTCATTGATTCTTTACAGTTTAATTGTCTTCGGGTTCTACGGTCAGTCGCAGAGGAAATCTTTCTTCGCGTGCCATCTGAGTGGCCTTCTGCGCTTTGGATTGTGCCACGTCGTAAGAATAAACGCCTGCTGTGGCCGATTGCTGCTGGTGTACTTTCAGCATCAGTGCCTCAGCTTCCTCCTGCGATTTGAAAAACACGATTTTAAGTACCTTCACCACGAAGTCCATAGTGGTGAAGTCGTCGTTGTGGAGAATCACCTTATAATGTTTGGGTTCGTGCAGCTCCACACGTTTTTTTTCTTTACATAACGATTGTTCTTTTTCCATTTGTCTACTTTGATATGGCGATTCGGACTCGCGTCAACGTGCCGTGTTCAACGTAAATTCTTTCTGGTCGTACATTTGTCCACGGGTATCGGTCACAGCCAGTCGGAAAGTAGCTGTACCCGTCTTGATACGTTTTCCGGCAGTGACGGTAGCCGTATACTTCACCCCGTTTCCCGGCAGAATCTGTTCCACCAGAATGGAAGGGGAGATATGCAGATGTTTCATTCCGCTGATTTCTGTCACGCTGGGAATTACGTTGTAGGCAATTTCATTTCCTTCATTCATGATTTCGAAGATGATTTTGCTGCTTTCTCCCGAGCTGATAACATGGTCGCGGTCATTATCTATGAAACGGATGTTCCGGATGTATAAAGAGGAGAGAGCAGATTGTGTATAGTCCTGCTCGGCGTACACCTGTTCCACGGGATAGTTTGCCCTGTTTTCTTCACGCGATTTTGGGGCTGTCAGTGCGCCACCAATGGCAGCTCCGGCCAGTGTGCCGACAATGCTTCCAATGGCAGAACCTCTGTAGCTTCCTCTCCATCCATGACGGGAGTCGCCCACCAGTCCGCCGATGGCACCTCCCACACTATTGCCGATGGCGGCACCACCTACAATGGCACCGGTACGTTCCGGTTGCGTCGTTCCGCATCCGCTACTCAGTAGGGACACGATTAGAAGTAAAATTGCGACTTTCTTCATGGATATTTTCTTGATAAAAGTTTTATTTGCGGTATTTAGCTTTAATGGCTGGCAGCTCTTTCTGGATGTCACTGATACGGCGTGCATCACTGGGGTGTGTGCTCATGAATTCAGGCACCTTTCCACCAGAACTGGCCGACATCTTTTGCCAGAAAGTCACTGCCTTGTCAGGGTTATAGCCCGCCATGGTCATTAGAATCAGTCCCATATAATCTGCTTCCGTCTCGTGCTTGCGTGAGAAGGGAAGGGTTACTCCGTATTGCGCTCCCACACCGTATACCGTACCCGCGATGGCCTGTACCATCTCACTCTTTTGTGAGAGAGTCTGTCCTAATATTTGTGCACCATACTGGGTAAGCATCTGCTGGCTGATACGCTCATTGCTGTGCTTGGCTACAGCATGTGCTACTTCATGCCCCAGTACCACGGCCAGTTCATCGTCCGACGATACCAATTTCATCAGTCCTTCATACACCACAATCTTTCCGCCGGGCATACAGAACGCGTTGATTTCGTCACTCTTTACCAGATTAAATTCCCAGGCAAACTCCTTGATTTCGTCAGAAAGTCCGTTGCTGCGCAGGTATCGTTCTGTGGCTGCAGCAATGTTCTTTCCCACTCGTACCACCATGGCCGTCTGGGTGGTATTGGTCGACTTCTGGGCACTTTTTATGTAGTCTTTATACTGAGTCAGGCTGGAAGAAAGCACTTCCTGATCTGAAACCAGCAACAATTGTTTACGTCCGGTGAGCGGTACCGAACTGCATCCTGTCAGTATCAGTAAAGAAAGGACATACACACTTAGTTCTTTTTTCATAACGGTTTCGTTAGTTGTTCTACAAACATAACAAAAAAATGATGATTTTTGATTATGTTTGTGGCAATAAACTATAAAAAAGAGATGAAAAAGGAACTTTTTATAGCATGTTCTCTTTGCGGGACCATGCTGGTGAATGCTGAGAATATAGAGGTCACTACGTTTAAATACGCAGGACCGTATGCATTAGTACAACCTTATCAGGTTGACAGTGTGGATGTTAATTCCAAGTCATGGAAAGCGGAGTCGCTGCTGGATACGCCTGTATCATTTTCTTTGCTTGAAGGAGCAGAAGTGAAGCAGGCAAGTCAGTTGTCTCCGTCGGCAGGCTATGCCCTGCACCTTATGGGTTTTGTATTGGAAAATACACACTATGGAGAAGTGTCTCTGAAGGTGGAAGGGGCTGAACACTATCAGGTGTATGTGGATGGCAAGCATGTGGAAGATGCGTCACTGGCGCTGAATCCGGCTACGCATCAGGTGGTCATCAAGTATCTCTCCATGCCGGGCGAAAAGAACGTGCCGAAGGTGAATCTGGATACCAAGCAGGATGGGGTGTTTACCTTGCGTACCGAACAGGACCGTCTGTTTACACTGGCCGATGTACTGCATGGTACCCGCTTTACGGGTACTGAACTTTCAGCCGATGGAAAATACCTGATTACGTCGTACACTGTCACGAAAGAAGGTGGGGAAACGGCTTCGCAGACCAAGGTAAAGGAACTGAAGACTGGAAAAGTAGTTGCTACACGTGGAGAAACCCTGCACTGGATGCCGCGTTCCGTGAAATATTATTATGTACGTCAGGGAGTATCCGGCCGGGAATTGGTGACGGTTGACCCTGTCTCCGGACGTGAGGAAGTGTGGGTGAACCATCTTCCGGAGGGCAGCTTCCAGATAGCACCTACGGAGGATTATCTGCTGTTTACTCTTGTACAGAAGGGACCGGAAGAGAAGAAGGAAATCTATGAGTTCATTGATCCGGACGACCGCCAGCCGGGATGGCGCAACCGTACGTATCTGGCCCGTTTTGATGTGAAGACTGGCGTGTGTCAGCCTTTGACTTTCGGTTACAAGAATGTGTGGGTTACGGACATCTCTTCCGACGGACGCTTTATCCTGATGATGGCTTCCAACCATCGGATGGGAAAACGCCCGACCACGTTGTTCTCTGTGTACAAGATGGATGTGCAGACCTTGCAGGTGGAAGAACTGGTGAAAGATGACGGTTTCCTGACCAATGCGCAGTTCTCACCCGACGGCCGTCAGGTATTGCTGGCCGGTACACCGGAGTGTCTGGGAGGCATCGGCAAGAATGTGAAGGAAGGACAGACCCCGAGCATGATTGACAATCAGCTTTACCTGATGGATTTGCAGAGCAAGCAGATTGAACCGCTGACCCGGACATTCAATCCGAACGTGATGCAGACGGTGTGGTCGGCTGTAGACAATTGTGTGTACTTTACCGCCGAAGACCGTGACAGTATCGCGTTGTTCCGTCTGAATCCGGCAAAGAAACATTTTGAGAAGGTGAATGTGCCTGAAGAAATGGTATTGGGATTCTCTGTGGCCGAGAAAGCCTCTTCGTTATCGTTCTACGGAGAAAGTGCTTCCAATTCTCACCGCTTGTATGTGGTCGATTTGAAGAAGGATGCTTCCAAATTAGAAGAAGATTTGAATGGGGAACTGAAAGATGTACTGCTGGGTGAATGCAAGGCGTGGAACTTTGTCAACTCTCGTGGGGACACCATTTGCGGACGCTACTACCTGCCGCCTCATTTTGACCCGAACAAAAAATACCCGATGATAGTCAACTACTACGGCGGATGCAGTCCCACAAGCCGTAATTTTGCCAGCCGTTATCCGCATCATGCGTATGCCGCATTAGGTTATGTGGTGTATGTGGTAGAACCGAGTGGAGCGACCGGTTTCGGTCAGGAATTCTCTGCCCGCCATGTGAATACGTTTGGTGATTATGTGGCCGACGACATCATCGAAGGAACACGTAAGTTTGTGGAAGCTCATTCCTTTGTTAACGGTAAGAAAATCGGTTGCATCGGCGCTTCATACGGTGGTTTCATGACGCAGTACCTCCAGACAAAGACCGACTTGTTTGCGGCTGCTATTTCCCATGCCGGTATCAGCGACCACACCAGTTACTGGGGCGAAGGCTACTGGGGCTATTCTTACAGTGAAGTATCGGCAGCCAACAGTTACCCGTGGAAGAATCCGGAACTCTTTGTCGACCACAGCCCGCTGTTCAATGCCGATAAGATACACACTCCGCTGCTCTTCTTGCATGGAGCGGTAGATACCAATGTGCCGGTGGGCGAAAGTATCCAGATGTTTACGGCCCTGAAACTGTTAGGACGTGAAACGGCACTGGTAGTAGTAGACGGACAAGACCATCACATCAAGGACTATCAGAAACGCATCCAGTGGCAGAACACTATCTTTGCCTGGTTTGCCAAATGGCTACAAGATGACCCGACCTGGTGGAACACTCTTTATCCTCCTAAAACCTTGTAAAACGGATGAAAATATTACATACTAGTGACTGGCACCTGGGGCAGCAACTGTTTGAATACGACCGCAGCGAAGAACAGCAAGACTTTCTGCGGCAGTTGTGTCACTGGGTAGCCGCAGAACAGCCCGACGCGTTGATCGTGTCGGGCGATGTGTTTCATTATTGCAGTCCTTCGGCAGCTGCCCAGCGGTTGTACACGGATGCGCTGGTGGAATTTCATGAAACCTGCTCTTCCATGCAGATTATCATCATGGCAGGCAATCACGACAGCAGTTCCAAACTGGAAATCAACCGGAATCTGTGGAAGTATGCCAGAGTCACCGTGGTGGGTTCTATCCGAAAAGATGAAGCCGGCCAGGTAGACCTGGAACGTCATATCGTGGAAGTGAAGAACGGTTGCGGCGAATTGAAAGGCTATGTGATAGCCCTGCCTCATGTGTATCCGCAAAACTTTCCGGCGCTCGATGAAGAAGTTCCGCGTGAAGAGCGGCAACATCATTTTATCCAAACCTTGTTGAACCGTGTGGAGGAACGCAACCAGGGAAATCTTCCGGTGGTGCTGATGGCCCACCTGGCCCTGACGGGAAGTGACATTACCGGACAGGACGACGGACGCGGCGGCATGGAATACACGGACATTCGTCTGATGGGGGAGGGATACGATTACCTGGCCTTAGGACACATTCATTTTCCGCAAACCTTGTCCGGCGGACGGGCCCGTTATTGTGGTTCCCCGCTTCCGGTCAGCTTTGACGAGAGTTACGGGCATTCCGTCAGTCTGGTAGAACTGGCTGCACATGGTGCTATGCCCGAAGTACGTACCTTGCCGGTGCGAAATGCGTGGCCCTTAAAAGTACTGCCTTCGCAGGCCGTGCCGCTGGAAGAAGCATTGGAGGTGTTGCAGGCCATCCCCGATGAGGAAAAGATGTATGTGCAGTTGCACGTCCGTATTCAGGATGTACCTCCAGCCTATTGCATGGAGCGGGCCTACGAGCTGACCCGTGGCAAGCAGTGCCGTTTCTGCCGTTACAAATGGGAACGTGAAGTAGTGGAAACGCAGAAGGAGATTACAGAACTGGATGTAGACCGTTTGCAGACTTTTTCCCCGTCGCAGGTAGCCGCTATCTATTATCAGGACAAGTTTCAGCGGGACATCGCTCCGGAAATGCTCGACATGCTGGAGGAAGCCGTGAAACGGATACGAAGTCAAGAGGAGGAATAGCACATGAAATTACAGAAACTGATTATTGAAAATATAGCCTCCATCGAGAAGGCGTGCATTGATTTTGAGCACGGGCCGCTGGGCGAGGATTCCATCTTCCTGATTTGCGGACCGACGGGAGCCGGCAAGTCGACGCTGCTGGATGCGGTGTGTCTGGCACTTTATAACACCACTCCCCGCTTGAAACAGGCAGCCAATGAACGTTACTTGGACGAGAACGACAGCTTTTCCGGTACGGGTGAAGTAAGCATTGATGATTCACGCATGCTGATGCGGCGCGACAGTGTGTCGGCACAAGTGGAGCTGTGGTTTACAGATGCAGCAGGGGATGCCTTGCGGGCCGTGTGGAGCGTGGCAAGGGCGCGCAACAAGGCTGGAGGGAAAATTCAGAAAGTGGTCTGGACACTTTCCTTGCAGGACGGTACTCCGCTCACGAATAAGTCGACCGAAACACGTACGGAGATAGAGCGGCGTATCGGTCTCACCTTTGAGCAGTTCTGCCGGACTACGCTGCTGGCACAGGGAGAGTTTACCAAGTTCCTGAAAAGCAAGGAGGAGGAAAAATCAAATATCCTGGAGAAACTGACGGGCACGGAAATCTATTCGCGCATCAGTCGGGAAATCTACGTGATGAAGACCGAAAAGGAGGCGGAGTTGCAGGAACTGAAGGCGCAGACGGGCGGCATTGTATTGTTGACTGACGAGGAATTGGCTGCGCTTCAGGCGGAACAGCGCCAGGTGACGGAAGAGACCGCCACGCTTCGCACACAGTTGAAGCAGGAGCAGGACCTTCGGAAATGGTTGACCGACGAGCAGAAGTTGGCACATGATCTGGAGGAGACTGGAAAGGTACTTCAGGCACTGACGGAACGGGTAGAGTCGGATGACTACAAGCGCAACAAGTCGTTGCTGGATGACTGGGACCGTACGGCTGATGTGCGTTTTCAATGGACGGAACAGGCGGCTTTGCAGCAGCGTATCCGTACGTCGGAAGAAGAACTGGAACAACTGAAAGAGAAGTACCGTTCGCTGAGTGTCGGCCTGGGTCAACTGGAGCGTATGCAGGTGCAGTGCCGGGGACAGTGGGAGGCGTGCGAGACGTATCTTTCCGGTGTGCGGGAAAAGGTGCCGGTGTACGAATCGTTGCAATCGCTTTCGGCTTTGTCTGACCAGATTCAGCGCGCGTTCCAGCAGTCGGAAGATTACCGGAAAGAAAAAGTGCATAAGGCGGGAATCCATCAAAAAACGCTGGAAATCCGCCAGGGAGCTACGGCATCGTATGAACAGGCCCGAAAGGTAGCGGAAGAAAAACAGCAGGAGGTGGCAGCGTGCCGCATGCAGTTAGAGGAATTACAAGTAGAGGAACTCCGGCAGAAGAAGCAGGAGGCAGACGCCCGGCTGGACGGATGGAAGAAGTTGCGGGAGGCACTTTCTGTCCGTGCAGAAAAGGAACAAGCCTGGCTGGATGTGCAGAAGAACTGGAAAATCTTGCAGGACGATTGCCGGAAACAGCAACAGACGGTAGCGCAACTGAAAACTAAGTCTGAGGTATGCCGTAAGGAAAGGGAAGAAGTGCAGCAGGTGTACGACAAGCAGCGGATGTCGTGTGAGGACTGGGCACGCGAAGCCCGCGCACGTCTGTCAAAAGGCGATGTGTGTCCGGTTTGCGGCAAGGAGGTAGGTGATGACTTGAAGAGCGAAGCTCATTTTGTGTCATTGCTGGAACCGGTCCGTGCGTTGCTGGAAGAAAAGGTACGTCGGACGGAGGAAGTCTTGACCG
This sequence comes from uncultured Bacteroides sp., assembly GCA_945965395.1. Lineage (GTDB taxonomy): Bacteria > Bacteroidota > Bacteroidia > Bacteroidales > Bacteroidaceae > Phocaeicola. Next base: position 22,357 of record CAMFND010000106.1, read on the forward strand.
CACTGGCACGGGCGGAAGCGGAGGTTCGCTCCCTGATGCGACTGGAAGAAATGGAAGCGAAGAAGGAGACTAATGCAAAAGATGCTTATTCTCTGGCGGAAAAGACCGTGACAGATATGCCGCTTTATGCTACAGTGAAGGAAGAGGATGAGGTAGTATCTCAGGTAGAGCAAGCCTTGTCGGCGCAGCAGAAAGTATGCGACCGGCTGGAAGCACTGTGGAAACAGGCCGAGGAAGGGCAGCAACGCCTGAACCGTCTGACGAAGGAACGGGAGGAACTGACCACTACCTGTGATCAATGGCACCGGAAGGTAGAGGAAGCCGATAAAGCCGTGTCCCGTTTGGAAACCGAACTGCGTATGCTGGAAGAGGCGCTTTCGCGTGAAGCACTGACCGTTTCCCAGTGCGTAGAGAAAGGAGAGACCTTGATTGTCTTTACACCTTGGCAAGAAGCTTGGAAGACCGATCGGGAGAACTTCATTACCGCTTTGAAGAAAGAAACCAATCGGTATGTGGAACAGCAGACGAGGAGAGAGCAACTCTCGCACAGGGTAGAGTCGCTGGCTTCTCAGGTGGAGCATGTGCAGTCTGTCCGTCAGTCCATCTTGTCGGAACTTCCGGCCTGGGGGCTGGAGACGACAGAGACGATACCCGACGGGCCGTGTCCGGAAGAGCTTCCGGGACAATGGAACGCGCTGAACACTTCCGTGCTTTCTGTCTGCCATGCCATAAAGACATCGCAAAAGTTGAGGGAGGAAAAAAGCGCCGGAGTGGAAGCTTTTCTTGTCGGTCATCCCGAGATTTCCCGTGAGTATTTGGAGAAACTGGCCGGACTGGAAGTGGAAAAAGTGAATATGGCACGCCGTACTTTGCAGAAGCTGGACAACGACCTGACGAGTCGGCGGGCAGAAATGGAACGGGTCGGTCGGGAGCTGACACAGCATCGGGCACAGCGTCCGTCGGAAACCGAAGGGATGACGCTGGCAGTCGTAGAGGAAACCATTTCCCTACTGGAAGAACAGCAGACCGGGAAGTTGGCGCGTTTGGGAGCCATCGCGCAGATGCTGGCACATCACGAAGAGTGCCTGCAACGTATCCGGAAAGTGAAGGAACAGATTGAAGTGAAGCAAAAGGAAGTGGACAACTGGGCGGGAGTGGCTGCCTTGTTTGGCAGTGCCGACGGCAAGAAGTTCCGTAATATTGCCCAAAGCTACGTGCTTCGCCAGCTGCTGGCCGGTGCCAATCATTACCTGAGCCGGTTGACCGACCGTTACCGTATGGAGTGTCCGCCGGGTGGACTTACCATTCTGTTGCGCGATGAATACCAGGGAGGGGTGAAGCGTCCTACATCCACCATTTCAGGTGGAGAGAGCTTTCTGGTGTCACTGGCCTTGGCATTGGGATTGTCTTCACTCAACCGGAAAAGTCTTTCGGTGGATGTGTTGTTTATCGACGAAGGTTTCGGTACGCTGGACAGCGATTACCTGAACACGGTGATGGAAGCACTTGAGAAGTTGCACCAGATAGGAGGCAAGAAGGTAGGCATCATCAGTCACGTGGAAGCCCTGCGCGAGCGCATTGCCACCCAGATTCATGTGGAGCGGGTAAACCATACGCTAAGCCGGGTAGAGGTTGTCAATACGATGGGAAATATGTAAATTTTGTGTTTTGTAAATTGTTGATTTTAGTAAATTAAAAAATAGTCAGAAAATGCCTGAGCGTTTGTTTTAAAACGTCAAAGAGTTTTGTTTTAAATCACCTTTACGTTTGAAACCAAACGCAAAGGCAGAAGGTCGTTGGCATAAAGAACTTGGGAAACCGAAGTTTTTTCCGTAATTTTGTTTTCAGGGAATAATCAGGCTGCTTTGTGAAGGGGTAGCTTTGATGGAAAATGATAAACAGAAATTGATAATACCATGAAAAAACGATTTATTTTCATTTTATGTAGCTTGTTCTTATGCGCAGGTACGATAACTGCTACAGATTACAATGCACTTCAGCAGGGAGCCGTCGGTGACGGAAAAACATTGAATACGAAGTCTTTGCAATCGGCCATTGACGCACTTCATGCAAAAGGGGGCGGACAGCTGTACTTCCCTGCCGGACGCTACTTGACCGGCAGCCTGCAACTGAAATCGAATGTGACACTTTATCTGGAAAAGGAAGCGGTGCTGTTAGGAAGTACGAGTCCTTATGATTATCCGGGCTTCAGTACCGAAAAGGAACTGAAAGTCAACAATGACCATTTTGACCAGGCATTGATTTATGCGGAAGGGGCAGAGAATATCGGCATTACGGGAGAAGGGTGTATAGACGGACAGGGCAGGGAACTGGCTCTGACGATTGACAGCCTGCATCATACGGGAGAATTGGTGGACAAGCACTATAATACGTATCGTAAACGGCCGAACACACGACCCAAGTTGCTTTTTATGCGTAATTGCCGGAAGGTGGAGCTTCGGAAGACTAATTTCCGGAGCGGTGCGGCATGGGGACTTTCTTTTTCTCTGTGTACCGACTTGACGATTGATAGTCTGCATGTGGAAAACAGGGCGTACTGGAACAATGACGGGATTGACATCAGCGATTGTAAGGAGGTACGTATCTCCAACTGTTTTATCAACTCGGCAGACGATGGTATTTGCCTGAAGTCGCACAACCGGGGAGCATGGAATGACCGGGTATCCATCTCCAACTGCCACATCATCAGCAGTGCCAGTGCCATCAAGTTTGGTACGGAATCGTTGGGCGGATTCAAGAATGTGACCATCGATAATATTCGGATTAAAGATACTTTCCGTTCGGCCATAGCCATTGAGTCGGTTGATGGGGCAGAGATTGAAAACGTGCAGGTGTCTAACGTGCATGCGGTCAACACGGGAAATGCCATCTTTATCCGTCTGGGGCACCGTTCGGGAGATCAGCCGGGATATTTGCGGAATGTGACGATTAAGGATGTGTATGTGGAAGTGCCTTTCGGTCGTCCGGACATCAACTATGACCTGCGCGGACCAGCGGTGACGTTCTTCCATAATCCGTTCCCAAGTTCCATCTCAGGCATTCCGGGACATGATATTGAAAACGTGAAACTGGAGAATATAGAGATTGTGTATCCGGGACGTGCTACACGCGGAATGGCCTATATGTCGGTGAGCCGCTTGAAAGACGTGCCGGAAAATGAAAAAGGATATCCGGAGTTTACCATGTTCGAGGAACTGCCTTCATGGGGATTCTATGTGCGCCATGTGAAAGGGATTCAGATGCGCAATATCAAGTTGCGTTTGCAGGAAGATGATTTCCGTCCGGCTTTTGTCTTCGACAGGGTAAGCGATGTACGCCTTTCGGGCATCAGTTTACCGGAGAATAAAAAGGAGGGGCAGGTGGTGCTGCGGCAGACAAACTTGCAATCGGCCGATAATGCAGTGAAAGAGTATGTCAGGGAAGTAGAATAGGTATCAGGAGTTACTTATATAAAAGCATGATGCCTTTCTGAGTCACGGAATGAATGGACTCGGGAAGGCATCATTATTTTTATGGCCGTCGGATTTATTCCAGACAGGCATCCAGGTCTTTGATGAGCTGTTCCTTGTCAAGGTGCTGGCCGATGAAGACAATCTTCTGCATGCGGTCGCCATAGTGCTCGTCCCAGTCTCTCAGCAGGCCGGGCTCGCGTTTCATCAGTTCTACGATTTCTTCTTCCGGCTGGGTGGCATACCAGAGTCCGGCTTCTGAAATCTGTTTCTGTCGTCCGGCCTGTTCGAACAGGAATGACATGTCGCGGTTGTGGGCGAAATAGCATACTCCCTTGGCACGAATCACGTTGCGAGGCCATTTCGTTGCGACAAAGCGGTCGAACTTATGGATGTCGAAGGCAGGGCGGCGATAATACACGAAACTGCTGATGCCGTATTCCTCTGTCTCACCTTCTTCATGGTGGTGGTGATGGTGGCAGCCTTCGTGTGAGTGTTCATGAGCGTGTGCATGATTGTGCTCTTCCTCGTGGTGATGTTCGTGTTCCTCATGGTGCTCATGTGCTTCGTGGTGAGGATGCGCTTCTTCTTCGGATACGGGGCGTTCTATCTCACGAATCCATCCGGCAGAAGTGGCCACCCGTGCATAGTCGAAACGGCGGGTACCGACAATCTTGTCGAGGTCTACCTTGGCATAGTCGCATTCAATGATTTCCGCACGGGGCTGTAGGGTACGGATGATGCTTTTGATGCGTTCCCGTTCTTCGGGAGTGACTTCCGATACCTTGTTCAGCAGCACGGTGGTACAGAACTCAATCTGCTGGATGAGCAGGTTGGCAATGTCTTCCTCTTCCAGATCCTTTCGGGTAAGTTCGTTGCCACCGTCGAATTCGCTTTGCAGGCGGAGTGCATCGACTACGGTCACGATGTTGTCAAGGCGGCAGGTTCCGTACTTGGTGTAGGCACCGCCCAACTGGGGAATGGAACAGATGGTCTGGGCAATCGGTTCCGGTTCGCAGACACCACTGGCTTCGATGACGATGTAGTCGAAGCGCTGCATTTTCATCAGCTCAAATATCTGTTCGATAAGGTCGGTACGGAGGGTACAGCAGATGCAGCCGTTCTGTAAAGCCACCAGACTCTCTTCTTTCTGGCCAACGATGCCATCTTTCTGTATCAGTTCCGCATCGATGTTGATTTCGCCGATGTCGTTCACGATGACGGCAAATTTGATGCCTTCGCGGTTGCTCAGCAGGTAATTGAGCAGGGTTGTTTTTCCGCTTCCCAGGTAACCGGTAAGCAGAAGTATAGGTATTTCTTTTGTTTCCATGTGCAAATGTTTTTTACGTGCCTGCAAAGTTAGTGTTTTTCTGCAAACGGTGTGCGCTTCTTTTTCGCAGAAGCAGGTTTAACTTTCGTTATAGGTCGGTGTCACGTATGTGACAAACTTTCTCTTCCAAAGGGTCTATCTTTGCATCCGTAATCAATAAAACGAATTAAATATGAAGACAATAGACTGGAAGTATACGAGTGTGGGACAAATTGTGGCCGATGATTTTGCAGCGGCAAGTGTGTTCAAGAAATATGGCATTGATTTCTGCTGTCATGGCGAAGTGACGCTGGAAAAGGCCTGTGCCGATTTGGGACTGGCTGTAGAAGAAGTGGAACAGGCATTGCTCCGTCAGGATGAAGCTGGTAACGGACGGATTCCGTTTGCTTCGTGGCCGCTGGACCTGCTGATGGATTACATTCTGAAGATACATCATCGGGGAATTCGTGCCCGTGGACCGGAACTGCTGGCGTTGCTGGAGAAGGTGGAACGAGTACACGGTGAAGCGCATCCGGAACTGCATGAGTTAAAAGCACTGGTCAGTGAATCGTTGGAGGACTTGGAAATACATCTTCAAAAAGAAGAGAACGTGTTGTTCCCATATCTTTATGAGTTGTACGCAGCAAAGGAACAGGGACAGCGTATGGCCCCGATGCATTGCGGTACGATAGCGAATCCTATCCGGGTGATGAAGATGGAACACGAGGGGGAAGGAAACCGCTACCTGCACATCATTCAGTTGACGAATCACTTCTCCGTACCTCAGGACGGCTGTGCCAGCTACCGTTTGCTGATGCAGGAACTGGAAGCGTTTGTGGATGCGTTGTTTGAGCATATCCACCTGGAAAACAATCTGCTTTTCCCTCGCTTTGAGGAGATTGAACGGGAAATCGTATGTTGATGGTTTGATATTAGAAAGAAGAAATAAGGGAAGGTGTGTCAAAAAGCACACCTTCTTTTTTAGCACAAAGCCCCGACTTTCACAAGCTGGGGCTTTGTTATTACCTAAAGATTTTGTATCTTTAAGCATAAAGATTTATACATATGGC
>CAMFND010000107.1 GCA_945965395.1 uncultured Bacteroides sp.
TGCCATATTACTTTGCTTATGCTTAAAGATACAAAATCTTTAGGTAATAACAAAGCCTCGGCTTGGGAAAGTCGGGGCTTTGTCATAAAAAAGAGGGTATGCATTTTGACACACCCTCTTTGACTATAAATGTCTTGAAAAACGTTGGACTACCAGGATTCGAACCTGGACAAACAGAACCAAAACCTGTTGTGCTACCATTACACCATAGTCCAAACTTCTTGGTGTTTTCCTCAGAAAACGCTGCAAAGATAAGCGTTTTTATGAATACCTTCCAAATAATTTCTGACTTTTTTTCTGTTTCTGACGGGAATCCTTACCTTTGTTTGCAAAACAACTTAGCTTATGAGGAAAAAAATATTGTGCACATTGTTGCTGGGGACTACTTTTGCACATGCCATGGCGGTTACTCCGCTATGGATGCGTGATGTACGTATCTCTCCAGACGGAAAAGAAATTGTATTTTGTTATAAGGGCGACATTTACAAAGTGTCTGCCAAGGGTGGAGAAGCGGTACAGCTGACTACACAAGATTCGTATGAGTCGTCTCCGGTGTGGTCGCCGGACGGTAAACAGATTGCTTTTGCCAGCGATCGTTTTGGAAATACAGATGTGTTTGTTATGCCGGCTAATGGAGGTTCTGCCCGCAGACTGACTACGAATTCTGCTTCGGAAATTCCTTCTGCGTTTACACCGGACGGAAAGTTTATTGTATTTTCTGCAAGCATTCAGGACCCTGCCAGCAGTGCATTGTTCCCGACTTCTGCCATGACAGAACTGTATAAGGTTTCTGCAGAAGGTGGAAAAACGGAACAAATTCTGGGTACTCCTGCCGAAATGGTTTGTTTTAATGCGGCAGGCGACAAGTTTTTGTATCAGGACCGGAAAGGATTTGAAGATGAATGGCGTAAACATCATACTTCTTCTATTACACGGGATGTATGGATGTACGACATGGCATCGGGCAAGCATACCAATCTGACCAAGCGGGCAGGAGAGGACCGTAATCCGGTGCTTTCGTCGGATGGTAAGGAGGTTTTCTTCTTGAGTGAACGCAACAAAGGCTCGTTTAACGTCTATTCTTTCCCGCTGGATAATCCGGAACAGGTAAAACCGCTGACTTCATTCTCTACACATCCGGTGCGTTTCCTTTCTTTGGGAGGCGACGGTACGCTGTGCTATACTTATAATGGAGAAATTTATACGCAGAAACAAGGCGGAAAGCCAAGTAAGGTGAATGTGTCACTGACACGGGATGACCAGGAAATTCCGGTTACATTGAGCTATACTCGGGGAGCATCGGAAGCGGTGGCTTCGCCCGACGGTAAGCAGGTGGCTTTCATTGTACGTGGAGAAGTGTTCGTGACTTCTGTGGAATATGGTACTACCAAGCAGATTACGCACACACCTGAAGCAGAAGAAGAACTTTCTTTCGGGGCAGACAACCGTACACTGGTATATGCCAGCGAACGCGATGGGAACTGGCAGCTTTATAAGGCGGAAATTGAACGGAAAGAGGATTTGAATTTCCCGAATGCGACATTGATAAAAGAAGAAGTACTGTTGCCTTCGAAGACTGTGGAACGGATGTATCCTAAGTTCTCACCCGATGGCAAGGAAGTGGCTTTCATTGAGGACCGTATCCGCCTGAAAGTGCTGAATTTGGAAACGAATAAGGTACGTCAGATTACCGATGGAAGCACATGGTATGAATTGAGTGGAGGGTTTAATTATGCCTGGTCGCCCGATGGAAAATGGTTTACACTAGAATTTATTGGAAACAAGCATGATCCTTACACGGACATTGCCTTGGTCAGTGCAGATGGAAAAGGAGAATTAGTCAATCTGACAAATAGTGGTTATACAAGCAGCTCTCCGAAGTGGACAATGGACGGTAATGCCATTTTGTTTACTACAGAGCGTTACGGTATGCGAAATCACGCTTCATGGGGTTCACTGGACGATGTGATGATGGTTTTTGTCAATCAGGATGCCTACGACAAGTTCCGCATGAGCAAGGAGGATTATGAACTCCAGAAGGAACTGGAAAAAGAACAGGAAAAAGCTGCGGACAAGAAAGACGGAAAGAAAGAAGATAAAAAAGAAGATAAGAAAGAGGAAGCCGACAAGGTGAAAGACATCGTGGTGGAACTGGAGGGCATTCAGGACCGCATCGTACGTCTGACTCCGAATTCATCGAGCATTGCTTCGGCCATTCTTTCAAAGGATGGAGAAAGCCTGTATTATCTGTCGGCTTTTGAGCGTGGATTCGATATGTGGAAGATGGATTTGCGCAAACGGGAAACCAAGTTGTTGCATAAGATGGGTTCCGGCTGGGCCGATATGGAAATGGATAAGGAAGGAAAAAATCTTTTCGTATTAGGTTCAGGCTCCATGCAGAAAATGGATCTGGGTGGTGAGAAGCTGAAACCGATTTCTTATCGTGCAGAAATGAAGATGGATTTGGCTGCCGAACGTGCCTATATGTATGATAATATGTGCCGTGAGGAACAGAAACGTTTTTATGAGGTGAATATGCACGGGGTAGACTGGAAGGCAATGACCGCTAATTATCGTCGTTTCTTGCCGCATATCAATAATAAGTATGACTACGCGGAAATGTTGAGTGAACTGCTGGGCGAACTGAACGTATCGCATACAGGTGGCCGTTATCGTCCGGGAGTGAAGGAAGCAACTGCCAGCTTGGGATTGCTTTATGACTGGAGCTATACCGGAAAAGGCATGAAAGTGGACGAAGTGGTGGAAAAAGGTCCGTTCGACCGGAAAACTACACGGGTAAAACCGGGTGTGGTGATTGAAAAGATTGACGGTCAGTCGGTAGATGCCGATTTCTCTGCTTTGCTGAACGGAAAGGCAGGCAAGAAGATATTGGTTTCATTCTACGATGCACAATCCAAAGAACGCTGGGATGAGGTGGTGAAGCCTATCAGCGGTGGAACGCTGAGCAGTCTGCTGTATGAACGTTGGGTAAAACAGCGTGCGGCAGATGTGGATAAATGGTCAAATGGCCGTCTGGGATATGTACATATCGAATCAATGGACGATGGCAGCTTCCGTACGGTATATTCCGATATTTTGGGTAAATACAACAACTGCGAAGGTATTGTAATTGATACCCGTTTCAACGGAGGAGGTCGTTTGCATGAAGATATTGAAGTGTTGTTCAGTGGTCAGAAGTATCTGACGCAGGTAATCCGTGGTCGTGAAGCATGCGACATGCCAAGTCGTCGCTGGAACAAGCCTTCTATCATGGTACAGTGTGAAGCCAACTATTCCAATGCACACGGCACACCGTGGGTGTACAAACATCGCCAGATGGGTAAGCTGGTAGGTGCTCCGGTACCTGGAACCATGACCAGTGTAAACTGGGTACAGATGCAGGATCCGGATTTGATTTACGGTATTCCTGTGATTGGCTATCGTCTGCCGGACGGAAGCTACCTGGAAAACAAAGAGCTGGAGCCGGATATATATGTGTTGAATGCACCTGAAACAGTGGTGAAAGGAGAGGATACACAGTTGAAAGCTGCGGTAGATGAATTGCTCAAAGAACTGGATGCAAAGAAATAAGTGCTGAAATATCCGGAAGGATTGCCTTCCGGATATACTCTAAAGTACCGGTTGATTCACAAGGAGTCAGTCGGTATTTTTTTATCCCTGACTTTATTTCTTGAGGTGATTTTCATCTCATGCCAGTACTTCTTTGGCAGTACTCCAGTACTTCCTTGAAAGTACTAAAGTACTGCTTAGGGAGTACTGCAGTACTGGCCTGAAAGTACTGATAATTTGTTCCTTGCTGTTGGATAAAGAGTTATGGACGGAACTGTAAGACATAAGAAAGGCTGCCCCAAATTGAATTGAGACAGCCTTCCAGTATTTTTTTCTAAAAGAATTTATTTGGCAATTACCAGATAATAATTTTTCTTTCCGCGCTGTACGAGCAGGTATTTTTCATCCAGCAAGTCGGCTGTGGTAATTTCTTGGTCAAATGCAGCCAGTTTTTCTTTGTTCAAAGAAACGCCGCCGCCCTGAACCAGCTTACGCATCTCACCTTTTGACGGGAAGATAGCAGCCTTTTCAGTGAATAAGTCTACTGCCTTGATACCGGCTTCAATATCCGATTTGGCTACTTCAAACTGAGGAACGCCTTCGAATACAGAAAGCAGGGTATCTTCATCCAGTTTCTTCAATGCTTCAGAAGTAGCGTTTCCAAACAAGATGCCGGAAGCTTCTACAGCTGCGTTGTAGTCAGCTTCAGAGTGAACCATGATAGTTACTTCCTTAGCCAGACGTTTCTGGAGTACACGCAAGTGAGGAGCCTGTTCGTGTTCTGCAATCAGGCCTTCTATTTCTTCTTTGCTCAGTGAAGTGAATATCTTGATATAACGCTTAGCGTCTTCGTCGCTTACATTCAGCCAGAATTGATAGAACTTGTAAGGAGAGGTATATCGTGTGTCCAGCCAGATATTTCCTGATTCTGTCTTACCAAATTTACCACCGTCGGCCTTTGTAATCAGCGGACAAGTCAGGGCAAATACTTCACCTCCGTTGGTACGGCGGATTAATTCTGCTCCCGTGGTGATGTTTCCCCACTGGTCAGAACCACCCAGCTGAAGCTTGCAGTTTTTGGTTTCATACAGATGCAGGAAATCGTATCCTTGTAACAGCTGATAAGTAAATTCAGTGAATGAAAGACCGTCGCGTGCTTCTCCGTTCAGACGTTTCTGAACCGATTCCTTTGCCATCATGTAGTTCACGGTGATGTGTTTTCCTACGGTGCGGGCAAAATCCAGGAAAGAGAAGTCTTTCATCCAGTCGTAGTTGTTTACCAGTTCTGCACGGTTAGGGGCATCCGATTCGAAATCGAGGAATTTGCCCAACTGCTTCTTGATACACTCCTGATTGTGGCGCAGTGTTTCCTCATCCAGCAAGTTACGTTCCTGTGACTTACCTGAAGGGTCTCCAATCATACCGGTTGCACCTCCTACCAGAGCCAGCGGTTTGTGGCCGCAACGCTGGAAATGACGCAACATCATCACGCCACACAAGTGGCCGATATGCAACGAGTCAGCTGTAGGGTCAATACCCAGGTAAGCTGTCACCATTTCCTTCTCCAGCAATTCTTCTGTGCCCGGCATCATGGTATGTACCATTCCACGCCATCTTAGTTCATCTACAAAATTCATCGAATGAAATTCTTAGTTTAACATATTTATTTAATAATACAGAAGCAAAAGTACGACACTTTATCTGAATAACCAATTTTTAGCGATTAAAAAAGAGACGGTTAGCATTTTCTTTGATATTTTCAACCAAGCTGTCAAAAGAGGTTTCGCGTAGTGAAGCTACTTGTCGGTAGAAGTCCGGAAAGTCTGTGTCTGCTTCATCGCTTTCCAATAATAATCTGTCTGCAGGGACGATGGACAATGCTTTTTCCTGGTATTTTTTTCCGAAAGAGAGATAAAATCCGTGTCGTATCAGGTCGGTGGCAAGTTCTTTTTTACCCCGGAAACCATGGATAATCCAGGCTTGTGCGGGGTGATATTCCTTGTGCAAGGCAAGCAGCTCTTCAGTGGCTTTTACGGAATGTATCACTAAGGGGAGATGATATGTCTCTGATAACTCTATCGCTTTTCTGAAAGCCTGTATTTGTAAGTCGAAAGGGGTATCGCATACTTTGTCCAGCCCGGCTTCTCCCAGTGCGACTACTCGTGAATCACTTTGGATAGTCTGTACCAGCCAATCTATTTGTGACTGAATGTTTTCTTCCGTGAGATACCACGGATGCAGGCTGACGGAGATAAATGGAGCTTGCAGGTAAGAAGAAGCCGTTTTCTCGTCCATGCGGCAGCTCACGATGGCAGTGGTCTGTGGTTGGGGCAAATGATGTGTGTGTGCGTCGAAAAAGGGAGTGTTAATCATGTGAAAACAGTCTTTTAAGGAACCGGGTCATATCCTGAACCTCCCCACGGGTGGCAACGAAGAATGCGCCGTATGGCTAAGTAAAGCCCCTTGAAAGGCCCGTGTTTCTGTATTGCTTCTATGGCATATTGAGAGCAAGTCGGAGTAAAGCGACAGGAGGGAGGCGTAAAGGGTGAAATGCAGTTCCGGTAAAAATAAATAGGGAGCAGGAGCAGGAAAGAAAGTAGCTTTTTCATGCCAGACGTTCTGCGGTAAGTTGCAACAATTTAACCACCTTAGCTTCCACATCGGCCGATTCATGCAGTTCATTGTCGAGCCAGATAAAGGCAATGGCAATTTTCCGTCCTGAGTTTTTTAACGCATCCAGCAGGATGTGTTTGTTTTTACGGTAGGCCTCACGTACCTGACGTTTTACACGATTGCGTTTGACTGCCCGCTTGAATCTTTTTTTCGGTACGCTAATCAGGATAGTGGCTGCCGGTAGATTCTCTCCTTCTACCGACATGTATACGATACGCAACGGAAAAGCAGGTAGTGATTTGCTGCCTCCTGTAAACAGTCTTTCAATCAGAATCCGGCTGTTCAGTCGTTCTACTTTCGGTAGGGTTAATTTTAGAGAATCGCTCATAGAGGGTATATAATGAAACAAAGCGAAGTAATGAGAAAATGGATTGCTTCGCTTTGTTTGTCTGAATTATTTTTTATTTGTTGTGTTCGCGGATAAACATATCCAACGCTGCCGGCATGGAAGGAGCTACACTTGAAGGAGCTTCCAAATCAAGACGCAAGCCTGCGTCTTTTACGGCTTTAGCAGTAGTCGGTCCGAAGCTTCCGATAGCAATGTCTTTCTGTTCGAAGTTCGGGAAGTTCTTCATCAATGACTGAATACCTGCCGGGCTGAAGAATATCAGCATGTCGTAGTTGAATTCTTCTTCTGGAGTGAAATCGTTGCTGACAGTACGATACATTACAGCTTCCGTGTGCAGGATGTGGTTCTTGTCGAGCAAGTCTTTTACTTCATCATTGTGTACGTCCGACATTGGGATAAAGTATTTTTCCGTATTATGCTTGATAATTTGCGGAAGCAGGTCAGCAAATTTTCCAGTAGCACCGAAGAATACTTTACGCTTGCGGTATTGAACGTATTTCTGAATATACAGAGCGATGGTTTCCGAAGTACAGAAATATTTCATTGTTTCCGGAATTGTTACGCGCAATTCTGCACACAGGCTAAAGAAGTGATCGATAGCATGGCGTGAAGTAAACACAACGGCTGTATGATCTAAGATAGAAACCTTCTGTTGTCTGAATTCTTTAGCTGACAAACTTTCTACTTTAATAAACGGGCGAAAATCTATCTTCACTCCGTACTTCTCAGCAATGTCAAAATAAGGGGACTTTTCAGTCGTTGGTTTAGGCTGAGAAACGAGGACTTTCTTTATTTTCAACGTTACTAAAATTTTAAAACCAAAATGTTATTTATATATATCAATCCTTTCCAGAGGAAAAGTAAGGGTATGATTTCGAGGGTGCAAAAGTACAGAATTAAATGTAAAATGCCATGAAAATGATTAAAAAAGTTCCTAATACACTTATAAAATAACAATATTTTGAAAGATATTACTGCTGTGAGTACGAAGGTTTTAGAAAAGTGAAAGTCTAAATTGAAATAAACGACGAGCAGTGACAAAGGAAATAAGACAAGGGAAATACCGGAGAGCAGATCAAAATAGGCAGAAATCCAGGCTTTATTTTTTTCTTTGTCAAAGAAAATCCAGTTGATAAATTGATATAAAAGGGCTTTTCCTGTCACTGTCAATAGTACGCAGACTATGTAGATAAATAGAATGGCATAGTGCGAAACTATTTGGAACAGAAATGGTTCGGTTTTAGAGAAAAAATCATATACAAATAATCCGGCGGATATGCAGCTTATACTTCCTAAGCTCAGGGTGTAGCGGATGTTGAAATTAGAAGTGTCGTCAAAAAGTCCTGCTCTTTCTTTGTGGCGGAAAAAACTTTTGATATGCTGATAGAGGTATTTTTTCCCGTTTTTCAAGGCGTATACGGCCAGGAAAAAGCAAAGGAACATAATTCCGGTGACCGCAAAGTCATTTCGTAACTGATAAGGAATGGGTTCTCCTGCCATACCGTTTGTACACGGTGTTTCTTTACAATGCTGCAGTGCACTGTCTATTTGCTCTACGTGCTGATTGTAGAGTTCTTGAATCTGTGAGAAACCGGTATGGCAGAACTTGTTCATATTGCGGCAAATTTACGAATTTCTTTGCTCCAGTGAGGGATGGTATATAATAAATTTACAGCTTCTTCGGGAGTTTGTGCCACGTGCCATATATTTCCGTGTTCTTTTCGCATGAAGTTCTGGGAAATAGCTTGTTGAAGCATCTCTAACAGCGGGTTATAAAATCCGTTGGTATTCAGTATGACGATGGGTTTCAGGTATAGTCCGAGCTGTTTCCAGGTAATGATTTCCAGTAGCTCTTCCAGTGTACCACATCCCCCGGGCAGGGCAATGACTCCATCGGATAAATCAGCCATAAGTTGTTTGCGTTCGTGCATGCTTTCCGTTTCTATCAGTCGGGTCAGCCCTTTGTGGTGCCAGCCCTGTTCCACCATGAACCGGGGAATGACACCGGTTACGGTTCCTCCGGCAGCAAGAGCCGTGTCACTGATGCGGCACATCAGTCCCAGACATCCGGCTCCGTTGATAAGGTTGATGTGTTTTTGTGCAAGAATTTTTCCAAGTTCTTCGGCTGCTTCGAAATAAACAGGGTCTATTTTGGTGCTGGAAGCACTGTATACGCATATATTTTTGATATCGTTCATGGTCTTTTTTAGTTTTTGCAAAGATAGGTAAAGGTGAGTGCAATGCCAAGCCAAAAGCTTGCTTTTGAGCGTAAGTATTGCCGAACCGCATCCTATCTTCGAGGATTCAAAGAGAGGTAAAGGTGAGTGCATAGCCAACCGTTATGCCAACAAAAAGGGCCTGACCATCTTCTGATGTATCAAGCCCTCTGTATGGTTAGTGGAAGGTTTCAGCTTATTTCAGTCCGAAAGCTTCTTTCACTTTGTCTGCATAGTCCAGTTTTTCCCAGGTGAAGAGTTCCACTTCTACGTCCTTATTGCCTTCGTAAGCCGATTCGAAATGTTTGGTAACGATTTGCGGTTCGCGGCCCATGTGTCCGTAAGCAGCAGTTTCGCTATAAATCGGGTTGCGCAGTTTCAAGCGTTCTTCGATGGCACGCGGACGCATATCGAAGATTTCATCCACTTTCTTAGCAATTTCTCCGTCGGTCAAAGCTACATTGCTACGTCCGTAAGTATTTACGTAGATATTGATCGGACGTGCCACTCCGATGGCGTATGAAACCTGTACCAATATTTCGTCTGCTACTCCGGCAGCTACCAGGTTTTTGGCAATGTGGCGTGCAGCGTATGCAGCACTACGGTCTACCTTGCTGGGGTCTTTTCCTGAGAAAGCACCTCCTCCGTGAGCTCCGGCACCACCGTAAGTGTCTACAATAATCTTACGACCAGTCAGTCCGGTATCACCGTGAGGACCACCAATCACGAACTTACCTGTCGGGTTTACGTGGTATTTAATCTGGTCGTTGAATAAAGCCAGTACCTGCGGGTTGTGGATTTCGGCAATAACACGCGGCATCAGGGTTTCAATTACGTCCTTGCGAATCTGTGCCAGCATTTCTTCATCTGCCTTTAATTGAGCTTCTTTTGAGTCATTTTCCGGCTGGATAAATTCATCGTGCTGGGTAGATACTACGATGGTATCAATACGTACCGGACGACGGTTGTCATCGTATTCGATAGTTACCTGGCTCTTAGAGTCCGGACGAAGGTAAGTCATTACTTTTCCTTCACGACGGATGTCGGCCAATACCATCAGCAGCTTGTGTGCCAGGTCGAGCGACAACGGCATGTAGTTTTCAGTTTCGTTGGTAGCATAACCAAACATCATACCCTGGTCGCCTGCTCCCTGATTCATCGGGTCTTCGCGTTCTACTCCACGGTTGATGTCAGGGCTCTGTTCGTGAATGGCTGAGAATACACCGCATGAATTACCTTCGAACATGTATTCGCTCTTGGTATAGCCTATCTTATTAATTACTTCGCGTGCTACGCGCTGCAAATCAATATACGCTTTGGTTTTCACTTCTCCTGCCAGTACCACCTGTCCGGTAGTTACCAGAGTTTCGCAAGCTACTTTTGAACTGGGGTCGTAAGCCAACAGTTTGTCAAGCACAGCGTCCGAAATTTGATCGGCCACTTTGTCGGGGTGTCCTTCAGACACCGATTCGGATGTGAATAAGTATCCCATTGTTGTGGTAAATTAAAATTGTTAATGGTTTGTTTTTATCCGTGTACGGACAGAGTAGAGAAGTAATCTTCGGGGAAATAACAATGTGTTTTAGCATTTTTTTCCGTGGTTGCAAGCTACTCAAATCTTTCCACTTTTATTTTCGCTGCAAAGATAATGATATAAATTGGAATAATTACAATTTCAGTTTCTTTTTAACATAGCTTTATGCTCTTTGCCTGTTGCCAAATTATTCCTGATATAGTTCTGACAATGTTTTTTGAAGGGTGGGATGGATTACGTTTCCCGCAATTTCGATTAGGGGTTTCATCACAAAATCTCTTTCCGTCATCAATGGATGAGGAATCGTAAGCTCAGGTGTCTGGAATACGAGATTGTCGTATAAAAGAATATCAATATCGATGAGCCGGTCGCTGTAGCTGCCGTTGACTGATTTCTTTGTCCTGCCAAGCTCTTTCTCTATTTCCTGCGTGATGTGCAGTATCTCGATAGGAGAGAGGCTGGTTTCCAGTCCGATTGCTGCATTGAGGAAGCTGTGGTCTGATTCAAATCCCCAAGGGGCTGTTTCATAAAAAGAGGATAGGGAAACTTGCTTCCCTATCCTTTCCTGTAGTTTATAGATGGCGGTACGTAAATTAGCTTCTTTATTGCCAAGGTTTGTACCTAATCCCAGATAAACTGTTACCATAGAGTGATGGTTTTATTTATCCAGAATCAGCATGGCATCACCGTAAGTACCAAAACGGTAATCTTCTTTCAGTGCGATGTTGTAAGCATCCATGATCAGTTCATATCCTCCGTAAGCGCATACAAGCATCAGCATGGTAGAAAGCGGCATGTGGAAATTGCTTACCATGGCGTTGGCTACTGAGAAGTCGTAAGGAGGGAAAATAAATTTGTTGGTCCATCCTTCGAATTCTTTCAAATGGCCGTCTGTACCCACAGCAGTTTCAATGGCACGCATCACAGTAGTACCTATGGCACATACCTTGTTGCCTCTGTCTTTGGCTTCGTTGACGATGCGGCAGGCTTTTGCGTTGACGAACATCTGTTCAGAATCCATTTTATGTTTGGTCAAATCTTCCACGTCGATGTCGCGGAAGTTGCCCAATCCGGCGTGCATGGTGATGAAAGAGAAGTCAATGCCTTTGATTTCCATACGTTTCATAAGCTCACGGCTGAAGTGGAGACCGGCTGCCGGCACGGTAACGGCTCCTTCATTTTTGGCGTAGATAGTCTGGAAACGTTCTTCATCTTCCGGTTCTGCCGGGCGATGGATGAAAGGAGGCAATGGAGGTTCTCCCAAGGCATACAAAGCCTTCTTGAATTCATCATGAGGACCGTCGTACAAAAAGCGGAGTGTACGTCCGCGAGAAGTCGTATTGTCAATTACTTCAGCCACCATTGAGTCATCGTCGCCGAAATACAGCTTGTTACCGATACGGATTTTACGGGCTGGGTCTACCAGCACATCCCACAAGCGCAGTTCTTCGTTCAACTCACGGAGCAGGAATACTTCAATGCGGGCACCCGTTTTTTCCTTGTTACCATACAAACGAGCAGGAAAGACTTTGGTATCGTTAAAGATAAACACGTCTTTGTCGTCGAAATAGTTCAGTATATCCTTGAAATTGACATGTTCAATTTCTCCGGTTGACTTGTGAATTACCATCAGGCGGGATTCATCTCTGTATTTAGCCGGATAAAGAGCGATTTTTTCTTCCGGCAACTTGAATTTGAATTGTGACAGTTTCATCTTCTTCCTTTCTTTCCTTAATCGTTTATAACTTCTATTTCTTGCTGGTCGAGCCAGGCTTCAAAATCTTCCACTTTCATGCAGTCTTCCAACTTTACTTCTCCTACCCGTGTACGTATCAGACCGGTCAGGTGGGCACCACTTTGCAGTGCCTGGCCAATGTCTCTGGCTAATGCCCGTATGTAAGTGCCCTTGCTGCAGACTACCCGTATCTTAATTTCCGGCAGGTTGCATTCCAACAACTCGATTTCATCAATGACCAGAATTTTGGGCTTCAATTCTACTTCATCTCCTTTTCTTGCCAGATCGTATGCACGTTTACCGTCTACTTTGCATGCGGAAAATGCCGGTGGTACCTGTTCAATGGTGCCGACAAACTTCTTTAATGTCTTTTCGACCATTTCTTTGGTGATATGGTCGGTAGGGTAAGTTGCGTCAATCTCCTTTTCCAGGTCGAATGAGGGAGTGGTTGCTCCCAGCTGGAGAGTGGCAATGTACTCTTTCGTATGATACTGAAACTCCTCAATACGCTTTGTGGCCTTTCCGGTACAGATAATCATCACTCCGGTGGCCAGTGGATCGAGCGTTCCGGCATGTCCTACTTTTATTTTCTTTACTCCTAATTTGCGACTGATGTGGTATCGTATCTTATTCACCACGGCAAAAGAGGTCCATCGCAGTGGCTTGTCAAAATATAATACTTCTCCTTCTTTGAAATTCATTCTTTGGTTGTAAATTGTTGTTGAGACTGCTTATCCCAGCAGACTGCATGCAATTGTAATTACTCCGGCAATGGCGCAATATACGCCGAACCATATTAACTTTCCTTTCTTTACAATGTTGATCATCCATTTGCAAGCTACACAGCCTGATACAAAGGCAGCTAAAAAACCAATAATGAGTGCTCCCATACTGATTTCTGCATTAGCGGCTGAGGCATTCTTTACGATTTCCATTCCGGAAAGTAGTGCTTCTCCTAAAATAGGAGGAATAACCATCAGAAAGGAGAATTGTGCCAGTGTTTCCTTTTTATTTCCTAAAATCAGTCCGGTAGCGATGGTGCTTCCTGAACGTGACAATCCCGGCATGACCGCACAGGCCTGAGCCAGTCCGATGATGAATGCATCACGCAGGCTGATTTTTTCTTTCTGCCGAGGTTTGGCGTAATAAGAAAAAGCCAGTAAAACGGCAGTCAGTAACAACATGCATCCTACAATCAGCAAACCGGAGCCGAAAATTTCTTCTACGTAATCTTTAAAGAACACTCCGACGATGCCGATAGGAATCATTGATACAAGAATATTGATGACATATCTGGTTTCGTCATTCATTTTCCATTTAAACAGTCCCCGGAAAATCCAGTCAATCTCTTTCCACAAGATAACCAGTGTACTCAGCACGGTGGCAATGTGAACTACTACGGTGAAAGTCAGATTTTCTTCACCCTGAATGCCAAACAAAGCCGAACCGATAGCAAGGTGACCGCTGCTACTTACGGGGAGGTACTCTGTCAGTCCCTGCAGAATACCTAAAATTAAGGCTTCAAACCAACTCATTGCATTTATTCTTTAGTAATTGTTTCTTCTTTGTCTTTCGGTTTTCTCAGGATACCATAAATCATGAAAATGAATCCCAAAAAGCAAACAACGGGAGCCACTTTGATACGGCGTACACTGAAGATATCCGGTTCAAAGGCTGTTTCAGTAGAGCCGGGTCCGCTCATTAACAGGAATCCGATGATAATGACTATCATACCTATGGCAAGCAGTATGAAGTTGGTTTTATCAAAAGCAAAACTTTTTTTGTCCATAATGAATTTTGTCTATTTAGTTTGAACATTAAAGGCGATATAAATCTCCGGCTTTCATCTTCAAATATTTGTTGATGGAGATGTAGGCACACAAGGTGGCAATGAGGATACCCGAGATGAAAACAGCTCCCATTACACAAAGCATTACTTCGGGGGTAATGAGCTCCAGCAGTCCCGGCTCATAGTTGACAAGCATGTAAGACAGGCTGATGAGCAGGGCATTGGCCATAGCCGCCGCAAGAAGACCTATCCAGACATTTCTGACAATGAACGGTCGCCGGATGAATGACCAGCTTGCACCTACCAGCTTCATGGTGTGAATCAGAAAACGTTTGGAGTAAATGGTCAGTCGTATAGTATTGTTGATCAATGCAAATGAAATGAGGGTGAGCAAAGCAGCCAGCCCTAACAGAAACATGCTGATTTTGCGTATGTTCTGGTTGATGGTATCAATCAGGTCCTGCGGATAATTTACTTCAATGACTTTTTTATTGTCCAGCAGTTTCTCCTGGATCCAGCTCAGGCTGTCAGAATTGGCGTATGCTGCATTGAGTTTGATTTCGATGGAAGCCGTAAACGGATTATAGCCTAAGAATTCAGCCGGATCTGTTCCCATGGCTTCTGTCTGTTCTTTCAGAGCCTGTGCTTTCGATATGTAGGTGGCCTGCTTCACAAAAGGCTCTTCTTCCAGCTGCTTTTGGAAGCGGATGGCTTCTGCTTCTTTCATGTCGTCGTTGAGAAGAACGGAAAAGTTGATATTCTCGCGTACGTATACAGAAAGATTGTTGGCGGTCATGACAAAAAAGACCACCATACCCAGCAACAGCAGTATCAGCATTGTACTGATGCAGGAGGTAATGAATTGCATATCGAAAAGGCTGCCCGACTTCTGACTCATAATTTCTTATTTTTTTCTGAATACATAAATCATGGAACTGCTCCGGTCTTTCTTGGCCAGTGAAACAATCCATGCTTCCGCTCCGGTAATCAGTCCTTTTATAAATGGAAAAGCACTTTCCCGGTATTTCTCGCTCAGCATTGATACGTAAAACGCATCAAAAGGCATCGGATGCCGTTCGCAGAGAATAAAGTCGTGTTTGGCTCCAAACTGCTGCATGACGGAGGGACTGAAATGCCACAAGTGTCGGGGAACATCGTAGGCACCCCACATTTCTTTGTATTTTTCGGCATCGAATGAAGTAGGGTTGGGCACAGCTATAATGAGTATGCCCTGGTCTTTCAGAATACGTTTCAGTGTTTCCCAGGTTTCATTCAAATGTTCCAGATGCTCCATGACATGCCACAATGTGATGACATCGAACGACTTGTCGGCAAACTCATTGAGGGCTTCCGGAGCTGCCACGTCCAGCTCAAAATGCTCTTTGGCAAACTGGCGGGCCTGAGGGCTTTTTTCGATGGCGGAAACGTGCCATCCTCTTTCCTGCATGAAATGCGGAAAGTAGCCAGTGCCGGTACCGATGTCCAGCAGGCTGCCCTGACTTAATCGGGAGTTATGCTTGACAAGGCGTGCTTTACGGGCAAGCATCACACGGCGCACCCAGTGATATACACGGTTCATCAACCCTTTGTGCGTATCGCTGTGTGAAATATAATCTGGAGTTTCGTAGTAGCGTCCTATTTCTGCTTCAACCGGAACAGGATGAGTGAACTGGAAACCGCAGTCTTTGCAACGACAAATCTGAAAGGACTCACCGGAAGCATAGTGGTCTGTACATGTCATTACCTCTTCAAAGTGGTTTCCTCCACAAAGTGGACATTTATCTATTTTCAGTATATTCACTTTATTCCCTAATTTGCTGCAAAATAACAAATAAAAAGCCTATGGCATGATTTTCTTTAAAAGTTTTTAAGAGTATAGAATACTTTATGTATGTTTTTTGTAACTTAGCCCCGAATAATGAATATTTGCCAATAGATTATGGAGAAAAAGAGATTGACACGGTCAAACAATCGTATGATAGGTGGGGTTTGTGCTGGGATAGCCGATTATTTTGAATGGGATATTACTTTGGTGCGTATTATTTACGTGCTGGTTACATTTTTTACAGCTTTTTCCGGTGGACTGGTTTATTTGATTCTTTGGCTGGTCATGCCGGAAGCCAGAAGAGAAAGTAATTAAAGAACAGGCTTGTATCAATAGGCATACGGGCTGTAAGTATTTAGGTTCTCCTCACGCGAAACATACGTTTTGCGGAGCGGAAACCTACGTTTCGCACACCGGAAACGTAGGTTTCTGCCTTGTGAAACGTAAAAAACCTGCAAGCATCCTGAAAAAGATGTCTGCAGGTTTTTATTTTGTCTTCTCAGAGCTATTTCTAGGAGAGTTATTCGGTTACTTCTGTGCCTTTCAGAGTAGCAGAGCTTGATTCCGTGATTTTTACTTTCACAAAATCACCGATGCGGTGGCTGCCACGATCAAAGACTACTACTTTGTTTTGTTCCGTACGACCGAACAGCTGTTCTTTAGAGCGTTTGGATACGCCTTCTACCAATACTTCGAAAGTTTTTCCTACATCTTTGGCATTACTTTCGGCAGAAAGCTGGTTCTGCAGTTCAATCATTTCATTTAGTCGACGGATTTTGATTTCTTCGGGCACGTCGTCCGGAAGATGTTTGGAAGCGTATGTCCCCGGTCGTTCAGAATATTTGAACATGAAAGCCGAGTCGTACGCACATTCGCGCATCAGCGACAAGGACATCTGATGGTCTTCTTCTGTTTCAGAATGGAAGCCCGAGAAAATATCGGTACTGAGTCCGCAGTCGGGGATGATTCTCCGGATAGCGGCTACTCTTTCCAGGTACCATTCGCGGGTATATTTACGGTTCATCAGTTTCAGGATGCGTGAACTTCCGCTCTGTACGGGCAGGTGGATGTGCTTGCATACATTGGGCACTTCTGCAATGACATGAAGCGTTTCGTCACTCATGTCTTTGGGGTGTGAAGTGGTGAAACGTACGCGCATGTCGGGCACTGCTTCGGCTACGATACGGAGCAGCATGGGGAAGGTCACTGTCTGACCGTCTTTTTCAAAACGGTATGAGTTGACGTTCTGTCCCAACAGGGTTACTTCCTTATAACCTTTTCGTTGCAGGTCGCGTACTTCGTTCAGGATACTTTCCACGTCACGGCTGCGTTCACGTCCGCGTGTATAAGGTACAATACAGTAATGGCAGAAATTGTTACATCCTCGCATGATGGAAACGAAGCCTGAAATATGGTTTCCGCAAATACGTGAAGGAATCACGTCACGGTAAGTTTCCGTAGTAGAAAGTTCCACATTGATGGCTTTTTCTCCTGCTTCTACGGCTGCAATCAGGTCGGGTAAGGTCAGGTAGGCATCCGGACCGGCTACTAAGTCTACATGATGTTTTTCAATCAGTTCGTTTTTCACTCGTTCGGCCATACATCCCAATACGCCCACAATCAGATGTTTCCGCTTTTTGCGTAAAGAATGGAAAAACTCCAGTCGGTTCAGGATTTTCTGTTCCGCATTGTCGCGGATGGAGCAGGTGTTCATGAACACGGCATCGGCCTCCTCTAAAGTGTCACAAGGAGAATATCCGGCCATTTGCATGATAGATGCAATTACTTCACTGTCTGCCACATTCATCTGGCATCCGTAGGTCTCGATAAACAATTTCTTGCTTTCGTTTTCAGTTGCAGATTTAAAGTCTGCTCCTGTAGCTTCTTTTGTCATAAGGTTTTCTATATTAAAAATTTGCTTGCAAAGATATCTGTTTCTTGGTTAACTTCCATAAAAAGGGTGGGAGATATAGATTTTATTCGTATCTTTGAAGAAAACCTTAACACTTAATATTTATGGATGTAATTCAAATTCTTGTTTTTTTAGGTATAATTGGCTGGGGACTTTTTCAGGCCAGAACCCAGAAACAGAAGAAGCCGAAGCGTGTAAAGACCGTAAGGCAGGCACCTCCGGCAGCATCTTTTTCTGTGGAAGAGGAAGTTCCCGAAGAGGTGATTCCGACTCTTGTACCCGAAGCAAGGAAGAAACGGAGATATACTTCAGCCAAACCTTCCACTCCGAAAGAACAAGCATTGAATGTACCGAAAAAAGAGGAGCAGAAGCCTGAAATAGCTTTTCGTAATGCAGCAGATGCAAGAACGGCTTTTATCTATTCCGAGATTTTTCGCCGTAAATATGACTGATTGACTAACTTTTTTAATACTAACATAAAAACACTTGATACTATGAGCTTTAACTTTATTACGGCAGCCGAAGCTGCCAGCTATATTAAGGATGGGGACATTGTTGGACTGAGTGGCTTCACCCCTGCCGGAAGTCCGAAGGCTGTGACTGCAGAGTTAGCGAAAATAGCAGAAGAAAAACACGCAAGGGGAGAATCTTTTCAGATTGGCTTGATTACGGGAGCTTCGACGGGAGATTCTTGTGACGGAATGCTGACACGTGCACATGCCATTAAGTTCCGTGCTCCTTATACCACTAATGCGGACTTCCGGAAGGCTGTAAATAATGGTGAAATCAATTATACAGACATTCATCTGTCACAAGTGGCTCAGCGTTTGCGTTCCGGCTTCTTGGGACATGTAAGCGTGGCTATCATAGAAGCTTGTGAGATTACGGAAGACGGACGTATTTACCTGACTGCGGGAGTGGGTATTACGCCAACCATTGCACGACTGGCCGATAAAGTCATTGTGGAATTGAATGCCGCACACAGTAAAAGCCTGATAGGCATGCACGATTTGTATGAAATGGAACGTCCTCCTTATCGTCGTCCGATTCCTATCGTTCGTCCGAGCGACCGCATTGGTCTTCCTTATATTCAGGTAGACCCTTCCAAAATTGTAGGTGTGGTAGAAACCAATATGCCGGATGAGGCGCGTGGTTTCCATGAATCCGACCCTGTGACAGATAAAATCGGTCAGAATGTGGCTGAATTCTTGGCTTCGGACATGCGCAGGGGAATTATTCCTTCTACCTTCCTTCCCTTGCAGTCGGGAGTAGGAAATATTGCCAATGCAG
This sequence comes from uncultured Bacteroides sp., assembly GCA_945965395.1. Taxonomy (GTDB): domain Bacteria; phylum Bacteroidota; class Bacteroidia; order Bacteroidales; family Bacteroidaceae; genus Phocaeicola. The sequence goes on from CAMFND010000107.1 coordinate 18,894, forward strand.
TGCTGAGTGCATTGGGCAAGGACCCCAGCATTCCTCCTTTTGAAATGTATACTGAAGTAATTCAGAATTCGGTAATAAAACTGGTGAAAGAAGGCAGAATCAAGTTTGGTAGTACCTGTTCTTTGAGTGTGACTAATGACTGTCTGCAAGATATTTATGACAATATGGACTTTTTCCGTCATAAACTGATGCTGCGTCCTTCCGAAATATCCAACTGTCCGGAAGTGGTTCGCCGTATTGGAGTGATTTCCATGAATACCGCCATTGAAGCAGATATTTATGGTAATGTCAATTCCACTCATATTTGCGGAACCAAGATGATGAACGGTATCGGAGGTTCCGGCGACTTTACCCGCAGTGCCTACATCTCTATTTTCTCTTGTCCTTCGACGGCCAAGGGAGGTTGCATCAGCTCTATCGTACCGATGGTATCTCATCTGGACCACAGCGAGCATTCAGTCAATGTCATTATCACCGAACAGGGTATAGCCGACTTGCGTGGAAAGAGCCCAATGGAACGTGCGGAAGCGGTTATTGAAAACTGTGCACATCCTGATTATAAGCAACTGCTTTGGGATTATCTGAAGATTTCTACGAAAGGACAGACTTGTCACAGCTTATCTGCTGCATTGGGTATGCATCAGGTGTTTATCAATAAAGGTGACATGCGTCTGACAGACTGGGCTGAGTTTCAGAAGTAATTATCCTTGATATATAAAATAAGAAATATGCCTCGCAGCAGAAATGCTACGAGGCATATTTGTGTGAAGCAGGGGTGAATATTTATTTTACTTCAATTTGTATTTTTCCTGATTTCAGGCCTTTGGCAGTGACTTGTAATTCAAGTGTACCCGCTTCTTTTCCTGCTTGTACAATAACAGTCAGCATACCGTTGAAGGCGTGCATCTGAGGCAGATGGAACAAATCCAGACAAATCGGATTTCCGTTCGCTGAGGCCTTGTAGCTTCCAGCTCCTTTTACTTTAAACTTCACTAGACGCATGTCTGTGGGGCAGAGATTTCCGTCTTTGTCTACAACACGTACGGTTACGTATGCCAAGTCTTTTCCATCGGCTGTGAGTGACTGACGTGAAGAAACCAATTCGATGTGATGCGGTTTCCCAGCCGTACGGATTATTTTTTCTGCTTTAGCTGTACCGTGCTCATCGTATGCTACGACTTTTACTTCTCCCGGTTCGTAAATGGCGTTGTGCCACATCAGGCGGTAACGGTTTTCTACGCTTTGGTTGTTCTTCGTCTGTTTTCCATAACTTTTTCCGTTGATGAAAAGTTCGGCTGTCGGATAGTTGGTATAGACAAATACGGGTACTTCTTTTCCTTCTCTGCCTTCCCAGTTCCAATGAGGGAGAATATGAAGTGTTTCAGCTTGCTTGTTCCATACACTGCGGTATAAATAGTACCGGTCCTTTGGCAAAGAAGCTAAGTCAATAATACCGAACATGGAGCTGTGGTTGGGCCATGCATCCGTATCGTATGGACTAGGTTCGCCCAAGTAATCAAAGCCTGTCCAGACAAATTGTCCTAGGGTCCATTGGTGGTCATCAGCCTGAGCGAAGTCCATATCGGGAATGTTAGACCAGGAGCAGTATTCTAGGTCGTAAGAAGAAGACTGATGGTCTTCGTATTTGGCATCGGCTTTACGCTCTGCCGGGAATTTATATACACCGCGTGAGCTGACGGTAGAAGAGGTTTCTGAGCCTAACACAAGGTTCTGGGGCAATCGTTGGTAGGCTTCTTCATAACGGTGTGCGCGATAATTGAATCCCGGAATGTCGAGCATAGCCGCAAATCCGTTGTCGAGTACGCAACTAACCTGGTCCATGCCACAGGTAACCGGACGGGTAGGGTCTTCCCGGTGGCAAATGTCTTGCAGAAACTTGGCTACTTTGTATCCTTCATTGCTGCATTGGGTAGGTACTTCATTACCGATACTCCACATCACCACACAGGGATTATTCCGGTATTGCCGTAGCATGTTTACCATGTCTTTCTCGGCCCATTCGTTGAAATAGCGGTGGTATCCGTTTTCACACTTGGCAATGTCCCATTCATCGAAAGGCTCAATCATCATCATGAATCCCATTTCGTCGCAGAGTCTGACAAGTTCTGGTGCCGGCATATTGTGTGCAGTACGAATGGCATCGCAACCCATATCTTTCAATAGTGTAAGCTGATGGCGTAGCGCAGATACGTTGATGGCAGCTCCCAAAGGACCTAAGTCATGATGGTTGCATACTCCCTGGAATTTACGGTGCTGGCCGTTCAGGAAAAAACCCTTGTCGGCTACAAATTCGATAGAACGGATACCAAAGCGGGTGGTATAAGTATCTGTAAGTTCTCCGTTGGCATAGATTTTAGAGACGGCCTGATATAGGAATGGCGTTTCGGGCGACCACAATTGCGGATTTTCTACAATGAAATTTTGCGTAAACGGCTGTCCGTGATTGATGCGTCCACTGTTCTTCTTGAAAGAAACTTTTTTCCCGTTCGGGTCCAGTATTACTGTTTCTATGGTAATTTCTTCTTTTTCCACATTCTGCAACGAGGTACGAAGGCAGACCGAAGCATAGTCATTAGCTACGTGTGGGGTGGTAATCTGTGTACCCCATACCGGTACATGTATTTTTTCTGTAGTAATCAGATGGACATTCCGGTAAAGTCCGGCTCCCGGGTACCAGCGGGAAGATTGAGGACGGTTTTCCAGGCGTACAGCCAATACATTGTCTTTTCCTTCTTTGTGCAGAAGCTCAGTGATGTCACAATGGAAGGAATTGTAACCGAAAGGCCAGAAGCAGGCTTCTTTTCCATTGATATACACTCGTGCTTCGCTCATAGCTCCGTCAAAAACCAGTGTTGTCTTTTTATCAGGGTCTGCATCGAAACGGGTGCGATACCATCCTACTCCCACATAAGGAAGTCCTCCGGTACGTCCGGTCTTGACAGATGCCTGTTTCTCTAAGTTCTGAGTAATGGCTACATTTTGTAAATCGTTATTACGGTCAAATGGCCCATAAATGGCCCAGTCATGTGGAATACAGACAGATTCCCATTGAGCATCATTAAATGAAACAGTTTCAGCTCCATTGGCTTCTCCTTTGTGGAATTTCCAGCCGGTTTCCAAGAGTTGTTCATGTCGCTGTGCGTTGAGACTGCATACACTACAGAGGATAGTAGCGAGCAGAAAGAATTTACGGATGTGCATAGATTTTTAAGATTAAGTTTTCATTTATCAGACAAAGATAAACTTTTCGTTCGAAACTATCCTTATTTATTCCTGAACTCTTACTATATTTGCGGAGAAATTGGAGAAATACGTAATAATCAATCATATAATATTTCGCTATGGAATATAATTTCAGAGAAATTGAGAAGAAGTGGCAGCAGAGATGGGTGGAGCGCAAGACCTATAAAGTTGTCGAAGATGAATCCAAGAAAAAGTTCTACGTGTTGAACATGTTCCCTTATCCGTCGGGAGCGGGACTTCACGTAGGTCATCCGCTGGGATACATTGCCAGCGATATTTATGCACGCTACAAACGTTTGCAAGGATTCAATGTGTTGAATCCGATGGGATATGATGCATACGGTTTGCCGGCTGAACAGTATGCCATTCAAACGGGCCAGCATCCGGCCGTTACTACCGCAGCTAATATTGCACGCTATCGCGAACAGTTGGACAAGATTGGTTTTTCGTTCGACTGGAACCGTGAGGTACGTACGTGTGAACCCGGATATTATCACTGGACACAGTGGGCTTTCCAGAAAATGTTCAATAGTTTCTATTGCAATTCATGCCAGAAAGCACAGCCTATCAGCAAGCTGATTGCTCATTTTGAGGCTGAAGGAACCAAGGGGTTGGACGTGGCATGCAGCGAAGAACTGAATTTTACTGCAGAAGAATGGAAAGCTAAGACAGAAAAGGAACAGCAGGAAATCTTGATGAACTACCGTATTGCTTACTTAGGAGAGACTATGGTAAACTGGTGTCCGGCATTGGGTACGGTATTGGCAAACGATGAGGTGGTAGACGGTGTGTCTGAACGTGGAGGACATCCGGTGGTGCAGAAAAAGATGCGCCAGTGGTGTTTGCGTGTGTCTGCCTATGCACAGCGTTTACTTGACGGACTAGAAACGGTAGACTGGACAGATTCTTTGAAAGAAACTCAACGTAACTGGATTGGTCGTTCAGAAGGTACTGAAGTACGTTTCAAGGTAAAAGACAGCGATTTGGAATTTACTATCTTCACTACACGTGCCGATACGATGTTCGGTGTGACTTTCATGGTACTTGCGCCTGAAAGTGAACTGGTGCCGATGCTGACAACCGAAGCACAGCGTGCAGAAGTTGAGGCTTATCTGGACCGTACAAAGAAGCGTACAGAACGTGAACGTATTGCCGACCGTCGTGTAACGGGTGTGTTCAGTGGTTCGTATGCCGTAAATCCGTTTACAGGAGAATCTGTTCCAGTATGGATCAGTGATTATGTATTGGCTGGTTATGGAACAGGAGCCATCATGGCGGTACCTGCGCACGATAGTCGTGACTATGCATTTGCCAAGCATTTCAACTTGCCGATTGTACCGCTGGTAGAAGGTTGTGACGTAAGCGAAGAAAGCTTCGATGCGAAGGAAGGAATCGTTTGCAACTCTCCGAAAGCGGGGGTAACTCCTTATTGTGACTTGACGCTGAATGGCCTGACTATCAAAGAAGCCATTGCAGCTACCAAGAAATATGTGAAAGAGCATAATCTGGGCCGTGTGAAAGTCAACTTCCGTTTGCGTGATGCGATTTTCTCTCGCCAGCGTTATTGGGGTGAACCGTTCCCGGTATATTACAAGGACGGCATGCCGTATATGATTGACGAAAGCAAGCTTCCGCTGGAACTTCCTGAGGTTGCTAAGTTCTTGCCTACAGAAAGCGGAGAACCTCCTTTGGGACATGCAACTCGTTGGGCGTGGGATGTAGCAAAAGGTGAAGTCGTAGAAAACACGAAGATTGATAACGTGAATGTATTCCCTCTGGAATTGAATACCATGCCGGGATTTGCCGGTTCCAGTGCATATTATTTGCGTTACATGGATCCGCATAACAATGAAGCGCTGGTTTCTGAGAAGGCAGACCATTACTGGCAGAATGTAGACCTTTATGTAGGAGGTACGGAACATGCTACCGGTCACTTGATTTATTCTCGCTTCTGGAATAAGTTCTTGTTCGACTTGGGTATCAGTATCAAGGAAGAACCGTTCCAGAAACTGGTGAATCAGGGAATGATTCAGGGACGAAGCAACTTTGTATATCGTATCAAAGATACCAATACTTTTGTGTCATTGGGATTGAAAGACCAGTATGAGGTAACTCCGTTGCACGTAGATGTAAACATTGTATCGAACGATGTACTGGATGTGGAAGCCTTCAAAAATTGGCGTCCGGAATATCATAATGCAGAGTTTATTTTGGAAGATGGCAAGTATATCTGTGGTTGGGCAGTTGAAAAGATGAGTAAGTCCATGTATAACGTGGTGAACCCGGATATGATTGTAGATCGTTATGGAGCAGATACATTGCGTATGTATGAAATGTTCCTTGGCCCGGTAGAACAGTCTAAGCCATGGGATACCAATGGTATTGATGGAGTACACCGCTTCCTGAAGAAGCTTTGGAATTTGTTCTATGACCGTCAGGGTGCTTTCTTGCCTGTTGAAGGGGAAGCTACCAAAGAAGAACTGAAAGCCATTCATAAACTGATTAAGAAGGTGACAGGAGATATTGAAACCTTCTCTTACAACACCTCTATCAGTGCCTTTATGATTTGTGTCAATGAATTGACTTCATTGAAATGTCGCAACAAGGCTGTGATGAGCAATCTGGTTGTGCTTTTGGCTCCGTTTGCTCCGCATTTGGCAGAAGAATTGTGGGAAGCTTTGGGCAATACTTCTTCTGTATGCGATGCACATTGGCCGGAATTCAATGAGGAATATTTGAAAGAAGACAGCGTAAAATATACTATTTCTTTTAATGGTAAGGCTCGCTTTACAATGGAGTTCCCTGCCGATGCAGACAATAATACCATCCAGGCTGCTGTACTGGCTGAAGAACAGTCACAGAAGTGGATTGAGGGCAAGACTCCGAAGAAGGTGATTATTGTGCCGAAGAAAATTGTAAACATTGTACTTTAACCTATTAAATGCTCGTCCGGAATGAACAGAAGGTACCTCCTGTTCATTCCGGATTGTTTTTTATTGTCTATGGAAGCTTTATTAAAGAAAAAGTTGGGCCGGGAGTCCAGAGACTATTTGGCCATAACCTTCGGGCTGATTTGTTATTCCATTGGCTGGGCTGCATTTATGCTTCCCTATCAGATTACTACTGGAGGGGTGACGGGTATTGCGGCAATTATCTATTATGCCACAGGCATAGAGATTCAGGTCTCTTATTTTGTGATTAATGCTATATTCCTAGGTTTTGCCTTGAAAATTTTAGGGCCTAAATTTAGTATTAAGACCATCTTTGCCATTTTTATGCTGACCTTCCTGCTCTGGTTCTTTCAGATGATTCTGAAGGATGAGAATGGAAACCTTCCTCAGTTGTTAGGTCCTGGTCAGGATTTTATGGCTTGTGTGATAGGTGCCGGTCTGTTGGGCTTTGGAATTGGTATCGTGTTCTGTAACAATGGAAGTACGGGTGGAACGGATATCATTGCCTGGATTATTAATAAATATAAGGATGTTACACTGGGGCGGATGATGATGTATTGTGACATTGTAATTATTTCATCTTGTTATTTTATTTTTCACGACTGGCGCAGGGTGTTGTTCGGCTTTTGTGTCTTGTTTGTGATGAGTATCGTCATTGACTATGTGATTAACAGTACACGTCAGTCTGTGCAGTTCCTGATATTCTCACGCAAATATGAGGAAATAGCCGAAGGGATTGCGACAAAGATTGATCGTGGGGTGACTTTACTTGATGGAAAAGGATGGTACAGCAAACAGGAAATAAAGGTAGTAGTGGTTTTGGCTAAAAAACGGGAATCACTCGATATCTTCCGGTTAGTAAAGGATATTGATCCGAATGCCTTCATTTCACAAAGCAATGTAGTTGGAGTATATGGTGAAGGTTTTGATAAGCTTAAAGTAAAATAAACTTTTCCCTTAAAAAACTAAAATAAAATAAGTTTTTTCGATTAATTTGGCTTATCGGAAAAACTTATTTTATTTTGTACTTGATATTGCGATACTTGGATCTATAACGTGAAAAATATGTCAAAAATCACTCTGATGATGTTACTGGCCTTTTTACTGACTTATGGAAATCATGCGTCGGGCAGTAGTTTATCTCAAATCCATCAGCTGCATACTGGATGGGAGTTTTCAATGTATGGTAGTAATGAATGGTTGTCTGCACAGGTGCCGGGCACGGTGCATCAAGACCTGATAGCCCATGATAAATTGCCTGATCCTTTTTATGGCATGAATGAGCAGAAAATACAATGGGTGGAAAAGGAAGACTGGCTGTATCGTACTTCATTTGTACTGACAGAGGAGCAGTTACATCATGAAGGAGTATATCTGGTTTTTGAAGGGCTTGATACCTATGCAGATGTTTTCTTAAACGGTTCTTTGCTGCTGAAAGCAGATAATATGTTTGTGGGTTATCGGGTATCTGTCAAGTCTGTCTTAAGAAAAGGAGAAAACAAGCTTGTAATACGCTTCCGTTCGCCTATCCGGGAAGCGATGCCACAATGGGAGAGTAACGGGTTTGATTATCCGGCCGATAATGATCATTATCCACAGAAACTAAGTATTTTTACTCGTAAGGCACCTTATTCTTATGGATGGGACTGGGGTATCCGTATGGTGACTTGTGGCATTTGGCGTCCAGTGTATCTGCAGTTCGCGGATCGGGCGGTAGTGGAAGATTATTTCGTGCATCAGCAGTCAGTCAGCGCCGAACGGGCAGAGGTAAACAATCGCTTAGAAATAAACAATATTAGCAATCATACACAGCAGGCTGTAGTACGTGTGTCGTACAGTTATGCGGGTGAGTCAGATAAGAACGTGGAGCGGACGGTGGAATTGCGACCGGGACTTAATCATATTTCTCTTCCTGTGACAGTGGAACAGCCGCACTTGTGGATGCCTAACGGTTGGGGAGAGCCTGCATTGTATACGTTTGAGGCTTCAGTGTCGGTAGACGGACAGGTAGTGTCACAGAAGAGTCACCAGATTGGTCTGCGCTCGATACGTGTAGTCCAGGAGAAAGATAAGGACGGCCGGAGCTTCTACTTCGAAGTGAACGGGATACCGATGTTTGCCAAAGGTACAAACCTGATTCCGTCGGACGCCCTGTTGCCGCGTGTTACGCGCCAGCGCTACAGCCGTTTGTTGGAGGATGTGCAGTCGTCCAATATGAACATGATTCGTGTGTGGGGCGGTGGTATCTATGAAGACGATGCGTTCTTTGAGGAAGCCGACAGGCGCGGTATCCTGGTGTGGCAGGACTTCATGTTTGCTTGTACCACTTATCCCCACGATCCGGCCTTTCTGCGCCGTGTGGAAGCGGAAGCAGAATATAATATCCGCCGCCTGCGCAACCATGCGTCGCTGGCCATGTGGTGCGGCAATAATGAAATTTACGAAGGCATGCGCTACTGGGGATGGAAGGAGAAATATTCGCCCGAAGTCTATCAGCAGATGCAGGAAGGATATGATATGCTTTTCCGTCAGCTTTTGCCACAGAAGGTGAAAGAATTTGATCTGGGTCGCTTCTACCTGGAAGGCTCGCCGCTGGAGGCCAACTGGGGCAGGCCGGAGAGCTGGAAGGTGGGCGACAGCCATAACTGGGGCACGTGGTACGGGCAGAAGCCTTTCGAGAGCCTGGACCGCGAGATTCCGCGCTTCATGAGCGAGTACGGCTTTCAGGCCTTTCCGGAGATGAAGACCATTCGCACCTTTGCTTCGCCCGAGGATTATGAGCTGGAGTCGTCCGTGATGAACGCGCATCAGAAGAGCACGATAGGAAATGCCTTGATTAAGAAAACCATGAGCCTGTATTATCCGGTGCCGGAGAAGTTTGAAGACCTGGTGTACGTGGGGCTGGTGCTGCAAGGCCATGGCATGCGCCGGGGCATGGTGGCACACCGCCGCAACCGTCCGTACTGCATGGGCAGCCTGCCTTGGCAGCTGAACGACAGCTGGCCGGTGGTGTCGTGGTCGGCCATCGATTATTACGGCAACTGGAAGGCGATGCAGTATCAGACGCGCCGTGCCTTTGCGCCCGTGTTGGTGGATGCCATCCGCGAGGGCGACAAGTTGCGCTTCTATGTGCTTTCTGACCGTTTGCAGACGGAGAAAGTGACGCTTCAGCTAGCTTGGACGGACTTTCAGGGAAAAGTGTATCGCCGCCATCGGGTGGAAGGGATGCTGCCGGTAAATGCCTCTGAGGTGTTCTTTGAGGAGGACTGGCAGAAGGCTTTTGAAGGCTGCGACACCACAGCTTCGTTCATCCACATGACGCTCAAGGGTGCGGACGGAAGGAAGATGCTCTCGGACGAGGTGTTCTATCCAGTGCATCCCAAGGATCAGCGTCTGCCGCAGGCTGAAATTTCCTGCCGCAAGGTGGAGAAGGGCGGGGTGGTGGAGCTGACCCTGAAGTCGCGTGTGCTGGCGCGTGACGTGTTCGTGGAGGTACCCTTGCAGGGGGTGCGTTTCTCCGACAATTTCTTCGACCTGCTGCCGGGCGAGACGAAGCGGATAACGGTGTCTTCGCCCGACGGTTCTCCGCTGGAGGATATTTCCGTGGTGATTCACCAGCTGGCCGATGTGATGAAATAAAATCTAATTACTTATCTTTTATATGTATTGATTTATGAGACCATTTTCAAAAATGAATTGTATGGGGCTGGCATTTGCCGGAATGCTGATGGCCTCGTGTACGGATAGTCCGACGGCTGTGGCCGACTATCAGGTTGTTCCTATGCCGCTGGAGATTACGGCGGCATCGCAGGGTTCGTTTCTGCTGAAGAGTGGAGAAACTATCCACTATACTGCAGGGAATGAAAAGATGAAGAAGAACGCCGAGTTCCTGGCTGCTTTTATCAAGGAACAGACCGGCATCGTGCTGAAGGTGGAAGAAGGTGAAAAGGAAGAGGGCATTGTGCTCAGACTGGGCCTGGAAGCCGATTCTCCGGAGGCGTATCAGCTGAAGGTGGATGGGCAGAAAGTAGTGATTGCTGCTCCTTCTGAAGCTGGTGTGTTCTATGGTATCCAGACGCTTCGCAAATCTGTATCGGTATATGAAGGGGCAGGAGCGGTGGAATTGCCGGCAGTGGAAATCAACGACTCGCCGCGCTTCAGCTACCGTGGTATGATGCTTGATGTGGGCCGTCACATGTTCAGCATGGATGAAATCAAGACGTACATCGACATGCTGGCCCTGCATAACATCAACCGCTTCCACTGGCATCTGTCGGAAGACCAGGGATGGCGTATCGAAATCAAGAAGTATCCCAAGCTGACGGAAATCGGCTCCAAACGCAGCGAGACGGTTATCGGACGCAACTCGGGCGAATATGACGGTAAGCCTTACGGTGGTTTCTATACGCAGGAACAGGCCCGGGAAATCGTGGCTTACGCGGCAGAACGCTATATCACGGTCATTCCGGAAATCGACCTTCCGGGTCACATGCAGGCGGCGCTGGCGGCTTATCCGGAACTGGGATGTACGGGCGGTCCGTATGAAGTTTGGCGCATGTGGGGTATTTCCGACAATGTGCTTTGTGCGGGTAACGACAAGACCATCCAGTTCATCAAGGATGTGCTGGCGGAAATCATCGAGATATTCCCGTCGGAATACATCCATGTGGGTGGCGACGAATGTCCGAAGGTGAAGTGGGAGACTTGTCCGAAGTGTCAGGCACGTATCAAGGCGCTGGGCATCAAGGGCGACAGCAAGCACTCGAAGGAAGAATACCTGCAGAGCTACGTGATACAGGAAGCGGAGAAGTTCCTCACCGAGAACGGGCGTAACATGATTGGCTGGGATGAAATTCTGGAAGGCGGACTGGCTCCGAATGCCACGGTGATGTCATGGAGAGGGGAAGCCGGTGGTATTGAAGCGGCTCGTCAGCAGCACAATGTCATCATGACGCCGAACACGTACCTGTATTTCGACTATTATCAGGCAAAGGATACGGACAGTGAACCGCTGGCCATCGGCGGCTATCTGCCTATGGAAAGAGTGTACAGCTACGAACCGATGCCGTCTGCTCTTTCTCCGGAAGAACAGAAGTTCATTACCGGTGTGCAGGCGAACCTCTGGACGGAGTATATCCCGACTATGGCACAGGCACAGTACATGGTACTGCCGCGTATGGCTGCGCTTTGTGAAACGCAGTGGAGCGCTCCTGAAAAGAAGCAAGATTATCAGGGATTCCTGAAACGCACGGCTCGTCTGACAAAGATTTATCAGCTGAAGGGATGGAACTACGCTACGCATATTTTCGATGTGAATGTGAACATCGCTCCTAACACGGAAACGGGTAAGCTGGATGTAACGGCAAGCACCATCGACGATGCACCTGTGTACTATACCCTCGACGGTACGGAACCTACCACAGCTTCGTCCAAGTATGAAAACGGACTGACCATTGATGCGGCATGTGTGCTGCGCATGATGGCCGTGCGTCCGGAAGGCAACTCGCGCATTACGCGTGACAGCATTGCGTTCAGCAAGTCTACGGCGAAGCCCATCACCATGTTGCAGCCTATCAATAAGCCTTACGAGTTTAAGGGTGCCACTACTTTGGTAGACGGTATGACAGGTGACCGCAACTACAAGACCGGACGCTGGATTGCTTTCTACAAGAATGACATGGAGGCGGTGATTGACTTAAAGGAAGCTACCGAAATCAGTTCCATGACCTTGCGCACTTGCGTGGAAAAGGGCGACTGGACGTTTGATACCAGAGGCATTACCGTAGAGGTGTCGGACGACAACAAGACTTTCAAGAAAGTGGCTTCGGAAACTTATCCGGCTATGAAGGAAACGGATGCTAACCAGATTTATACCCATACCCTGAAATTTGACCCGGTAAAGACCCGTTACGTGAAGGTTACAGCCTTATCTGAACAGAATATCCCGGCATGGCACGGCGGCAAGGGTAATCCCGGATTCTTGTTTGTAGATGAAATCGTATTGAACTGACGGCGTATAGCCTTCGTGATAAAGGCCTGGTCTCCTGAGGGAAGATCAGGCTTTTTTATCGGCTTTTTGGGGTCGTTAGTTGAAATACTGTCGGGCGATGTGTATCTTTGCATGGAAATGTATAATTGTCAAGAAAAAGTTCAACATGAAAAAGAAACTGGTTTTTGCTACCAACAATGCCCATAAACTGGAGGAGATACGTGCCATTTTGGGAGATAAAGTGGAAGTGCTTAGTTTGGAAGACATCCGTTGTGAAGCCGATATTCCGGAAACGGCGGATACGCTTGAAGGAAATGCCGCGCTGAAGGCAGAATATATTCATGCGCATTATGGTATGGATTGCTTTGCCGACGATACCGGTCTGGAGGTGGAAGCGCTGGACGGGGCTCCAGGGGTGTATTCGGCACGTTATGCGGGCGGTGAAGGTCACGACTCGGAAGCCAATATGAAGAAGCTGCTGGCAGAACTGGAAGGCAAGGAGAACCGGAAGGCGCAGTTCCGCACGGCCATCTGCCTGATAGAAGGAGGAGAAAAGCACTTGTTCGAAGGCATTGTGAAGGGAGAAATCATCCGGGAGAAAAAAGGAAGCTCCGGCTTCGGCTACGATCCGGTGTTCGTGCCGGAAGGCTATGCCGAGACTTTTGCGGAGATGGGGGTTGAAGAAAAGAACAGGATCAGTCACCGGGCAAGAGCCGTACAGAAGCTGTGTGACTATCTGAACAGTAAATAAAGCAGAAAAAAGCTGTGGATTATTTCTACAAATGTGCAGAAATTCCACAGCTTTTCTTTTTCTTAAATTCGTGTAACTTTCTTGTAATCAATTTTTTAAAAATTAAAGTATAAAAAGGCTGTTTTTGGCGTGTGTTTTGTTGAATATTCTTTATAATCAAAACAAAAATCGTCAAAATGCAAAGAATCAGACTTTTAGTTTTATTACTGCTGTGTGTGGTGTGTCAACAGACTTTTGCACAACAGCGTACCATCAGTGGGTTGATTACTTCAGCTGAAGATCACGAGCCGCTTATCGGGGCTACGATTTCTGTACAGGGAAATGAAGCACGTGGAGTGGTGACCGACATTGATGGAAAGTATACATTGGAAGTGGGACCGGATGACAAGATTCTGGTCGTAGCTTACCTGGGTATGAAAACTCAGTTGATAAAAGTTCCCAAAAAAGAACACCTGAACGTGGTGCTCCAGCCTGAAACCATGAATCTGGAAGAGGTGGTGGTGACGGGATATGGTAATTTCACCAAGTCTTCTTTCACAGGGTCTGCCAATACCTTGAAGGGAGATATGATGAAAGACATCCCCGTGATGAGCGTGGAGCAGAAACTGCAGGGAATGACCACGGGTGTGGCTATTACCAGCAGTTCCGGACAGCCGGGAGCCAATCAGAGTATCCGTATCCGTGGTATGGGTTCGTTTAATGCTTCTCAGGAACCGTTGTTCGTGATTGACGGGGTGCCCGTAACTTCCGGTAGCCTGAGTGCCGGAGGAGCCGATGCGGCCTACATGAACAACTCCAAAACCAATATCATGAGCACGCTGAATCCGGCCGATATTGAAAATATTACGATTATCAAGGATGCGGCGGCAGCCTCTCTGTATGGTTCGCGTGCGGCCAATGGCGTAATCCTGATTACGACCAAGAAAGGAAAGGCTGGAAAGGCACAGGTTTCCTTTAACATGTCGGGAGGTTTCTCGAATGCAGCAGTTGATTTCCGTCCGACACTGAACGGTGACCAGCGCCGTGAACTGCTGTACGAGGGGCTGGTGAACTATGCCATGGACAAGCAGATGGCAGACCCTGCCGGCTATGCAGACGGTGAGATTAACAAGTATGCGTCTGTGCCTTCCATGGGTTATACCAACTGGAGAAAAGAGTTGCTTCGTACTGCCATCCAGCAGGATTACGAGGCATCCGTATCCGGAGGAAACGAGAAGACCACTTTCTATGCCTCTTTGGGATACAACAGTCAGGAAGGACTGGCTAAGAATTCCAGTTTGGACCGTTATTCGGCCCGTCTGAACATGACCCAGAAGGTGGGCCGGTACGGTGAGGTAGGTGCCAACATGATGTTTACCCAGATGAATCAGGAGATGAACGAAGAACGTGGCTCTGCCATCAACCCGTATTTGTGTGTGGCGATGACCATGACTCCTTCCATGCTGGTGAGAGATGAAGCCGGAAATTATGTGGGAGCGTACGACGGCACACAGTTGAACCCGCTGCGTGATATTCTGACGGACTATAACCGCACGCGGATGACGCGTATGTTCTCCACCGGTTATGCGGCCGTAGAACCGATAAAGGGCCTGAAAATAAAGGAAACGTTAAGTTATGACTATACCATCCAGAAGGACTCGCGCTACTACAATCCGTTGAGCTCTGCAGGACCGAAGAGCGGTTCCGATGCACAGTCCTCCAAAGGATTCATCGAATATGGGAAGCTGATTTCTTCTACTTCGGTGAATTACGTGAAGACCTTTGCGCAGAAGCACCACCTGGATGTCTTGGCTGCGTACGAAGTGGAAAGCTACCAGACGGATAAGGCATCCGGCGAACGTTCCAAATTGCCGTCGTATGTAGGGCTTACTGAACCTGATAACGGAGCAGTGTTGAACAGCTTCGTTTCATCAACGCAGGATTATCGTATGCTGTCGTATATTTCACGTTTGAACTACGATTATGACGACCGTTATTATGTGGCAGGAAGCTTCCGCCGCGACGGTAGTTCCCGCCTCTCACCCGATAACCGCTGGGGAAATTTCTGGTCCGTATCGGGTATGTGGCATGTGAGCAACGAAGCCTTCATGCAGCCTGTGAAGCACATTCTGAGCGACCTGAAGATTCGTGCCTCTTACGGTGTGAACGGTAACCAGCCGGGCTCTCTGTATGGCTATATGGGATTGTATTCTTTGGGACAAAGCTATATGGGAGGTTTGGGTTCTTATGAATCTTCTATCTCCAACCCCAACTTGGGATGGGAAAAGAACTATAACCTGAACGTGGGACTGGACGTGTCGTTCATCAACCGCATTTTCCTGAGCGTGGAATACTATAACCGCGATACGAAGGATTTGCTGTACAGCCTTCCTATCAGTGCTACTACCGGATTTACGAACTATCTGAGCAATGTGGGACAGTTGAACAACCGGGGCGTGGAACTGGAATTGCGTACCATCAACTTTGCCAATGACAATTTTAACTGGACTACGGTCTTCAATTTGAGCCACAATAAGAATAAGATTGTGTCACTCAACGGACAGTTGGAGCAGTCAATCGAAGGTACATGGTTCATCCATAAAGTAGGATTGCCCTACCATACATTCTACGTAAAGGAATATGCCGGGGTAAATCCGGATACGGGTAAGGCTATGTATTACCGGAATCAGGAAATACCGCAGGAAGACGGTACAGTGATTGTGGACCGGAGTCTGACAGAGAATGCCGGTGAAGCGCAGTCCATTCCTTACAAATCGGTCAATCCGAAGGTCTCTGGCGGTTTGACAAACATGTTGAACTACAAATGGCTGGATTTGAGCTTTACGCTGACCTATTCGTTGGGCGGATATTCCTACGATAAGACCGGCACTTACATTGAGAACGGAACGAATAACATCTATAATTCAAAATATAATCTACCTGTCTATGCTACCGACCGCTGGCAAGAGTCGGGCAACATGACTGATGTGCCACGTTTTGTCTATGGAGAAGATGCCGGACCTCAGAACTCTTCGCGCTACATTCACAGCACCAACCATCTGCGCCTGAAGAATCTTACGTTTGGATTTACGCTTCCTTCCGAATGGACCCGAAAGGCCCTGATTGACAAAGCCCGCATCTATTTTTCGGGCAGTAACCTGCTGACATGGGCCAAATGGAAGCAGTATGACCCCGAAACTCCGGTCAATGGAGAGGTATTCTGTGAGGCACCTGCTATGCGTACCTTCAACTTCGGTGTACAATTAACTTTCTAAAAACGAATAGGATTATGAAACCACTCTATATTTATTTTCTTGCTGCCTCACTGGCATGTACCTCTTGTTCGGACGGCTGGCTGGACCTGAATCCGTCCACATCCGTACCCACCGACCAGGCTTTCTCTTCTTTGGAAGATGCCCAAAGCGCATTAAACGGCATTTATCGATTGGCGTCAGCGCATAGTTATTATGGTGACAACTTCTTTTATTTTGGTGACTGTCGTGCTGCGGACGTGCAGGCTCGTATGACCAAGGGAGACGGACGCAGGGTTTCACCTTATTATGAGTATAATGTGAAGGCTACTGACAGCTTTAATTCAAGTTTGCCGTGGAATCAGGTCTATAAAGTGATTCGACAAACTAACAATCTGATAGCCGCCATTGAAAACGGGCAGGTACACACTACTGACGAGAAGTCGCTGAATGAAATCAAGTCCCAGGCACTAGCTATGCGAGGGTTAGCCTTGTACGATCTGATACGCGTGTTTGCCATGCCCTATTCGTATGATAACGGCCAGTCATTAGGGGTGCCTATTGTTATAACAGCCACTGATCAGTCTTCGAAGCCGGCACGAAATACGGTGGCCGAATGCTACGACCAGATTATTACCGACCTGACCAATTCGCTGGTCGGTCTTAGCAAGGAGAAGAAAGACGGCTGCCTGAACTACTGGGCCGTGCAGGGTATTCTGTCAAGAGTTTATTTGAACAAGCTGGATTATCCGAATGCCTACAAGGCAGCTACAGATGTCATCGAAAATAGTAAAAGCCTGTATCAGTTGTATACCCTCGACGAGTACTCCACCGTCTGGGGAAAGGAATATACCAGTGAGTCGCTTTTCGAGTTCTACTTCTCGCTGACGGAACCCTCCGGTGGTTCGGGTGGAGAAGGAGCTCCTATGGTCTATGCCAATGAAGAAAAAGTGGACTGGAACAACCTGATACTGTCGGAAGACTACCTGAACCTACTGGATGAAGACCCGCAAGATGTGCGCCACAGTGTGATGCAGGTGTCTGCCATCGCCAATAACACCGACCTTCCCGAAGGTGCCCGTGACAAGAAAGTCTATCTGGCCAAGTTTCCCGGCAAAACCGCTGATCCGCGTGACAACAACCTGTGCATCGTGCGTCTGTCGGAAATCTACCTGAATGCAGCCGAAGCAGGCCTGAAAATAGGAGGCGAGCAGGCGAACAAGGGAATGGAATACCTGAACGAAGTGATTACCCACCGTACCACAAATACCGCCATGAAGGTAAATGCCACTGCCGATTTCACTCTGGAGCGCATTCTGCAAGAAAGAAGAAAGGAACTGGTGGGCGAGGGGCTGGCAGTGTACGATTATACGCGTAATAAATTGCCTGTGCTGCGTAAGGGAAGCTGGCACTTGAGTTCGCTGGAGACTTCCGGTGCCTATACCATCCAGCCGAATGATTCACGTCTGGCCGTCCCTATTCCGCAGACCGAGATAGATGCTAATCCTAATTTGGTGCAGAATCCTTAGTAGAGGCAGCAGTCAGATAATATCCCCGTCCTTTGACGGTAGAAATCCGATAATCCGGGAAGTCTTGCAGGACTTTCCGGATTGTTTGTATGTGCGTGTCTAATTTCTCATCCGCCTGCGGGTCGTGCGGCCAGCAAGTCGTTTTCAAGTCTTCACGGTTCACACATTCTCCTTTCTTTTCCCATAGCAGGTAAAGGAGCTGTAAGTCGAGGCTGGAAATGGCACACTGTATGCCGTCAATCAGCAATATCTGCTGCTTCAGGTCGATGTACAGCCCTTTTTCAGGCTTATTTCGCCGTTTTTTCAGGTAAAGGCAGACTTGTATACCTGTGGCAGCGAGCAGCAGGCACAGCAGCCCGTAAAAGCCCGCATGGATATAGCGGAGTAAAGTCAGCAAGTCGTAGTCAGCCCACCCTTGCAGTTGCAGGCTGTGAGTCAGGTCGAGCGAGTAGACCGGAGTCTTATAGGCTGAGGACGTGGGTAAGATGCCTGCCCGTGTGCGGGTGCGAGCCGACTTGTCGGAATAAAACACACCTGCCGTTCCGCTGACATGTTTTTTTTCGAGCTGTTCCTGAAACAACCGGTTCACTTCCTCCACCTTGACAGGCTGTATGTCTGCCAGCAGGTATTCGTTCAGCAGTTTCCGGGCTTTCTCTTCCGGGATACTGTCCTTGAACAGGTAAGTGGTTTTTTCTTCTGTGGTCTGAAGCGTATAGCTTTTGATTTTCCGGCTGGAGACGGGCGCGAAAAGATAAGCCTTTATGGCTGGGTCTACGTAGATGTGCGGGTTCTTGCTGAACGCATTCAGACGGTCGTTGTAGTGAAGGCGTTCGGCTTCCTGCAAGGATTGATTGATGAGGGCATGCACCTGTGTCCGGCTATGCCGCAGTGCCACGTAACCGCCACCCATGAGTACGATGACAGTGGCGGCTACAGACAGGAACCAGCTTGTTCTTTTTGTCATAACGATATTCTTTAGAAGCAAATTAAGCCACAAAAAGCGGGAAGTCAAAAACATTATTGTATAGATATAGGGGTGTGCTTGTATGTTTTAGGTTTTCTGTGCGGAATCCTTATGTTTCCCGGCCCCGAACTGTAGGTTTCTCTTGTGGGAAACGTAGGGTTCCGCCGTGGGAAACGTAGAACAGAACCCTGCGTTTTGCGCATATTGATGAAGTGTTTGTTTATCTTTCCTTCAGGTACTTCTCTACTTTCTCGAAGAATAGTGAGATGTGCGCTCCGTCTACAAAGGCATGGCTTACGGTCAGTGCAATGGGCATGACCAGCTTTCCTTCACGTGTCACTGCTTTGCCTGCATTCATCAGCGGATAGTCCAGAGGATGGCCCGGGGCATACTGCGTGTAAGAGATGGAGGTAAAGTACAGCTTGGGAGTGGCACTGAGCAGGATGACATCAAAATCGCCCTGAGCTGCAATCGCCTTGTCGGTGCCGTACGGGTCTCCGTCCTCCGGGATAGAGGTGATGATGCGCCGGGCTTCCTCGTAGAAAGCCTTGAAATCACTGTTCCAGGGAATGCGAACCGTGTAGAACGTCTTTCCCGGCACGGCGATGGGCGTCGTGATGTCTACCGTATCGTGGTAAACCACCTGCCCGTGTTTGTCCCACCGGTAACGGAATTCCTTGATTTCATTTGCCGCACGAAGTATGGCGTACAGGTAATACAGAAAGAAGGAACGGCCCTGTGCCTTTGCTTCCGCATACGCCTCCGTGCAGTCCACTTCGCTGGTCATGGCAATCCAGGAATTATGGAAATCGCGGAAGAAAAGATAGTTGTCCTTCCGCTCCCAGGTGTCAATATCGATAAGATGTTTCATGCTTGTTGAAATTTTTGCGCCACCTTCCGGTAGACAGGCATGTCAATGTGCAACTGTGTGCCCAGGTCAATCATATCGAACAGCAGGCCCTGAATCTCCGACTCATGTCCCCGGGCAATGTCCTTCTGCATGGAAGCCGTGCTGTGCGGATCGAGCTTGTCTATCACCATCAGGTTGTAGGCCACGGAATCGCCGGGATAGGCGATACCCAGTTTCTCCCCAATCTGCGCACTTTCACGCGACAGACCGATAAACGTGTCGCGTACCTCTCCCTCGTGCTGCACCTCGCCCATCGGCACGTCGTGATAGGCACCCGTGCAGGCCATGGCCGAGATAAACGACCATTTGATGAACGTATCCCGGTTGATGTCGTCCGACACGTCCACCTTGATGCCGCACTCGCGGAGTTCACCGGCAATCTTTTCCAGCCGTTCGGGCGCAACCTGCTGCTGCGGACGCGCACCGAACACCAGGCGGAAGATGCTACCCATCTGGCTGATTTCCCCTTCGCCCGATACGAAGCCCACGATGTAGATACACCCGTCGAGCACCTTGACAGAAGGCACCAGGCGACCGATGCGGGGCCCCGTGCCGTACACATTCAGGATGGGGATGACCAGGGTGTCGGGGGTAGCCGCACGCTCCAGCACGGGGCGGATGGAATCAATGGAATATCCTTTCACGCAGACCAGGATGACATCCGCCTTCCCCTGATATTCTTCTGCGGTACATGCCTTTACGGGAAGAAAATGTTCCCCCTTTAAATCCGATTTCAGGTGCAGTCCCTGACGGCGGATGGCTTCCAGGTGCTTTCCGCGGGCAATGCAGGTCACGTTCTTGCCTGCCAGTGCCAGAAATCCGGCGATGCTTCCTCCTACACCGCCTGTTCCGATGATGAGATAGTTCATGGCGTAATAAAGTTATAAAGAAAAACAAGCACGGAGCGTGTAAGTCCGTGCTTGATAAATAAGATGATTAAACGTTGAAACGGAAGTGCATGATGTCTCCGTCTTCTACGACGTATTCCTTACCTTCCACGTTGAGTTTTCCGGCCTCACGTACGGCAGCTTCCGAGCCGTAACGGATAAAGTCGTCGTACTTGATGACCTCCGCGCGGATAAATCCCTTTTCAAAATCCGTGTGGATGACACCGGCACACTGCGGAGCCTTCCATCCCTTGTGGAACGTCCAGGCGCGTACTTCCATCTTTCCGGCCGTGAAGTAAGTCTCCAGGTTCAGCAGCTTGTAGGCCGCACGTATCAGCCGGCTCACGCCCGACTCTTCCAGACCCACCTCCTGCAAGAACATCTGGCGGTCTTCGTACGTCTCCAGTTCGGCAATGTCGGCTTCCGTCTTGGCCGCTACAATCAGGATTTCAGCACCTTCCTCTTTCACTGCCTCACGCACCTGCTCCACGTACTTGTTGCCGCTTACGGCGCTGGCTTCGTCCACGTTGCACACATACATCACCGGCTTTGAGGTGAGCAGGAACAGTTCGTGCGCGATTTTCTGTTCGTCTTTTGTTTCAAACTGTACGGTGCGTGCCGATTTACCCTGCAACAGCGCCTCACGGTAACGCACCAGCACCTCGTACGTCTGCTTGGCTACCTTGTCGCCCCCGGTCTGTGCCTGTTTCTGCACCTTCTGAATGCGGCTTTCGATGGTTTCCAGATCCTTCAACTGGAGTTCCGTATCAATGATTTCCTTGTCGCGTACCGGATCCACACTGCCGTCCACATGCGTCACGTTCTCATCGTCGAAACAGCGCAGCACGTGCAGAATAGCATCCGTTTCACGAATGTTGGCCAGAAACTTGTTGCCCAGCCCTTCACCCTTGCTGGCTCCTTTCACCAGTCCGGCGATGTCTACAATTTCCACGGTAGTGGGAACGATGCGGTCGGGGTTGACCAGTTCGGCCAGTTTGTTCAGACGGTCATCGGGCACCGTAATCACGCCCACATTGGGTTCAATGGTGCAGAACGGGAAGTTGGCCGCTTGGGCTTTCGCGTTTGATAAGCAGTTGAAAAGTGTCGATTTTCCTACGTTTGGCAAACCGACGATACCACATTGTAATGCCATAATTATTGTTCGTTTTTAATCTATTTCTGATGCAGAATACTCTAATTCTCTGCAAAGATAGTTATTTTTTAAGTTCCTGCCTATTCTTCTATGGAATGAGCGGCAATTTTGGCGGACTTCGTCGGTAGAAAATAAAAAAAGAGACTCTTCGTCGCGAAGAGCCTCTTTTGTAAAGAGAGTTTATGAATTTTCTTATTTAATCATTTGTCCATTGTAACAGTCATTTCAGGAATCAGAATGAAGTCATTCTTCTTGGAATTCCATTTGTAATATTCTGTAGTTACGCTCTTGTTGTCGTATGTATAACGAATACACAAATCGTTTTCCCAGCAGTTCTTGCTTGCATTCCATTTCTGTGACATATTTTCAGTCATCTGGTTGTTGGCGTTGTATTTGTAGCTATATTTCATGTAGTTTGTCAGCATATTACCGTCTTTCTTGTATACAGTTTCTGCAACTTTCAATCCGTTAACTTCTTGTGAATTGTAAATCAGGTTGTTGTTCATTTTAGCAGCATAAGTTGACAAGCTTGCAACAAAAGTTATAACTAAAACAACTACACACTTTGCTAAATTCATCTTTTTCATATCTTTTTAATGTTAAGGTTTTACTTACGTTTTGTTCTTTTTGACGGTGCAAATGTAGTAAAAGCTTTAATATGTTGTATGCATTCCAGCGAAAAAAATGCAATAAATTAGCAAAATGTCACAAATTAAACATATGTTAACGATTTTACTAGTTTAGTGTGCTTCCAACCAATTTTGTCCCCAACCATGGTCTGCACGCAGTGGAGCTTTCATTTTGTAAGCAGCCTCCATTTCGCTTATCACAATTTGTTGCACTTTTTCTTTTTCTTCCGGCAAGACGCTGAAATTTAATTCATCGTGTACTTGGAGAATCATTTTCGAGCGGATACCTTCTTCCTGGAAACGCTGGTATATACGTATCATGGCTACCTTAATAATATCGGCGGCACTGCCTTGAATGGGGGCGTTGATTGCATTTCGTTCGGCATACCCTCTGACGACTGCATTTTTGGAGTTGATGTCTGGCAGATAGCGTTTGCGTTTGAAGATGGTTTCAATGTATCCTTTTTCGCGTGCTTCATGAACGCTCTGGTCCATATAGGCCTTTACATCCGGATAGTTTTCAAAGTATCCATCGATAAGTGCTTTGGCCTCCTTGCGGTCAACGTTCAGACGTTCTGCCAGTCCGAATACTGAAATTCCGTAGATGATACCGAAATTGGCAGTCTTGGCCTTGCTTCTTTGTTCGCGTGTCACTTCCTCCAGTTTTACTTTATATATTTTAGCGGCAGTAGCTGCATGAATGTCCTGGTCTTTCCGGAAAGCTTCAATCATGTGCGGGTCATTGCTCAAATGTGCCATGATGCGCAGCTCAATTTGTGAATAGTCGGCCGAGAAGAATTCGCATCCTTCGTCGGGGATGAAAGCCTTTCGGATTTCCTTTCCGTCTTCGTTGCGGATAGGAATGTTCTGCAGGTTCGGATTGCTTGAACTCAGTCGTCCGGTAGCTGTGACCGTCTGGTTGAAAGACGTATGGATACGTCCGGTAGCCGGATTGATAAGTTGGGGGAGGGCATCAATATAGGTACCCAGCAACTTCTTCAGTCCGCGATGTTCCAGAATCTTTCCTACGATTTCATGCTTTCCTCTCAGACTTTCCAGTACTTCTTCCGAAGTGACATACTGCCCAGTCTTCGTTTTCTTGGCTTTTTCCACGATTTTCAGGCGGTCGAACAACACTTCACCCACCTGTTTGGGAGAGGCAATGTTGAACTCCATTCCGGCCAGCTGGTGTACCTCTTCCTCTATCTGGTTCATCCGGGCTGTAAAATGGCGTGAGGTTTCTTTCAACGCTTCCGTATCAATTCGCACTCCGTTTCTTTCCATATAAGCCAATACCGGTACCAACGGCATTTCTATCTCTTCGAACAGTTTTCTCACTCCGTTTGTCTCCAGTTCGTTCTCGAGTACCTGTTTCAGCTTGAGTGTCACATCGGCATCCTCACAAGCATATTTGTAAACTGCCTCGGGAGCCAGGTCGCGCATGTTTCCCTGCTTTTTCCCTTTTGCTCCAATCAACTCTTCAATTTTGATGGTTTCGTATTTCAGGTAAATTTCAGCCAGGTAATCCATGCCATGACGAAGCTCGGGCTGCAGTACATAATGCGCAATCATAGTATCAAACATCTTTCCCTTCAGGGTCACTCCGTAATTGGCCAGCATGATAAGGTCGTATTTGATGTTTTGTCCGATTTTGAGTGAATTAGGGTTTTCGAAGGCCGGTTTAAATATATTCACAATTGTAAGGGCTTCTTCACGATTGGGCGGTACCGGTACATAAAAAGCCTGGTTTTCGGCAAAACTGAAGCTCATTCCCACCAGTTCTGCCGTGATGGGATCAATTCCGGTGGTTTCCGTGTCTAGACTGAAAAATTTCTGAGCAAGTAATTTTTCGGCTAAAACTTCCATTTTCTCCTTATTATCAACTAGTTGATAGTCGCATGAAAGATCTTCTAACCTCGTGAGAATTGAATTTTTGACATCAGCTGTATCTTCCTCCGCAAAAAAGCCAAAGAGATCGGGTTGAGCGGCAGGAGAGGAGGGAGCCTTTTTTTCTGTTTTGATTACCCGGTCAATCAGGCTTCGGAATTCCAGCATTTCGAACAGACGGCGCAGTTCCTCTTCATCGGGCTCTTCTCTTTTCAGCGCTTCCATGTCGAGTGCGATGGGCACATCCGTTTTGATGGTAGCTAGAAATTTTGAGAACGTGATTTGCTCTTTGTTTTCTTCCACCTTCTTCTTGATGGCTCCTTTCAGTTCGTCGGTGTGAGCTAGCAGATTCTCGATGCTGCCGAACTGGGCTATCAGTTTCTGTGCTGTTTTCTCTCCCACACCCGGGCATCCTGGAATGTTGTCGGCCGTATCTCCCATGAGTCCGAGCATGTCGATGACTTGCAGAGGCGACTGGATGTCAAACTTAGCCTTGACCTCTTCCACTCCCATCACTTCGAAATCTTTGTCGCCGTATTTGGGGCGATACATGAACACGTGTTCACCCACTAACTGTCCGTAGTCCTTGTCGGGAGTCATCATATAGGTATTGATGCCTCTTTTGCCGGCTTCTGTAGCGAGTGTGCCGATTACGTCGTCGGCTTCGTATCCGGCAATCTCTAAAATAGGAATATGATAGGCACGTATGATATCCTTAATGACAGGAACCGACTGCCGGATAGCTTCCGGAGTCTCTTCCCGCTGCGCTTTGTATGCTTCATAGGCTTCGTGGCGAAACGTAGGTCCCGACGGGTCGAAGGCAATGCCAATGTGAGTAGGATTTTCTTTCCGCAGCACTTCTTCCAAGGTGTTGACAAATCCCAGGATGGCAGAGGTGTTGAAACCCTTCGAATTGATGCGAGGATTCTTGATAAAGGCGTAATAAGCACGGTAAATCAGTGCATAAGCGTCTAATAGAAATAGCTTCTCCATTCGTGTAAAAATATTAAGTTTTTTCATGTAAAAGTACAAAAAAATACGGTATTCAGTCTTTTATTATTACTTTTGTAGGCCTAAATAAATGTACATGAACAAAATTGACTTAATAAAGCAGCCTGTAGAAAAAGAATTAGAGGAATTCAGAGGGCTTTTTGAAAACTCTTTGACGAGTACAGACCCTCTTTTGGGAGAGGTGTTGGCTTACATCAAGAAGCGGAGTGGAAAGATGATGCGTCCTATTCTGGTGATGCTGACGGCAAAATTGTTCGGTACATTAAATCAGTCAACATTTCATGCAGCCCTGTCGCTTGAACTGCTTCATACGGCTAGTCTGATACACGATGACGTGGTAGATGAGAGTGATAAGCGCAGGGGACAGTCTTCTGTAAATGCAATCTACAATAACAAGGTTTCCGTATTAGTAGGTGATTACATGCTGGCCACCAGCTTAAAGCATGCCGCACTGACCGGTAAGGTGGAGCTGGTAGAATTAGTAGCTACTTTAGGACAGGAATTATCGGAAGGAGAAATTCTGCAGTTAGGAAATATTGGGAGGGAAGATTTTGCTGAGGAGGCATATTTCGATGTCATCCGGAAAAAGACAGCCGCTTTGTTTAAAGCCAGTTCACAGAGTGGAGCCGTATCAGTAGGAGCTGTGCAGGAAGAGGTAATGAGAGCCGGTTTGCTGGGTGAAATGATTGGTATTGCCTTCCAGATAAAGGACGACATCTTTGATTATTTTGAGAGCCCGGAGCTCGGTAAGCCTACAGGAAACGATATGCTGGAAGGAAAACTCACACTTCCTGCCTTGTATGTACTGAACCAGTCAGAGGATGATAGCTTGAAGCAGACTGCTTTGAAGATACGTTCCTTGGAAGCTTCAAAAGAAGAAATAACGACCTTTGTAGAAACTGTGAAAGAAAAGGGAGGAATTGAATACGCCACCCGCATGATGTATGAGTTCCGCAATAAGGCGCTGGCCTTGGTTCCCGCTTCGGTCGATTCCAGCCTGAAAGAAGCTTTGAGCGCTTATATCGATTATGTAATTGAACGAAATAAATGATTTATAAAAAATCCCCTTTCTTCGATGAAGAGAGGGGATTTTTTATGTCCTTATGTGAAGCTTTTTTAGAAGAACTTGGTTTCACTTCCTACAATGTCCGAAAGCAATAAGTTGGCCATGCGGCTTGTACCTAGACGGAACAGCTCGTTGGTTAGCCATTCTTCTCCTAACAGCTCTTTTACGATGGTATAGTACACCAGTGCGTCGTGCACGGAGTTAATGCCTCCAGCGGGCTTAAATCCTACTTTACGTCCGGTTTCCAGAAAGTATTCCTTGATGGCCTGGCACATTATGTAAGCAGCTTCCGGTGTAGCAGCCGGACTTTCTTTTCCGGTAGAAGTCTTGATAAAGTCAGCTCCTGAATACATGGAAAGGATAGAAGCTTTCTTGATATTCGAAGCACTTCCTAATGCGCCTGTTTCCAGGATAACTTTTAAATGCTTGTTGCCGCATACTTCTTTCAGCTCTTCGATTTCGTCGCACATGCCTTCGTAGTCACCGCTCAGGAATTTGCTCACAGATATCACAATGTCAATTTCGTCTGCGCCACTATGAATGGCCATGGCAGTTTCGGCCACTTTCACTTCGATGAAAGTCTGTGACGAAGGGAAGCCTCCCGATACGCAGGCAATCTTTACATCGTCTGCCTCCAGTGTATCGTTGACGATTTCAGCCATGTTGGGATATACACAGATAGCTGCCACATTCTTCAGGTCAGGGTAGCGGTCGACAAACTCATTGACCTTTTCCGTGAATTTCATCACGCTTGTCTCGCTGTCTGTACATTTCAGCGTAGTCAAGTCAATACAATTGAAAAGAAATTTCTTTACTTCCTTCGTATCGTTTTCTTCCAGGTGCTTTTCGATGAGACGGGCTGTCTTCTCCGCAATTTCATCGTCCTTCAGATTCGTTTGATATTTACTCAACGCATCTTCGTACTTGTTGTACTGGTTCTCTTCTTCGTGCGTGTGTTCGCATCCGCACGCATGTTCGTGATTAGGATTCATATACTTTATAGTTTAGGGTTGTTTTTATGTCTTTCCTTGTCTCGGCTGGTTTTCTTCTCCAGGTTCTTTCTGAACGCTTCCGTCAGGTCCACACCCGTCTGGTTGGCCAGACAGAGCAACACCCAGAGCACGTCGGCCATTTCATCGCCCAAGTCTGTTTTTTCACCTGCCTTGAACGACTGGTCGCCGTAGGTGCGTGCCATGATGCGTGCCAGTTCACCCACTTCTTCTGTGAGCACAGCCATATTGGTCAGCTCACTGAAGTACCTTACTCCGTACGTTTTTATCCATTCGTCTACGGTCTTCTGTGCTTTTTCCAGTGTCATGGTTATTCCTTGTTTTTGGTGTCCATGCAGATGGTCACCGGTCCGTTGTTCAATAATTCTACCTTCATGTCGGCCCCGAACTCACCGGTTCCCACTTCTTTTCCCAGGGCAATGCTCAATTCATTGCAGAAGTATTCGTACAGAGGAACGGCAATTTCATGTCCGGCAGCCCGGATGTAAGAGGGGCGGTTTCCCTTCTTGGTCGAAGCCATCAGTGTGAACTGGCTTACCACCAAGATTTCTCCCTGCATATCCAGAATGGACTTGTTCATTACGCCATTCTCATCGTCAAACACACGGAGATTGACAATCTTCTTGCAGAGCCAGTCTGCATCTTCCTGCGAGTCGGCAGCTTCAATGCCGAGCAGAATCATGAAGCCTTCTTTGATGGCCGATTTACAAATTCCGTCAATGGTCACGGATGCGTGTGTCACGCGTTGTATAACTACTCTCATGTGATTCGTCTTGTTTCTACAAAAATAATCAAATTATTTGGATTCCGACAGTGATTCCTTGACGCTTTTCGCCGCACTTTCTCCTATCACTTCGGCAATCTCTTCCAGGCTGGCTTGCCGGATGCGGGCCACACTCTTGAATGTTTTCAGCAAAGCTGTTTTCCGCTTGTCGCCGATGCCTTTGATATGGTCGAGGGCAGAGGCAATCTGGCTTTTGCTTCTTTTCTTCCGGTGGAAGGTGATGGCAAAGCGGTGCACCTCATCCTGAATATTTTCCAGCAGATGGAAAAGGGGAGTACCCTGCTTGATGCCGAGCGTCTGCGGCGGAAAACCAAACAGTACTTCCGACGTGCGGTGGCGGTTGTTCTTGGCAAGTCCCACAATGGGAATCTGCAGGTGTAACTCGTCTTCTATCACCTGCCTTACCACTTCCATCTGGCCTTTCCCTCCATCCGTCAGAATGAGGTCGGGCAGTTCGCCCTGCTCTTCCAGAATACGGCTGTAGCGGCGGCGTACCACCTCCTGCATGGAAGCGTAATCATCCGGTCCTACCACCGTTTTGATAAGGTATTTCCGGTAGTCTTTTTTGCTGGGTTTGGCTTTCTTGAACACCACGCAGGCGGCCACTGCATCCGAGCCTTGGATGTTGGAGTTATCAAAACACTCAATGTGGTTCGGCATTTTATCCAGTTGCAGCTGCGTCTGGATTTCTTTCATCAGCCGCACGCTCCGTTGCTCCGGATTCAGTTTCTCGGCCTGCTTCAGGCGGTCCACTTTATACTGCTTCACGTTCATCAGCGAAAGGTCGAGCAAGTGCTTCTTCTCGCCCTTTTTAGGAATCGTGAATGTCACGCCGCTCATTTCCATATCCAGTTCAAAAGGCACGATGATTTCCTTCGACGTGCTTTTATAACGTTCGCGCATTTCCACGATACCCAATTGTAGCAGCTCTTCCTTGCTCTCGTTCATGCGCACTTTGTATTCGAAGGTGAAGGCTTGATTGATGCATCCGTTGGTAATGTGCAGGTAGTTGATGTACGCTGTGTTTTCGTCCGTTTCTATGGAGAATACGTCAATGTGATGAAGCACCGAACTCACCACTTCACTCTTGGCACGATAGCTTTCAATGAGCATGTATTGCTCCTTGAGCTTTTGTGCTTCCTCAAACTTCATCTCTTCTGCCAGGCGTTTCATTTCCTCCATCAGCGCATTGCTTACCTTCTGGGTATTGCCTTTCAGCAGCTCCCTTGCCTGCGCTATCTGCTGCATGTATTCTTCGTGCGACTGCTTCCCGATGCAGGGCCCTTTGCAGTTCTTGATGTGGTACTCCAGGCAGACCTTGAACTTCCCCTGCGCAATGTTTTCGGGCGTCAGTGCCAGGTGGCAGGTACGGAGCGGATACAGCTTTTTAATCAGCTCCAGCAAGGCCATCATGGAAGGCACGTGGCTGTATGGGCCAAAGTAATTCGAACCGTCGCGAATAATCTTCCGGGTCTTGTAGATGCGTGGAAAATATTCGTTGCTGATGCAGATGGAAGGGTAGGTCTTGTCGTCCTTCAGCAGCACGTTGTATCTCGGCTTGTGTTTCTTGATCAGGTTATTCTCCAGCAGCAGGGCATCCTCTTCCGAGTTCACCACGATGTAGCGGATGTCGGCAATCTTGGAAACCAGCATGCGCGTCTTGGCCGACTGGTGATCCTTGGAAAAATAAGAATAGACACGGCGCTTCAGATTCTTGGCTTTTCCCACGTAGATGATGACCCCTTCCTTGTTCAGGTATTGGTAGATGCCCGGACCTTCCGGAAGGTTCAATACGATTCCTTTCAGGTATTCACTGGTGTTGCTTGTCTTTTCTATTTCTTCCATGTTGTTGGGTTCTTGTCAGGGTGAATACAGCCTTCTTTGAGGAGAGGTTTCCTGCAAAGAAGGCTGCACAGTTGTTTCCCTTTCTGCAAGGGATTCGTCTCGTTTTATAGTTCTAAAAGGGTAGTGACTTCTACGTCCTTTTCGAAAGCGTTTCTTCCGTTCAGTCCTTTCAGCTCGATGACGAAGTTGACGTACGCTTTCTCCACGCCGCAGCGTTTTACCAGTCGGTAAGCTGCCGCCATGGTTCCGCCCGTAGCCAGCAAGTCGTCGTGCAACAATACCACGTCGTCTTTGCTGATGGCATCCTTGTGAAGCTGTATGGTGTCGGTTCCATACTCCTTGGCGTAAGTTTCTTCAATGACTTCAGCCGGCAACTTTCCGGGCTTGCGGGCCATGATGAATCCGGCTCCTAAGCGGGCAGCCAAGGCACCTCCCAAGATGAATCCTCTGGACTCGATACCTACCACTTTGGTAATCCCTTTGTCCTTGTACAGCTCATACAGTTCGTCTATCATGCCCTGCAAGCATTCCGCATTTTTGAACAGGGTAGTGACGTCGTAGAACAGAATTCCGGGCTTGGGAAAATCGGGTATTTCTCGAAGGTTTTTCTTTAATGTTTCTTTATTCATATCCAGTATTTTATGTGTGTTCCTTAAACAAATTGTTTCACGTGAAACATACCTGACTTCATCGCCCTAAAAGTACTAACAGCACGTTGATGTCGCTGGGGGAAACTCCGGGGATGCGGCTGGCTTGTGCCAGGGTTTCCGGGTCTATCTTCACCAGCTTCTGGCGGGCTTCGGTCGACAGGGATTGTAGGTTCGCGTAGTCAAATTTGCCTTTGATTCGGATGGACTCCAGTCGGTGTATCTTGTCGGCAATCGTACGCTCCCGGTCGATATAGCCTTTGTACTTGATGCGGATTTCGGCTGCCTCGATTATCTCTTCTTTTCGGTCCTCGATTTTATCGAGTGCTGCCTGGAAGGCGGGGATATAAGGAGCGATATTTTCAATCGTAATCTGCGGACGGCTGATTAAATCAACCAGCTTGCATCCATGAGTAAGCGGAGCCGTTCCTAACTTTTCGAGGGCGTCGTTTATCTTTTCAGCCTTCACGGAGAAGGTGCTTACGAAGTTTACGATGCGGTCTATTTCGGCCCGTTTCTTTTGCAGGATTTCGTAGCGGTCGGCCTTCACCAGTCCTAGCAGATAAGCCCGTTCGGTCAGTCGCATGTCGGCGTCATCCTGACGGAGCAGGATACGGTATTCCGCTCTCGAAGTAAACATACGGTACGGCTCATCCACACCTTTGGTCACCAGGTCGTCAATCAGTACGCCGATGTAAGCTTCGTCGCGTCCCAGCACGAACGGCTCGCCACCGTGGCAGTTCAGGTGCGCGTTGATACCTGCAATGATACCCTGTCCGCCGGCTTCTTCGTATCCGGTTGTCCCGTTCACCTGTCCGGCAAAGAAGAGGTTTTTCACCATCTTCGATTCCAATGTATGCTTCAACTGTGTCGGGTCGAAGTAGTCGTATTCGATGGCATATCCCGGGCGGTACACCACCAGGTCTTTGAAGCAAGGAATCTTCTTCAGTGCCTCCAGCTGGATGTCCATCGGGAGTGAAGAAGAGAAGCCGTTCAGGTAAAGTTCCTGTGTGGTTTCACCTTCCGGTTCTAGGAACAACTGGTGTTGCGGCTTATCAGGAAAGGTCACGATTTTGGTTTCGATACTCGGACAGTAACGCGGTCCGATGCTCTGGATTTGTCCGTTGAAAAGGGGAGAGTCGGCCAGTCCTTTCCGGAGTGTGTCGTGCACCTCTTCGTTGGTAAAGCAGGTCCAGCATTGCAGCTGTTTCAGGTGGCGCGGTTCGCTGATAAACGAGAAGCGGTGGAAATCATTCTCGCCGTCCTGTGTGTCCATCAGGTCAAAGTGCACGCTCTTTCCGTCGATGCGCACCGGGGTACCCGTCTTCATGCGTCCGGCCGTAATGCCGTGGCGGGTGATGGATTCAGTCAGGTGATACGATGCCGGTTCCGCACAGCGTCCTCCTGCCAGCATCTTGTGTCCGATGTGCATCAGACCGTTCAGGAAAGTACCGGCAGTCAGCACCACACATTTGGCATGAAACGTCACTCCCCAGCAAGTCACCACGCCGGTCACTTCGCCATTCTCCACCAACAACTCTTCCACCGTATCTTGCCAGATATGCAGGTTGGGCAGGTTCTCCAGAATTTCTCTCCAGGCCCAGATAAATTTTCCTCGGTCGCACTGGGCGCGCGGACTCCACATGGCCGGTCCTTTGGAACGGTTCAGCATACGGAACTGGATGGCGGTCTTGTCTGTCACCAGTCCCATGTATCCTCCCAAGGCGTCAATCTCTCTGACGATTTGTCCCTTGGCAATACCCCCTACGGCCGGGTTACAGCTCATCTGCCCGATTTTGTTCATGTCCATTGTAATCAGGCAGGTCTTTGAGCCCAGATTGGCTGCCGCAGCCGCTGCTTCACATCCGGCATGACCGGCTCCGATTACGATTACATCATACTTGAAATCCATTAGCTTTTATGTTTTTAATCCTTTGCAAAAATACGAATTACATGAAATCTTTCCGCATTTCCAGTGCTTTGTTTTCTGCGGCTTCCATGATTTCGCGTTCTCCCGGCCCCTTGTCATTGATGCCGCAAAGATGCAGTATGCCGTGTATGATTACGCGGTAGAGTTCCGTCTCATACGGCGCATTGAACTGTTCGGCGTTGGTGCGTACCGTGTCCAGGCTGATGAACAAATCGCCCGACAGTTTCTTGCCTTCGCAGTAGTCGAACGTAATGATGTCCGTGTAATAATCATGC
This sequence comes from uncultured Bacteroides sp., assembly GCA_945965395.1. Taxonomy (GTDB): domain Bacteria; phylum Bacteroidota; class Bacteroidia; order Bacteroidales; family Bacteroidaceae; genus Phocaeicola. The sequence continues at coordinate 51,606 of CAMFND010000107.1, forward strand.
TGCAAGTACTGGCGGTTCACCTCTAAGATCTTCTCGTCCGAACAGAAGATGTACGCTATTTCGCCCACCTTCTTGCCGTAGGTATCGGCCACGGCTTTGATCCATGCAGTCGTTTCGCGCTTCTTGATGGCGGGCATGTCTATGCCCTCTGTCTGATAACTAATCATAGCTTATGTTAATTGAAAAATAAATATCCGATGAAAATGGCAGCTAGTATTCCGGTAAAGTCGGCTATCAGTCCGCAGCTTAACGCATGCCTTGTACGCGTCACGCTGACGCTGCCGAAATACACCGCCAGAATATAAAATGTAGTATCCGTTGACCCCTGGAAGATGCAGGCCAGACGGCCGACAAACGAATCGGCTCCGTAGGTGCTCATGGCGTCCACCATCAGTCCGCGGGCCCCGCTACCGCTCAGCGGCTTCATCAGTGCCGTGGGCAGTGCGCCGACAAACTGGTCGTCTATTCCGCAACTCCGTACCACCCCGGCGATGCCCTGAATCAGAAAATCCATGGCGCCCGAAGCACGGAACACACCGATGGAAACCAGGATGGCCACCAAGTAAGGAATGATGCGCACGGCAGTAGAAAATCCCTCTTTGGCTCCCTCCACGAAGGCGTCGTATACATTGATTCTTTTCCGCATGCCCGACACGATAAAGCCGATGATGACAAGAAAGAGAAACACATTGGCAAAGGTGGTAGAGTAGAGGTCAATCTGTTCCCGGCTGAGCTGAAGGAAAAGCCAGATAATGCCTGCAATGAGCAGACTGGCTCCTCCGAGAAACAGCAGAATAGTCCGGTTCAGCAGGTTGATGCGCTGGTACAGGCTGACCGCAATGATACCGGCCATCGTCGAAAAGAAAGTCGCCAGCAGAATCGGAACAAACACGTCCGTAGGCTGTGCGGCTCCCATCTGTGCCCGGTATACCATGATGCTGATGGGAATCAGTGTCAGTCCCGACGTGTTCAGCACTAAAAACATGATCATCGGGTTGCTGGCTGTATCCTTTCGTGGGTTCAGCTCCTGCAGTCCCTCCATGGCTTTCAGGCCGAGCGGTGTGGCCGCATTGTCCAGCCCCAGCATATTCGCTGCCAGGTTCATGAAAATACTTCCCGTCACCGGATGCCCTTTCGGAATCTCCGGAAACAGTTTTGAAAACAGCGGACTCAGCAGACGGGCGAAAAGCTGGATAACGCCCCCTTTTTCTCCAATCTTCATGATGCCCAGCCAGAGCGACAACACCCCCGTCAGTCCCAATGAGATTTCGAACGCCGTTTTGGAAGAAGCAAAAGTAGAATTGATAATCTCCGGAAATACGGCCGTGTCGCCTAAAAATATGAGCTTGACCAGTGCCACCACGAAGGCCAGAAGGAAAAATGCAATCCAGATGTAGTTTAAAGCCATTTCTATCTAAGTATAATTCATGATTAATCTGTGTTACAAAAATATATAATTTCTTTGTCACTTCCTTCACCTTGTCTGAAAACATATAACTTTGTGTATATGAAAAGTTTTCCCTTACGTTACGTACGTTGGACCGCAGAGGCCTTGGGGGTGTGCTTCATCTTCCTTTGCCGCCTCTTGCCCGATTGGGGCGAGATGTATGCCCGTCACTTTTATCCCGCTTTGTCCGCACTGTTGTCGGCCCTGGTTTCCTGGATACCCTTCTCCATGGAAGAATGGTTTTTTGTAGCCGCGTGTGTACTCCTTGCCGGACTACCGCTGTGGGGCTGGAAGAAAAAGAAAGGGTGGAAGTGGACCTTGCGTGCAGAAGCCGAGCTGCTGGTAGGAGTGTACCTCTGGTTCTATGTAGGCTGGGGAATCAACTATTTCCGGAAAGACTTCTTTACGCGTTCCTCTGTAGAATATGTGGCCTATCAGGATTCCACCTTTCAGCATTTTCTGGCCGACTATACCCGCCGCTTGAATCAAGCCTACACGCAGTCGCCTTTCCCTTCGCACGAGATCATCGAAAAAGAGGTGAAGCAACTCTTTGCCCAGGTGCCCTCCCGTTTCGGTCTTTCTTCACCGAGAAGCTACCAGCATCCCAAGCAAGTCATGTTCAACGCACTCTATTCCGGTGTCGGCGTGTTGGGCTACATGGGCCCTTTTTTTGCCGAGTCACAGCTCAACCGCGAGCTGCCTCCCTTGCAATGGCCGTTCACCTATGCCCATGAATATTCCCATTTGTTGGGAATAAGCAGCGAGGCCGAAGCCAACTTCTGGGACTATCAGATTTGCATCCGCTCCGTTTCACCAGCCGTCCGCTACTCCGGCTATTTCGGTCTGCTACCCTATGTGCTCTCCAATGCCGCTACATTGTTGGAAGAAGAAGACTACCGGCAACTGCTTGCTTCCATCCGTCCCGAGATTTTGCAGACCCTTCGTGAAAAGCAAGCCTACTGGCAGGCACGCTACAATCCGTGGGTAGGACGAGTGCAGGAACTGATGTATGAGTATTACCTCAAAGGCAACCAGATTCCTTCCGGACAGAAAAACTATGCCGAAGTGGTAGCCATGATTCTTGCCTTGCCCGGCGGCTGGTGGAAATAAACGCCGCGAGAATCTGAAAATCCCGTCCATCCGTCGGGGAGAAGCTGATTTTTCAATTCTTAAGGGGAAAAGATGACTTATTTTACTGTCAAACAGTGGATTACCGGAATTACTGCTTTCTTCATTCTGGAAATGAAATGAAAAGATACCTTAAAATCCCATCAAATTTCTAATTTTCGTATGCCGTTTGCTTCTTGCGTAAAAAATCCTTAAAGTGTGAAAATCAGTGAATAGCCAGCTTTTTAGGAGAAAAAACACTATCTTTACAGCCTTAATTTTTCTAAACTCAAAGCGAACGAAAGAAAATTATACCACAATGACTATCACGATTAAAAAAGTCACTACGAAAAAAGAACTGAAGAAGTTCATTCGTTTTAATTACGAACTTTATAAAGATAATCCCTATTCCGTTCCCGATTTGTACGATGACATGCTGAATACCTTCAATCCCAAGAAGAATCCGGCATTTGAATTCTGCGAGGCAGAATATTTCCTGGCATACAAAGGCGAGGAGATAGTGGGGCGTGTGGCTGCCATCATCAACCACCGTGCAAATGACACCTGGAACAAGAAAGAAGTCCGTTTTGGCTGGCTGGACTTCATTGACGAAGAAGAAGTGTCTTCAGCCTTGCTGAAAGCCGTAGAGCAATGGGGAAAAGAAAAAGGTATGGAAGCCATTGTCGGTCCGTTGGGATTTACGGATATGGATGCCGAAGGAATGCTGGTTGAAGGATTCGACCAGTTGAGTACGATGGCCACCATCTATAATTATTCCTATTATCCGGAACACATGGAGCAGTTAGGCTTTGAGAAAGAAGCCGACTGGGTGGAATACAAACTGAGCGTGCCCCACCAGCTTCCGGACAAGTTTGTGCGCATCTCCGAAATCATTCTTCAGAAGTACAACCTGAAAATTAAGAAGCTCAAGCGGAGCGAAATCAAGAAGCAGAACTACGGGCAGAAAATCTTCGATTTGATTAACGAAGCCTATGCGCCTCTTTACGGATATTCGCAGATGACGCAGGGACAGATTAACCAATATATAAAGATGTATCTGCCGCTCATCGACCTGCGCATGGTGTCGTTGGTAGAAGATGCGGAAGGCAACCTGGTGGCAGTGGGAATCGCCATGCCGTCCTTGTCGAAAGCCTTGCAGAAAGCCAAGGGAAAGATGCTTCCTTTCGGCTGGTACCACCTGTTAAAGGCCCTGTTCATCAAGCGTCCGCGTGTGCTCGATTTGCTGCTGGTAGGCGTGAAGCCCGAATACCAGAGCAAGGGAGTCAACGCTCTCTTGTTCTACGACCTTGTGCCTATTTTCCAGCAGATGGGATTTGAGTATGGGGAAAGTAATCCGGAGCTTGAGCTCAACAAGAAAGTACAGGCACAGTGGAGCGCATTCGAATCCGTGCAACACAAACGCCGCCGTGCTTATAAGAAAATGATTTAAAAAACAGAGGGGGAATAGATATGGAAGAACTCAATGAACAAACCGTTTCCTCTGTAGCTTATACCGAAGAGAACATTCGCCACCTGAGCGACATGGAGCACGTACGTACCCGTCCCGGTATGTACATCGGTCGCCTGGGCGACGGTTCGCAGGTGGAAGACGGAATTTATGTGCTGTTGAAAGAAGTCGTCGACAACAGTATCGACGAGTTCAAGATGGGAGCCGGAAAGCGCATTGAAATCCAGATGGAAGACAACCTGCGGGTGTCCGTGCGCGACTATGGACGAGGCATTCCTTTGGGAAGTCTGGTCGATGCCGTTTCCATGCTGAACACCGGAGGAAAGTACGATACCAAGGCCTTCAAGAAAAGTGTCGGTCTGAACGGAGTGGGAGCCAAGGCGGTCAATGCATTGAGCAGCCGTTTCGTGGCCTGGAGTGCCCGCGACGGACAGATGCGCAAGGCCGTGTTCGAACGTGGAGAACTGGTCAGCGACGAGACCTGCGCCACGGACGAAGAAAACGGAACCTACATCTTCTTTGAGCCCGACGATACCCTGTTCCAGAACTACCACTTCCGTCCGGAGTTCATTGAGACCATGCTCCGCAATTATACCTATTTAAATACGGGCCTTTCCATCTATTATAACGGACACCGCATTGTGAGCCGTAACGGACTGGAAGACTTGCTGAACGACAACATGACTGCGCCGGGACTGTATCCCATTGTGCACCTGACGGGCGAAGACATTGAGATAGCCTTTACCCACAGTGCGCAGTATGGCGAGGAATACTATTCCTTTGTCAACGGTCAGCACACCACGCAGGGAGGAACCCACCAGAGCGCGTTCAAGGAACACATAGCCCGTGCCATCAAGGAGTTCTACGGAAAGAACCTGGAGTTTCAGGACATCCGTAACGGACTGGTGGCTGCCATTGCCATCAACGTGATTGAACCTACGTTCGAAAGCCAGACCAAAATCAAGTTGGGCTCACTGTCTATGGCACCGGAGAAAGATTCCGAAGGCAACCCCTATCCCTTGTCGGGCGTCAGCGTCAACAAGTTTGTGGGCGATTTCGTAAAAGAGCAGGTAGACAACTACCTCCACAAGCATCCCGATGTGGCCGAAGTCCTGCTGCAGAAAATCCAGGAATCCGAAAAAGAACGCAAGGCCATTGCCGGCGTCACGAAGATAGCCCGTGAGCGTGCCAAGAAAGCCAACCTGCACAACCGTAAGTTGCGCGACTGCCGCATCCACCTGAACGACCAGAAAGGCGGAAAGAAAGAAGAAGACGACCCCCGTCTGGAAAGCTCCATCTTCATCACCGAGGGAGACTCCGCCAGCGGTTCCATCACGAAAAGCCGCGATGTCAATACGCAGGCCGTGTTCAGCTTGCGCGGTAAGCCGCTGAATTCTTTCGGACTCACCAAGAAGGTGGTCTACGAGAACGAAGAGTTCAACCTCCTGCAGGCTGCCCTGAACATTGAAGAAGGGCTCGACGGACTCCGATATAATAAGGTAATCGTGGCCACCGATGCCGATGTGGACGGTATGCACATCCGCCTGCTGATGATTACCTTCTTCCTGCAGTTCTTCCCCGACCTGATAAAGAAAGGTCATGTGTACATCCTGCAGACCCCCCTGTTCCGCGTGCGTAACCGCAAGAAAGGGGTGTACGAAACCATCTACTGCTATTCGGAAGAAGAGCGTGTGGCTGCCATCGAGAAGTTGAGTCCCAATCCCGAAATCACCCGATTCAAAGGATTGGGAGAAATCTCGCCCGACGAGTTCCGCCATTTCATCGGTAAGGACATGCGTCTGGAGCAGGTCACCCTTCGCAAGACCGACGCCGTGAAGGAACTGCTGGAGTTCTACATGGGAAAGAACACCATGGAACGCCAGAACTTCATCATCGACAATCTGGTGGTAGAGGAAGACCTGATTAAGAATGAGGAATGAAGAATTAATAATTAAAAACTGCCAGTCATCAGTGATGAAAAGAGCGATATTTCCGGGCACATTCGACCCGTTTACTATCGGGCACTATTCCGTGGTGAAGCGTGCCCTGACCTTTATGGACGAAATCATCATCGGCATTGGGGTGAACGACAAAAAGAAAACCTGGTTCCCCACCGAGAAGCGCGTAGAGATGATTCGCAAACTTTATGCCGACGAGCCGCGCATCAAGGTCGAGGCATACGACAACCTTACCGTTGATTTTGCCCGCGAGCGCGAGGCCGGATTCATTATCCGCGGCATCCGTACCGTACACGACTTTGAATACGAAGAAACCATTGCCGACATCAACCGCAAGCTGGCCGGCGTAGAAACCATCCTACTCTTTACGGAGCCCGAACTGACCTCCATCAGTTCCACCATCGTCCGTGAACTCCTGCAGTATGGCAAGGATGTATCCGACTTTCTGCCCGAAGGCATGGAAGTGGAATAAAATGAAAGAATGCACATGAAAATCAGAAAATACCTATTCGCTTTATTGGCAGGATGTGCGGCATGGACTGCCCTGCCTGCCCAGAACAAGCTGCTCGATTCGCCTTCGCGCAAACTGCAGCTGGCCGAGTTCGCCATCTCCAATCTCTATGTAGATAAGGTAGACGAAGACAAACTGGTGGAAACCGCCATTGTCAGCATGCTGGAAGAGCTCGACCCGCACTCCACCTATTCCGACCCGGAAGAAGTGAAGCGGCTCAACGAACCCCTTCAGGGAAACTTCGATGGCATCGGTATCCAGTTTAATATGGCTACCGACACCCTCTTTGTCATCCAGCCCGTATCGGGAGGACCTTCCGAGAAAGTCGGCATCCTGGCCGGCGACCGCATCATCGAAGTGAACGACACGGTCATTGCCGGTGTGAAGATGAACACTGACGAAGTGATGCGCCGCTTGCGCGGACCAAAAGGCTCCACGGTGACGGTAAAAGTGTTGCGTGCCGGTGTGAAAGAGTTGCTGCCCTTCACCATCAAGCGCGACAAGATTCCCGTATACAGTCTGGATGCTTCGTACATGGTAGAAGGAAAAATCGGTTATATCCGTGTGAACCGCTTTGCCGCTACCACCGGACAAGAATTTACCGATGCCCTCCACAAGTTGCAGAAGCAAGGCATGAAAGACCTGATTCTCGATTTGCAAGGCAACGGAGGCGGTTACCTGAATGCCGCCATCATCCTGTGCGACCAGATTTTGGGTAAGAAAGAACTCATTGTCTATACCGAAGGCCGCCGCAACCCCCGTTCAGAATTTGAAGCCAAGGGCGACGGCGATTTCCAGAAAGGCCGTCTGGTGGTGCTCGTCGATGAATTCTCGGCTTCCGCCAGTGAGATTGTCACCGGAGCCATTCAGGATTGGGACAGAGGTATCGTAGTAGGCCGGCGTACCTTCGGAAAAGGACTCGTACAGCGCCCCATCGATTTGCCCGACGGTTCCATGATCCGTCTGACCATCGCCCGTTACTACACCCCTTCGGGCCGTTGTATCCAGAAACCTTACGAAAGCATCGAGCAATACAATAAAGACTTGATAGACCGTTACAACCGGGGTGAGATGATGAGTGCCGACAGCATCCACTTCCCCGACTCGCTCAAGGCCAAGACCCTGAAGCTAGGACGTACCGTGTACGGTGGCGGAGGCATCATGCCCGACTATTTCGTGCCCATCGACACCACGATGTACACCAACTATTATCTGTCATTGCGCGACAAAGGCGCCATGGTGCAGCTGAACATCAAGCTGATTGACCGCCACCGGAAAGAATGGCTCCAGCAGTATAAGACGTTCGACCGCTTCAACCGCGAGTTTGAGGTGAGCCAGGCCATGCTCGATGAGCTGGTGGCACAAGGCACCTCCATGGGCATCACCTACAACGAGGCCCAGTTCCGTACGGCACTTCCGCTGGTCAAGACCCAGCTGAAAGCCCTGCTGGCCCGCGACATCTGGGACATGAACGAATACTTCCAGGTGATTAACACGCTGAACGACAGCATGAAAAAGGCCATTGAACTACTGCGCAAGCCCGGCATGAATTTTCCCAAAAGATAGGCTTTTTACGTGTGGCTCACGGCTTCCGATTACAGAATTTTTTCCATAATCTGTTGTGTTATCTCAATAAATCTTCTAATTTTGCATCATAATTTGGACCTTCGAGTGCGAATTTATAGTTCTAACAATTAAATAATTTAAATTCAATCATTTATGTGGTTAAGTAATTCATCTATTGGAAGGAAAGTGGTGATGAGTGTTACTGGTATCGCCCTTGTCCTGTTTCTGACATTTCACATGGCGATGAACCTTGTTGCATTGTTCTCGGGCGAGGCGTACAACATGGTTTGTGAGTTCCTCGGTGCCAACTGGTATGCGCTGGTAGCTACTGTCGGACTGGCTGCCCTGTTTGTAATTCACATCATCTACGCTTTCTGGCTGACGATGCAGAACCGTGCAGCTCGCGGTCACGAACGCTATGCAGTGACAGCAAAACCGAAAAACGTGGAATGGGCATCTCAGAACATGCTGGTACTGGGTATCATTGTAATCCTGGGTCTGGCTCTTCACTTCGTAAACTTCTGGTACAAAATGCAGTTCGCTGAAATCATCGGCAACCCGATGATGGGTGGTCTTCATGCAGCCGACGGTTACGGCTACATCATGCAGACATTCTCTAATCCGGTGTTCTTCGTGTTGTATATCATCTGGCTGATTGCCTTGTGGTTCCACCTGACTCACGGATTCTGGAGCTCTATGCAGACTTTGGGTTGGAACAACACCATCTGGATTAACCGTTGGAAATGCATCTCTAACATCTATTCTACCATCATCGTACTTGGCTTCATGCTGGTAGCCGTTGTGTTCTTCCTGAAAAACATGATGGGTTGCGGTGCTTGCTAATTTAAGTGTAACTGATTAAATTGAAAAAACATTATGACTAAGATAATCGATTCTAAGATTCCTGAAGGCCCGATAGCTGAGAAATGGACCAATTATAAAGCTCACCAGAAACTGGTGAACCCGGCTAACAAACGTCGTCTGGACATCATCGTGGTAGGTACAGGTCTGGCAGGTGCTTCTGCTGCTGCTTCTTTAGGTGAAATGGGATTCCGTGTGTTCAACTTCTGTATCCAGGACTCTCCTCGCCGTGCACACTCTATCGCTGCACAGGGTGGTATCAACGCTGCCAAGAACTACCAGAACGACGGTGACTCTATCTATCGTCTGTTCTACGATACAGTGAAAGGTGGTGACTACCGTGCTCGTGAAGCTAACGTTTACCGTCTGGCTGAAGTATCAAACAACATCATCGACCAGTGCGTGGCACAGGGTGTTCCTTTCGCTCGTGAATACGGTGGTACATTGGCTAACCGTTCATTCGGTGGTGCACAGGTATCTCGTACATTCTACGCTAAAGGTCAGACAGGTCAGCAGCTGTTGCTGGGTGCTTACTCTGCATTGAGCCGTCAGGTTGGTGCCGGTACTGTAAAACTGTACACTCGTTACGAAATGCTCGACGTAGTATTGGTTGACGGTCGTGCACGCGGTATCATCGCCAAGAACCTGGTAACCGGTAAGTTGGAACGCTTCGCTGCTCACGCAGTAGTTATCGCAACTGGTGGTTACGGAAACACTTACTTCCTGTCAACTAACGCCATGGCATGTAACGTAACAGCTGCCATGTCTTGCTACCGTAAGGGAGCTATGTTCGCTAACCCGGCTTACGTACAGATTCACCCGACTTGTATTCCGGTACACGGTGACAAGCAGTCTAAGCTGACTTTGATGTCAGAATCTCTGCGTAACGACGGTCGTATCTGGGTTCCGAAGAAACTGGAAGATGCCAAAGCATTGCAGGCTGGAACAAAGAAAGGTAGCGATATTCCTGAAGAAGACCGTGACTACTATCTGGAACGCCGTTATCCGGCATTCGGTAA
>CAMFND010000108.1 GCA_945965395.1 uncultured Bacteroides sp.
GCTTCAAAGTCGGGGACAGATGGTTCAAGCCGAACTATCATGCCCATATCGTTTTCGACTGGATGAACCACGAAACCGGAAAGAGCCGAAAGCTCAATGACGATGACATGATGCAGATGCAGACCTTGGCATCCGACATTCTGCTGATGGAACGTGGACAGTCAAAGGCTGTCACGGGTAAGGAGCATCTGGAACGGAACGATTTTATCATAGAGAAACAGAAAGCCGAGCTGCAACGCATGGATGCAGCCAAACGGCACAAAGAAGAACAGATAAATCTTGCAGAGCAGGAACTGAAACAGGTAAAATCAGAAATACGCACAGACAAGCTAAAGAAGACAGCCACCACGGCAGCGACAGCCATAACAAGCGGTGTTGCTTCTCTTTTCGGAAGCGGAAAACTGAAAGAACTGGAACATGCCAACGAGAGACTGCAAGACGAGGTTTCAAAACGGAACACCAATATTGAAAAATTACAGAGCCAGATACAGCAGATGCAGAAACAGCATGATACGCAAATCCACAATCTCAAGGAAATGCACAGACAGGAACTTGACATGAAGGAAAAAGAACTGTCACGGCTCGCCAGAATCATAGACAAGGCTTTCAGATGGTTTCCGATGTTCAGGGAAATGCTGCGCATGGAAAAGTTCTGTGCCATGCTGGGATTCTCTAAAGAAATGACTGAAAGTCTTATAGTCAAAAAAGAAGCCCTGAAATGTAGCGGTAAAATCTATTCCGAGCAACACAGGCGGAACTTTGATATAAAGGATGATATTTTAAGGGTGGAAAATGACCCTGACGATGAAAGCAGGCTGAACCTAACTATAAACAGGAAGCCGATTGCCGATTGGTTCAGGGAACAATGGCACAGGCTCAGATATGGAACAAATGAATCACATAAAACTACACTCAAAAATAAAGGTCTTAAATTATAATATTTTCTAAAACAACAGTTAGAATATTAATATAATATGCTATTTTTACGACATTAAACTAATAATAAAATGAAAATTCTATCAAAAGAGTCACATAGAGATGAAGACTATATAATTGATTTATGTGACAAAATATTAGGATTAAAGGCATTAAGACAGCATCGCTTCGATTTTTTAAGAGGAGATCCTAAAAGAAATGGGAAATCAGGTGTAAGACTTCCCGTTGATGCTTTCTACGATTCAAAGAATTTAGTTATTGAGTATTACGAAAAACAGCATTATGAAGATGTTGTTTTTTTCGATAAGAAAGAATTTATTACAGTTAGTGGAGTTAACAGAAAAGAACAAAGAATGATATATGATAAGAGAAGACAAGAGATACTACCTAAACATAATATAAACGTAATTATATTATCATATAAAGATTTTAATTATAACAATAAAAAAAGAATCATCCGTAACGCAGAGAAAGATATTAAAATAATATCAGAAAAATTAAAATTATATATTTAATAAAAACGTATTATGAATATCGAAATTAAATTTAAGCTGATTGAATATTTAAAATTGGCTCCATCTGAGTTGTCATTTTTAGAATCAATTATTATACCAATCAATGTGACTAAAGATTTATTAGATAATAAAACAGAAACTTTAAGCAATTATCTTGAGAACGTGCAAAATGACGCAACTTTACAGGATAACGTACGTTTATTAGCAGCTTGTTTTAGAAATAGATTAAAAGAAAATTCCATAAATATTAAATTTGACAATGAACAATTAATGGAAGAAGATTATGATTCATATGATGAATTATCTGATGAAGAGAGAGAAATGAGAAAAGAAGAAGATGAAATGTGGCAAGAAAGAGAAAAAGAATATCGTAAAGCGCTGCCCAAAATAAGGAAATATACACAAGACGAATGGAACAATCTAATGTTTAATTATGTGTGGGAAAAATATCCACAATTACATAAAGGTTTTAATAGACAAGTTTATTGCCAAGCCAGAGATAGTTTTTTTGGTTCTATCGGAATTGCCTATTATAGGTATCAACTATCCCAGAAAATTCAAGATAAAATTAATATTGCTGAAGAATATACTAAAAATGAAATTGACAATCGGTTCAAAATATTAGAAACTGAAAGTATTGAAGAATGGACTAATCAATATAAAGAAATGATGAATGATTTGGGAATAAGTAAATACACCAAAGGAAGTATTAAGGAATTCTTTAAGAAATTAGACCTAAAGGTCTCAACATTTGTTATTGATACAATAAAAAGGAAACTAACCGAAATGTAAATATTCAACACGTGTGGGGAAAATGTGGGAAAAAATTAGATAACTATAAAGGCTAAGTAATGAATTATCAATTACTTAGCCTTTTATCCTGTACCCAGACCCGGGGTCGAACCGGGATGGATGTTACTCCACTGGTGTTTGAGACCAGCGCGTCTACCGATTCCGCCATCTGGGCATCATTTCTGATTGCGAGTGCAAAGGTACACATATTTTTCAATAGTGCAAGGAATACGGACAAAAAAGTTGAAAAAAAGTTTTCTAACACTATTTAGAATCCTTTTCGGGGGTTTCTTACAAAATAAACCCTATCTTAGCATCAAACTTTAATGCCAGCATTAACCATGGACAGTAAAAATTTTTATTGCATCATCATGGCCGGAGGAACCGGGCGTCGGTTCTGGCCATACAGCCGGAAAGCCTTACCCAAACAATTTCTAGACTTTTTTGGAACTGGCCAGACACTCTTGCAGCAAACTTACGAAAGATATAAGCAGATTCTTCCTGCTGAGAATATTTTCATTACGACTAACCAGCATTACAGGGAACTGGTACTAAACTCTCTTCCCGATTTCAGCGAATCTAACCTGATTGTGGAAGAAGAACACCGGAATACGGCACCTGCCATTGCATACGCATCGTATGTCATTCAAAAAATCAATCCGGATGCCAGCATCGTGGTAGCTCCTTCCGATCACTTGATTCTAAAAACGGACGAGTTCAAACAGGATATTCTGAAATCGCTGGAATTTGCATCCCACTCGGACAAGCTCCTGACATTGGGCATCAAGCCCAGCTATCCGGAAACGGGTTATGGCTATATTCAGGTTTCCGAAGAAAAAGAAGAAGATTTTTATAAAGTCAAGACATTCATCGAGAAGCCGTTACGGGAATTTGCCGAGGTATTTGTGCAAAGCAATGAGTTCTACTGGAATTCCGGCATCTTTGTATGGCACGTCAAAACAATAATGAAGGCATTTCATGAAATGATGGCGGAAGTATGTCCGCAAGTGGAATGTGACATGCCGAAATTCAGTACCTGCCCCAACAGCTCCATTGATTATAGCATCATGGAAAAGGCTGACAATGTATATGTACTGCTTTGTGACTTCGGGTGGGCGGACATAGGTACATGGAACGCATTGTACGATGCTTCTCCCAAAGATGAAAACCAGAATGTGACGACGCACAGTAATGCGTTGCTATATAACTGCAAGGACAATATCATCATGACTCCCAAAGATAAATTAGTGGTTGTACAAGACTTGGAAGGGTATCTGGTGACAGAACAGGGGAATGCCCTGCTTATCTGCAAAAAGGATGACCAAAATGCCATCCGGAAGTTTGTCAACGATGCAGAAATGAAATTTGGTGAGCTGTATTCATGAGTTACAGTAAATCTTCTCACACATAAAAGAATGGCCTGCCTTTCCACAAACAGAGAGACAGGCCATTCTTTTTATAGCGACTAAACTTAATACTCAAAGGTAATTCCCAACGTAGGGAGTAACGTGCCACTCTCCTGCCGGATGGATTTCATGACATATCGCTGCTCACTCAGCGGTGCGGAAGGATTTTCAATCTGTCCCGTACTCATCAGGGCATCGGGCTGACGCAACTTGCCGGCTGTAATGTTCTGGATGTCGAGATAAAATCCTAACATACATTTTTTCAGATAGAAGGTCTTATCTACCCGCACATCCAGTTGTCCGAAGACCGGCAAACGCTCCTGATTATAGCGGCTATAATCATAGTAAGCACGCCCCTGCACATTCCAAGCTTCTACCAGCGAAGATTTTTCCACATCGTAAGGCGTATAAGGAGAACCACCTATGCAACTGACTTTAGCTCCTAAGCTCCAATGCTTGGGAAAGTTATAGGTTCCGCTCATATTCAGAATAAAACGATTATCCCAGGCGGAAGGTACGTAGTTTCCTTGCTCACCATCCTTGAATTCACTCTTGAAAATGGTCAGTGAGGAAGAGAGATTCAGCTTTTGGGTCAACAGCCACTTGAACATCAGTTCCACCCCGTACGAGCGACCTTTTGCCTCAGAAGATAGTGCTTCATTTCCAATGGTTCCATAATCATTTCCTTTGCAGGAGAGTGGTATCTGGTCGGACAAGGAGAAAGGCATGTGCCCGTATAATTTATAGAAGCCTTCCACTGACAGCTCCATATTTTCATTGGGTGTCCATGACAATCCCAGACTTTCCTGTGACACGGAGATGTAATCCAAGTGGCGGTTGACATACTCTCCTTCTTCCCCTTTGAAGCCTAAGGCGGTATAAGAAGGAAGCTGATAATACAGTCCCACATGACCACTCAAAGTAAGCCCCTCAATCAACCGGTAGGATACTGACAAACGGGGGGAAAGCTGACGCCACAATTCCTTCATTTTATCGCTATAGTTATTTCCGTCGGTACGTACGCCCATGGAAGCTGTAAAACTTTTATCAGGAGCAGCATAGTCGACTGAGGCAAACATCCCCCAACGCCAGAGAGACAAATCGGTATGGTAATCATATTCCCGCAGGGCATTGGCAAAGACCTTGCGATATTCATTGCTTTTGTAACGGGAGTAATTCAGGTCGAACCCGGCTTTTACTTTCCACACGCTCCATGAGGAGGTATTTTCCATGCGCAATTTGGTTTCCTGCTCAATCGAACCTAGCCGCAGTGTCAGATTTTCTTCGCTGCTTTCGTCATTGTCGCGATATTTCACATTCCGGTTGTTCAGATAGCTTTGACTTAATACAATTGACTGCACATGCCGCTGGGAATAATGACGATACACACCTCCTACGGTATAGGTTTCCTGATTGATTTCGGGAAGGTAACTGAGCATGTATTCGGCATCTTCTCCTTCAATCCCCAAATTGAGTTTCATGCGGTCAATTCCTCCAAGACCGAGCAAAGTCAGTTCGTTGTGGCTGTCAAAACGGGTTTTAATTTTAAAGGAAGCATCAGTATAGGCCGGAAGGAAAGGCAGGCCCAAGATTTTAAACAATGCCTGCAAATAAGACTGGCGTACCGACACCAAATAAGAAGTCTTGTTGCCAATATGTCCGTTGGAACTGAGTGAAACCTCTGAGGCACCTAAAGTTGCTTTCAGGGAATTGCGCTCCATATCTCCATCGCGCAGACTAAAGTCGAGCACACTACTCAACGCATTACCTTTATCGGCTGGGAATGCCCCGCTGTAAAACTTCACACTACGAATCAAATCGGCATCAATCAGCCCGACAGGACCTCCGGAAGCTCCTTGTGTACTGAAGTGATTGATATTCGGAATCTCTACCCCATCCAAGAAGAAACGGTTTTCGGAAGGACCACCTCCCCGCACAATCAGATCATTACGATAGCCTATAGGAGAAAAGGCTACCCCCGGATAGTTTTGTACAACTTTTGAAATATCCCGGTTGGCACCCGGAGCTTTTTCAATCTCCTGCAACCCAATCACCCGAAGGCTGACAGGACTCTCCGGTACTTTCTGAAAAGGAGAAGCTGTCACAACAACCTCATTCAACGACGCATTTTCTTCCTCCAGTTCAATCTGTACATAAGGCGTCACGTGATTCACCCGATATTCCGGAGTCAGCTCCGTTTTATACCCAAGGAAAGAAGCTTGCAGACGGTAAATACCCGGTGGCACCTGAGTGATGAGAAAATTTCCGTTGGCATCGGTAGAAGCCCCAATACCCAATCCCACTACAAGCACATTCACAAACTCCAACGGCTGGCGGGTAGACTTGTCAATCACCACTCCTTTTATCTGATATTCGGCTGCAAAAACATTCCAGCACAGACAACAAAGAAGAATAAAGAAAGAAATTCGTCTAATACACATAGGCTACAATTCTAAAAGAAAACAGGCATGGTTTTCATGAAATCTGTCCAACAGAAAACCACGCCTGAAAATACGAAGAATCCTTTATATCAAAGGTATTTTTTGAGAAGAAAATTATTTGCTTTCGGCTTTCCAAGCAGAATTTATTGCATTGGCGATTTCAGTAAATTCTTCCTGAGAAAGTTTAAGTTTTGGATTAGAGAACAACATGTCTGATTCTTTCTGGATAGGAATCAGGTGAATGTGTGCATGAGGAACTTCCAGACCAATCACAGCCTCACCTACTTTCTTGCAAGGGAAAGCTTTCTGGATAGCCAGCGCCACATGCTTGGCAAACACATGCATCTGAGCCAGCTCCTCATCGCTTAAATCGTAGATATAGTCTACTTCCCGCTTGGGAACTACCAGCGTATGTCCTTTCACCAAAGGATTGATGTCAAGAAACGCATAAAAATTGGCATCTTCGGCTACCTTGTAGCTCGGAATTTCGCCCGCAATGATTTTACTGAATATTGTTGCCATATTGTTTAGATATTAAATAAGGCAAGCCCGCCCAAGCAGACCTGCCTTATACATTAAAATGATATACCCATAATTTCCAAAGAGATCTTTCCCTGTGGAATAGTGATTTCTGCTACATCGCCTACCTTCTTTCCTAACAAGCCCTGCGCAATCGGTGTATTCACTGAAATTTTACCAAGTTTCAGATTAGCTTCACTTTCTGATACGATAGTGTAAGCCATCTTCATGCCTGTTTTCACATTTTTGAGTTCCACACGGCTCAGAATCTGCACAGTGTCGGTCTTCAGTTTAGATGTATCAATAATCTTGGCATCACCGATGGTTGCCTTCAACTGGTTGATTTTCATTTCCAGCAAGCCCTGTGCCTCTTTTGCAGCATCGTATTCTGCATTCTCTGACAAATCGCCTTTATCACGTGCTTCTGCAATAGCAGCCACAATCTTCGGACGTTCCACCGATTCCAAATGTTTCAATTCAGCTACCAGCTTCTGATAGCCTTCTTCTGACATGTAAGCCATAATTTTTTCTCCTTAAATATTCGTTATTAAATTATTTATTTTCAACAAAAGTAAAGGGCTGTCCAAAATAAGAACCGTTTATCACAAAAGTAAAGTCATTCTGAACGAAGAGTGAACCCTCACAGGTGGAAAACAAACGGGTTCTTCACTTTGTTCAGAATGACAATCTGACAAATCAATTATTATTTTGATACAGCCTCTCTTTCTCAGAGTCTTATATCTTGCGACAAAGATAAATCTTTTTACAATACCAGTCAAGTTTATCCGCACATGCTTTTCAACATGTTACAACAAATTCTTGATGGCTTCTTCCATATTTGTCTTTTCCTCCACACGCAAGCTCAACTCATTATTACGGTTAACCAGGAATGCAGTAGGCAACTGGGTTACGCCGTACAAGTTAAGATAGGTAGAATAAGGTCCTTGCGGGTCGCGGACACATATCCAGGGAAGATTATCCGCAGCCGTCTTCCAGAAATGTTCGTCTGCATCCAAAGAAATCTGATAAATCACCAGTCCCTGAGAAGCATATTTGTTATACAACTCACGCAAAGCTAAGTTACGCGCTCCCGAAGCGGCAGAAGAATAGGCTGTAAAATCAATCAACACAACTTTACCTTTCAAGTCTGTCAGACGATGTGTCTTGCCATTCAGGTCCTTCAATTCAATATCAATGATAGAAGCTTCCTGAATCTTGTCAGCCGGAAGTGTCACATCTTTTACCTGAGGCGTACGGGTATTCTTCATACCTTTTATTACCATATTATAAAGGTTGCGTGAACGGTCGGCATGAGGATACAAGTTGTTCAAGCTGGTAGCTACTGCCGCAAAGCATTTCACATCTTCCTTGCTAGTCAGCGGGTCAAAAATCATATATCCGTTCAACTGCTGGAACAAAGCAAAATAAGCGTATGTCTTGTTAGGAGCAGCAAAAATATAATTGCGCTTTACCAGATCTTTATATGCATTCACCAGTGAGAACAGACTGTCTTGAGCTACTCCGGCAGGAAGTCCGGACTGTCCTAATTTATTCACCTGCTCCTGCAAATTTGCCTGAAGCAATACCAGTTCCTTTATCTTCTGGCTATTTTCTGAACCCTCCACCTGATAAGCGGTAGCAAAACCGGAATTATCGGCTTTCACCGTTACAGTTTCAATAGAGTCAACAGAGAAATTAATCACCTGATTATCCAGTCGAAGCCGATAAAAATCAGGAGAATCCGGACGAGCACCTGAAAAATGAAACGTTCCACTCTCATCCAACTTGACAGAATCGACTTTTACTATACCTTCCAGGCTGGTATGCTCCAGATACAGCATCTTGTCGGCTGCACCCGATACCGTTCCCTCTACCTTGAAAGCAGGTTCATTGTGACATGCCATCAGTCCGGACGACAGCAATGCCGTTAACAGATAAGTATTTCTTCTCATACCTGATTTTCTTTAATCTCACATTCTTATGTAAATTCAAGGTGCAAAGATACGGCTTTTCATGACGTCACAAAGTTTTTAAAAGATAAATCCACCATCAGACCAACGAAAACCATTGTTTTTACAACAAGTTATTATATAAAAAGCACTTCATACTGAAACTTTTACATAAATACCCGCTTTTATCCATAATAAAACATTATCTTTGTACGCTTTTTTAGATGAAATAATATTAAATCAATTTTTATGATCAATCCTATTGTTAAGACGATCGAGCTGAATGATGGAAGAACCATCACACTCGAAACGGGAAAGCTGGCAAAACAGGCAGA
>CAMFND010000109.1 GCA_945965395.1 uncultured Bacteroides sp.
ACAATGTACGTTGCTACTATCGCGACGGGAAATGGGGAGAACTCGAACTCTGTTCAGAAGAAACCTTGAACATTCACATGGCTGCCACTTGTCTGCACTACGGACAGGAGGCTTTCGAAGGACTGAAAGCTTATCGCGGAAAAGACGGTAAAATCCGTATCTTCCGTCCGGAAGCTAATGCAGAACGTCTGCAAAGTACTT
This sequence comes from uncultured Bacteroides sp., assembly GCA_945965395.1. Lineage (GTDB taxonomy): Bacteria > Bacteroidota > Bacteroidia > Bacteroidales > Bacteroidaceae > Phocaeicola. Next base: position 202 of record CAMFND010000109.1, read on the forward strand.
GCCGGGGGATTCTGATGCCGGAACTTCCGACCGAAAAATTCTGTGAAGCTGTGAAGAAGGTAGTAAAGGCCAACGAACGCTTCATTCCTCCATACGAAAGCGGTGCTTCTCTTTACATCCGTCCGCTGCTGATTGGTACAGGTGCACAAGTAGGTGTACATCCTGCCAGCGAATACATGTTTGTGATATTTGTCACTCCAGTAGGTCCGTACTTCAAAGGTGGATTTGCCACTAACCCCTATGTAATTATCCGCCAGTACGACCGTGCAGCACCACTCGGAACCGGTACGTTTAAAGTAGGTGGTAACTACGCTGCCAGCCTCCGCGCCAACAAAATGGCACACGATGCAGGATACGCCAGCGAATTCTATCTGGATGCAAAAGAAAAGAAATACATCGACGAATGTGGTGCAGCCAACTTCTTTGGTATCAAGAACAATACCTACGTTACTCCGCTGTCTACCTCTATCCTGCCCTCTATTACCAACCGCAGCCTGATGCAGCTGGCTGAAGACATGGGAATGAAAGTAGAACGCCGTCCGATTCCTGAAGAAGAACTGACGACCTTCGAAGAAGCAGGAGCTTGCGGTACAGCAGCCGTAATCAGCCCTATCGGCCGCATTGACGACCTGGAAAACCAGAAATCATACGTCATTGCAAAGGACGGCAAACCAGGCCCTATCAGCGAAAAACTATATCACAAGTTGCGTGGTATCCAGTACGGTGACGAAGCTGATCCATACGGATGGGTAACTGTATTAGACTAATAATTATCCTTTTTACCATAAAAAAGTCCGAAGCGAAACACGTTTCGGACTTTTTTTATAGCATGTAACTCCTGACATAGACTATCTCTTCTCAAACGAACGAAAAAAGCGCAATAACTCTCCATTCGCCCGATTATCGATTTCCGTCTCTCGCATCTCTTCAAACAAATTCAGGGTAGTAGGGCATTCCCCACAAATATCAATACCTATGACCTGCTCTTGCCGAAATACGACACCCAACAACTGCTCCAGTTCTAATAAAGTCAGTGAACCTTGATCCCAGTTGGTTATCGCAGAAGAAGGGTCCAACACATCCTTGTCGATAGAAATATAGACAGGTTCACTCACATGCTCAGAGGCAAACGCTTTCCAGCCTGCTTCCTGATCCAAAGATGATTCACTATAAAAATGAATACGGTCGCCATATTCTTTTGGGACTTCCTGCAGCAAACGGTCTGAAGCACCGACAATGATAACCTTCTTACAATTCGCATTCGTATCGAGCGCATCTTTTACCCAACTTCTGCACGACAAGATATGTTCAAACAAAGGAGGCTGCATGTCAGGATGATGATCAAACACCAGTAAAGCAAATGGAGTAGTCAGCTTGTCAGTCCAAAATTTCGTCACATAATGATAATTTCCTGAATCTATAAAATGAATTCCCTGCGGAGAATAATCTGCTATCATGCGCTGCAAGGCAGAAGCGCCTTCTTCATCACAATAGCATTCAGTTCCATTCAAATGCTGACAGTCCAGCCACACAAACTGACGATTCCGGGCAAAAGACTCATAATTGTACACGCCTGTAAAATTCATCACAACCACCGGTTTTTACCTTGATCCCTCTTTCCCATTGTCTATAGGCTATAACAGAAAAAAGCTGTAACCAAATAGTTACAGCTTTTTATCTCGGCACGGGAAGAGAGGCTCGAACTCCCGACACTCGGTTTTGGAGACCGATGCTCTACCAACTGAGCTATTCCCGTGTTTGCGGTTGCAAAAGTAGTACAAATTTTGGAAACTGCAAGGGATTTCGAAAAATATTTTTCCAGAATCCCTCTACAGTAAAGATAAGTCATTGAACATCTGACGATAATACGCCGCTTTTTTTTCAAGCTTTAAAGGGTAAGCCCGACTAGAAGACGGCATCCGATAGAGGGTCAGCTCCCGATCTCTGAAATGAAACGTACTCCCCCCTCCTACTGGAGGCTCTTTTGCTTCCATCTGCTCGCAAAACACATCCGTCGCTTTCTGACCGGTAGTCACCACCGCCCGACAGGAAGGAAGCTGCTGAAGAAGCAACCCAATATCCGTAGGTGAAACGACCTCTAAAAACTTATCGGATGCATTGTCCTGCAACCTGCGCACACACGAAGCCGTATCATACAGAGCAATCCCTTTTTCACGCAGAAAAGCAATGATGCGTTCTTTATCAAATATCTTTTCAGGACTGAGAAAATAATCCTTGTCATCAAAGAAAATAAAGCCGAATATACGCCACATATCATTCTGCAAGTTGGGATAGAAGAAATCCATACTCCAGCGTTTCTTCTGCGGAGGAAAGCTACCCAACATCAGCAAGACTGCATTCTCCGGAAGAAAGGGTTCCAGCGGATGATGCTCCACTCCTGAAAGCAAATGCTCGTCCAACGTCATGCTTTTGGTTTAGGTTCCTTCTTAGCCAGCAATACGATGTTATAGACATATTCTGTCATCCAGCTTTCAGAATAGCCTAATGCATGCTGATACTGACGAATGTTTCCGCAAGTCTTACGTACGCCATCATCCTTCCAATCTACTTTTGTCAGAATGTCATGCACAGCTTTTTCCGTCATGTTACGAAGCATCTTCTTAAACACACCCGGCATACGGAACTTCCATTGCATCAGGTTGCCGATAACCATCATCAGATCCTGGCTGAATCCCTGGAACATAAAAAGATAATTCTTTATATCGTTCACATTGCGGCAGTTGCGCTTGATAGAACCATCAATCTCCTTGAAGAAAGTTTCAGGCAGACCATAAATATCCATCAGCATCTTGCGGCAACGTGTACGCTCTGCGATACCAAGTTTGTTATTCTGCGTAGGAACTTTCAATGTACGTTTAAATACAGCCAAATCCGGCAGAAAGTTAATGTTACTGATACCCAGCTGAGCCGCCATTACTGCCTGATAGTATACACGAATCAGCGTCATGAAATCTTCCATTCCGCCCACACGTACCGTTTCATCAGCACCTTCTGCTGTTTTCTTGCCTAATAGTTTTGAAAATATACTCATACTTGTACTTTTTATTGTTTTTTGATTTGCAAAGATACGAAAATAGTTACCAACATTCTAAATCCTGCTCAATATCTTTCATCTGCTCTTTGTGAAAGACTGGACTTTTGATGCCTTTCCGCTTCTGTGCCAAGTAATCATCGAGCAAGCGAAAAGCATATTTGCCAAGCAAGAATATTGCAATCAGGTTGCAAATGGACATTAAAGCCATAGTAACATCAGCCAAGTTCCATACTAGATTCAGACTTGCCAATGAGCCAAACAAAACCATCCCTCCAACCAACATGCGGTATAAAACTACCGGCCACTGTCGAGAGGTGAAAAAGCGGATATTAGCTTCTCCGTAATAATAGTTTCCTAAAATGCTGCTGTATGCGAAAAAAGAGTAGCAATGGCAACGTAGATGCCTCCAATATTACCAACCTCACTGGTCAGCGCTGCTTGGGTCAACTGAATACCATCCAGGCCACTACCAACATAATCCTCACCGAACAAAATGATAAAAGCTGTACAGGAACAAATAAGCAGAGTATCTGTAAACACCCCCAGTGCCTGAATAAATCCTTGTTTAGCGGGATGGGTTACATGAGCCGTTGCCGCAGCATTGGGGGCAGATCCCATACCAGCCTCATTGCTGAAAAGTCCCCGTTTAATCCCTTGCATCAGAGCCGTTCCTATTCCGCCACCAACGGCCTGATGCCAGCCAAAAGCATTACCGACAATTTGTTCAACAACTGCTGGGATACGGTCAATGTTAGCCAATACAACAAACAAAGCCAATGCAATATAACCGACAGCCATGACAGGAACAATGACACTACTGATGGCAGCAATACGATGTACACCTCCAAAAATAATGACAAGGGTTAATACCGAAATGACAATTCCTGAGTTCAAAGGCTCTATAGAAAAAGCACTTTGCAAGGCAGCACTCATGGTATTACTTTGCACCGAATTGAATGCAAGACCAAACGTGACTGTAATCAGTACAGCAAAAAGTACTCCCATCCAACGTTTCTTCAATCCACGCTCCATATAATAGGCAGGGCCTCCGACATAGGAATGTTTTCCTTTGACTTTAAAAAGCTGGGCTAACGTAGATTCCACAAAGGCACTGCTGGAACCCAGCAACGCAATAATCCACATCCAAAAAATCGCTCCTGGTCCACCTACCGTAAGGGCCGTTGCCACACCAGCCAGATTGCCGGTTCCAACACGGCTTGCCAGCGAAATGGTAAAAGCCTGAAAAGAAGAGATATGTTTCTCGTGTCCGTTTATCTTAGCAGTCGAATCACCCAGTAACCGGATCATCTCACCCAACATACGGAACTGTACGAAACGAGTCTTAACACTGAACCAGATGGCACATCCCAGCAACATGATTATCAGGACATAAGTCCACAAGACATAATTGGCTTCATTTATGATATTCGTGAATAGCTCCATGAAATTTATTAATCAGATTTGAGTTTAAAATAAAATGTATGCTCCCTGAATACCGGTTCCACCAGGTCAAAACGAATAAAATCTGCCAGCAAGCCAATCACCAGCTTCCGCGGAAGCCTTGAAAGCCTGACACACTTATTCAACGTCAATTCACCGTGCTGCCCCACCAGATTTAATATAGACTGTTCTTTCTCTGTATAAGTCACTACCACTTCTTTTTTATTGTGAAACCACACGTTCAAGTGGACCGGAGTGGCCAAGATTGTTTCATCTTTAATGCGCAAGTAAGCCTTGGGCCGATTGTCTTCATCGAGGGCATAGACAGGCTTCTCCTTGCTTTCGGGAACATAAACCTCCAGCACATCTTTGCCTTCCACCTTATATAACCGGTTATCAAGTTGTAGGGAAGGCTTACAATACATTGTAGCTGCAGCTTCTATCATGTAAAGCTCCTCTTCCGAACGTATTCCTGCTATTTTTCCGTTATCTTTTACTCCTATAAGCAACCTTCCCCCTCCGGTATTGGCAAAAGCCGACAAACTCTTCGCTATTTTCCGGGCATCGGAAATAGCAAACTTGAAATCCTGATGCACATGTTCACCTTCAGTAATGAGTTGTTGTATATAATCCGCTTCTGTAGTCTGTTTCATTACCGGAACAACTCAATCACAATGTTTATGCGTCATGATGTCGAGCACCAGCTTGTCGGTCTCGTTCATGCCTTCAGAACCGATTTTCGTCAGATTACGGATACTGAAATCCACATTGTCTTCAATAATACCTTCTACTGAAGTCACACACTTTCCTTCCATGGCCAGGATGGCAGAAAACACAGCGGTAGAAACCCCACTGGTCAGTTTCAAAGCACAGCTTGGCTTGGCACCGTCGCAAATCATACCTGTCAGATTAGCAATCATGTTCTGCACGGCATAAGCTACCTGCTTATACTCCCCTCCCATCAGGTAAGTAATTCCACAGCTGCTTCCTGTAGCCGCCACGACACAACCGCACAAAGCCGACAGACGTCCCAGATTCTGCTTGATGTAAATAGCTGTCAGATGACTGAGTACCAAAGCACGAATCAGTTCTTCTTCTGTTTTATGATTCTCTTCCGCAAAAACTACGACCGGAAGCGTGGCAGCAATTCCCTGGTTTCCACTACCGGAATTACTCATCACCGGAATCATGGCTCCTGCCATACGGGCATCACATGCAGCAGATGTGTACGAAAGAATATGTGTGAATGTATTGCTTCCCATGATGCTCTGTTCGCTGCGGCTACCCTGCAAGGTTTTTCCCAGCTCATGTCCGTAATTTCCTTTAAACGAACGTTCCGCTGCTTGTAAGTTCAGGCGTTTGGCCTCCAGAATAAAGCGAATCTCATCCAGCGGAGTTGTAGTAGCAAAGTCGTACACTTTGCTCAGGTTCAATTCCACTTCTTCTGTATCGGCTTCAGCTCCTGCCTTAGTTCTATGATCGAATAAAACCTGACCGTTTCGCTCTGCATACACAAAGTTTGTATGCCCTCCGCTGATAATAGCCGTAGCCTCATCTCCATCGGCCGAACAAACCACTTCAATATACAGTTTCTCTTCGATACCGTCCTTCAGTTCTATCTTAATGCCTTGACCGGCTATCATCTGTTTTCCTTCTTCCACACTCTCGGGAGTGATGTCTTTCAGGACTTCCAGTCCATATTCCGACTTACCCTTCAAGGCCCCCAGTGCGATGGCAATGGGCAAACCAATCATGCCTGTACCAGGAATACCTACTCCCATGGCATTTTTCAAGATGTTAGCACTCAGACGTGCGGTAATCGTTTCCGGACACTTCCCCAATACTTCCGTAGCCTTGGCCACGCAAAGAGCCACAGCCACCGGTTCCGTACAACCGATGGCAGGGACTACTTCTCGCTGAATGAGTGCGATGATACGCTCTCTTTCTGCTTGTGCAATCATACTGATTATTTTTTATAGTTCTTCAATCCTGTTTGCAGGAATTCCACATATTTCTGAATATCCTCATCGTACGAATAAGACTTATTCAACGGCATTCCCTCATTGTCGAGCAACACATAGAAAGGTTGTGCGTTAGCTCCGAACTTGGATCGCTGCAAGTAGCTCCACTTATCGCCCACCGTACGCAATGTACGTTCCGTACCGTTTTCCATCACCTTCACCGGTTCTGGTAATTTGGTCTTTTCATCCACATACAGCGTAATCAATACGTAATCCTCGTTCAACAGTTTGCTTACTGTAGGATCTGTCCATACAGCCAGTTCCATCTTACGGCAGTTCACACAACCATAGCCTGTGAAGTCAATCATCACCGGTTTTCCCTGCTGACGGGCATATTCCATTCCGGCATCAAAGTCATTGAACTTCGCATGCACTTCATTCTTATATAAATTGAAATCCTGTGTCTGCATAGGAGGAGCAAAAGCACTCACAGCCTTCAACGGAGCACCCCATAAGCCCGGCACCATATATACGGCAAATGCCAAAGAAGCAAGTGCCATAAAGAAACGGGGCACACTTACCTTTGTGTCGTCATCATCGTGCGGGAACTTGATTTTTCCCAGCAGATACATACCCAGCAACGCAAAAATCACGATCCACAATGCCAAGAAGGTTTCACGATCCAACAGACGCCAACCGTAAGCCAAATCGGCTACAGAAAGGAACTTCAATGCAAATGCCAGTTCCAGGAATCCCAGTGTCACTTTGATGACATTCATCCAGCCTCCCGATTTCGGCATGGACTTCAGCCATGACGGGAAGAGTGCAAACAGGGTGAACGGCAAAGCCAACGCAATGGCAAATCCCAGCATTCCGATGGCCGGTGCCACGATACTTTCAGAAGTAGATACTTCCACCAGCAAGAAACCGATAATCGGACCGGTGCAAGAGAAAGAAACCAGTGACAGCGTAAAAGCCATCAGGAAAATACTCAACAATCCGGTAGTCTGTTCAGCCTTACTGTCTACCGCATTGCTCCACTTCGACGGAAGGGTAATTTCAAATGCTCCAAAGAAAGAAGCGGCAAAAACCACCAGCATCAGGAAGAACAGGATATTAAATACCGCACTCGTAGACAAGTCATTCAAGGCACTGGCACCGAAAATCAAAGTAATAGCCAAACCTAAAGTAACATAAATCACTACGATAGAAGCACCATACGTCCAGGCATCCCGAATACCTTTCCGTTTATCCTTGGTACGTTTCAGGAAGAAACTTACCGTCATCGGAATAATCGGCCATACACAAGGAGTAAACAATGCCAGCAGTCCGCCTACAAATCCGGCGAAAAAGATATAAATCCATGAATGAGACTCATTGTTCACGTTTTCACCGAACGAACTTAATTCCTTAATAACCGGTTTCCAATAGTCAGCAGCTTCGCCCGCAGTTGTATCTTCACCAATACGAAGCGGAACCAAATCCACCGATGCCGTATCTGCTAACGCCAGGTCCTCTGTCGTTGCCACCACTTCTTCAGCCGTTTGCCTTCCAGCAGCTTCCCCTTTGAAAGAAAACTCTACATTAGTAGGAGGCAAACAGTTTTCGTCATTACAAGCACCATATTGCAGATAACCGCTCACTTCATATTTTCCACCTTTCAACTTGATTTTCTGCACAAAGGTAGCCGTACCTTCAAAGAAACGAACCTGCATTCCGAATATCGGGTCCATCTTGTCAATTTCCTTACCAGCAGGTTTCAGTTTGCCAACCACCTCTGCCCCTTCAAGCTTATCCGTATTGAAAGTAGCCGAAATAGGACCTCCTTCAGGCAGGTCAGTAGAATATACATGCCATCCCTTTTCCATTTTTCCGGTAAATACAATTTCCACCTCATCGGCAGAAACCGATTTCCATTCAGTCTTAAACTTTACCGGTTCCTGTATCTGAGCGAATACCGGCAAGCATAAAATGGCCATGAAAAGCCAGCTAAGTAGAATTTTCTTACTCATAAATATACCTTAGATGATGTAATAAAACTATATTCTGTAAAAAAGTAGGGCAAAGATAACGATTTTTCCGTAGGGAATGTTATGACAAACTGTTATTCGGCATTGTTTTTTACTTTAAAAATGCAAATATTCAGCACAGCGCTTTATTCGGGAATAAGACGGAAAGATCAAAAGGAAAGAGAAAAATATTCAGAAATATTTGCAAAGTAAAAAATAATCCCTACCTTTGCACCGCCTTTGAAAAACAAGGCAACTCTCAAAAAGAGTTTTGGAGAGGTGGCAGAGTGGTCGATTGC
>CAMFND010000110.1 GCA_945965395.1 uncultured Bacteroides sp.
GAATGCAGTCGCAGGAAGTGAAGATTAAGTCAAATGTAAATGTAGTACTGAAATCTGATGCTGAACAACTTGATGAAGTAATGGTAGTGGCGTATGGTACAGCTAAAAAATCATCATTTACCGGTTCTGCTGGCACCATGAACGCAGACAAGATTGCCACTAGAAGCGTCTCTAATATTACCAATGCCATGTCTGGACAAGTGGCCGGCGTGCAAATGACAAGCGACAATGGACAACCGGGGGAAGCAGCTAAGATACGTATCCGAGGTATCGGTTCCATGAGTTCAAGTAATGACCCACTATATGTAGTAGACGGTGTTCCTTATGATGGAAATATTTCTTCTATAAATCCATCTGATATTGAATCTCTAACAGTGTTGAAGGATGCTGCTGCTAATGCTATTTACGGTGCTCGCGGTGCAAATGGTGTGGTACTGATTACTACCAAAAGCGGACAGAACGGTGAAGCACGCGTGACCTTTGATGCTAAATGGGGGTCCAACTCACGTGCGGTACCTAATTATGATGTCATCAGTTCACCCGGAGAATATTATGAAACGATGTACAAGGCTTTATACAATTCAAAGGTTTACAATGGAGCCTCAGCCGCAGAGGCGTATACCTATGCCAATAAGACTTTGTTTGATGCAAAGAACGGAGGTTTAGGCTATCAAGTATATACTGTACCTCAGGGAGAGAATCTGATTGGAACCAACTTCCGGCTGAATCCGAACGCCACACTGGGGTATTCAGACGGAACTTACTATTATGCACCGGATGACTGGTATGATGAGATTTTCGGAAGCAGTTTCCGACAAGAATACAATGCCAGCGTATCTGGGAAATCAGACAAAATCAGCTATTATGCCAGTGCAGGCTATCTGAATGATACCGGTCTGATTCAGAACTCAGCCTTCAAACGTTATACTGGACGAGGCAAGGTAGACTATCAGGCAAAGAAATGGTTGAAAATCGGTACAAACCTAGCCTATACCTATTCGGACTCGCAGGCTCCCGACAACCAGACTGCAGATGACTGGTCTTCCAGTGCAAATCTGTTCTACATCGTGAACTCCATTGCTCCCATCTACCCAATGTATGTCCGTAATGCGGACGGCTCTATCAAAATTGATCCGAACACCGGACACCGGGTATATGACGCTGGGTCCAGCACCAATTTCAAACGCCCTTCCTTCACAGGCAATGCGGCACGTGACATTGAACTGAACAAATATCACACTTATACAGATGCATTCACCGGAAAATGGTATGCCAATATCATGCCGCTGGAAGGACTGACTCTTACAGCCAACATCGCTACGACACTGGAAAATACACGTTCTAACAACTTGTATAGTACCTTCGGTAGTGCGTCTTCTACAGACGGAGACGTATATGTAGAAAGTACACGCTCTTTCGGTGTCAACACACAGTATTTGGCAAGTTATGTACATACGTTTAACCATGTACACAACTTTGACATCATGGTGGGTTACGAACAATACCGGTTGAAAGAGCAGGTACTCTACGGAGAAAACACCAATCTATATGACCCGAACATAGGCGAACTGGGCAATGCAGTAGGTACGGATAAGAAGACAGTCAACTCTTACACGGACAACTATATGACAGAGGGTATCCTGAGCCGTATCCAATATAATTATGACGGAAAATACTTCCTGAGTGCTTCATACCGTCGTGACGCTTCTTCACGATTCGCTCCGGAAAACCGCTGGGGTAACTTCGGAAGCGTGGGCGGTGCCTGGCTGATGACCAAGGAAAAGTTTCTCGAAGACGTAAAATGGTTAGATATGCTGAAGTTCAAAGCCAGCTGGGGTGTGCAGGGAAACGATCATCTGCTGATTACAGTCAATGGACAAGCCGTCAACAACTGGTATGCCTACAAGGACCAGTACAACGTTTCGTTCAGCAACGGACAATATTCTACCACACTGGCGTATAAAGGTAACAAAGACTTGACTTGGGAGACTTCTTATTCATTTAACACCGGTTTCGACTTTGAACTGTTCGGCAACCGCCTGAACGGTACGGTGGAATACTTCAGCCGTAAGACCAAGGACCTGCTATACAACCAGCCCATACCTATTACTTCCGGTATTAACACCGGGTATATCCCGACCAACATCGGAAGTATCTCCAACAAAGGTGTGGAACTAGACTTGACAGGTGTTATTTTCCGCAACAAAGAGTTTGAGTGGACGGCAAACTTGAACCTTACCCACTACAAGAACAAGATTACGGAACTATCACCTGAACTGGAAGCAGCTGGAGGTCAGAAGGGGTCTTACTACATCTATCGTATCGGAGGATCTCTGTATGAATCTTATATAAAGGAATATGCCGGAGTAGACCCTGAAACTGGTCTGGCGATGTATTACGTAGACCCGGACAACGGAGATTATACTACCACAACCAACTATTCCGAAGCTAAACAAGCTGACCAGGGCGATTTACTTCCGAAGGTGTACGGAGGTTTCGGTACTTCATTGAACTATAAAGGACTTGACTTCAGTATACAGTTGTCCTATCAGTTGGGAGGACGCTACTACGACGGGACCTACCAGTCGTTCATGCATAACGGCGGCAGCGGTATGCAGGGTTATAACTGGTCGACCGACATCCGCAACGCATGGACTCCGGAAAACCGCTATACAGACGTGCCCCGATTGAGTGCTAGCGACGACTGTTACCAGCTGGATTCAAGCCGTTATCTCGTAAGTTCCAACTACTTGAGCCTGAATAACATCACATTAGGCTATACCTTACCGAAAAGCTGGACACAAAAATTGCAGATCCGTATCCTTCGTGTTTATGTATCGGCCGACAATGTAGCCCTGCTTACAGCTCGCAAAGGTCTTGACCCGCGTCAGGATTTCGGTCTGGGAAGTTCTACTTACGGAAGTGGAGCTGCCACCAGCAGCGCATACTCGGCTATGCGTACTATTACTGGAGGTATCAATCTTACTTTTTAAACAACAAACGAAATACAGAATATGAAATTATATAGCAAACTCTTTTTTGTGGCCATGGGATGTGCCGTATGGGCCGGTTGCTCTGATATGGACAACATGGACAGCGAAGGATTCCGCATCACGGACGACCAGATAGAAAACACCAAAGAACAAATTCCTTCCCGCGTGGAGTCAAGCCTGATAGGTATGTACCACTACATGGGCACACAATATGCTGGTGCTCCCGCCAGTGAACGTGACGATGACTTTGGCTACCCTACCGCCTGCATTTCACAAGACTTGAACGGAGCGGACATGGTATGTGATAACAGCGGCTACAACTGGTTTACAGTTTCAAGCGACTATTCAGACCGTAACGAGACATACGCCAACCCACAATTACGCTACAGTTATTTCTACAACCAGCTGAAACTGGCAAACGATATACTGGCTTCCATAGACCCCAATACGAAAGATGAGACGATGAAACAATACATCGGCGAAGCGAAAGCTGTGCGTGCTTTCGACTATCTCTGTCTGGCACCTTATTTCCAGTTCAATTACGCAAGCAGCAAGGACAAGCCTTGCGTACCGCTTGTGACGGAAACTACCACTACAGAAGATTCAAGAAATAATCCACGTGCAACAGTAGAACAGATTTATACACAAATTCTCACCGACTTGAACGATGCCATCAGCAAGTTGGAGAACTACGACCGCAAAGGTGATAAAACCCGTATTGACCAGCAAGTGGCCTACGGACTCCGTGCACGCGCTTATCTGTATATGGGGAAATATGCAGAAGCCGCAGCCGATGCAGCCAAGGCACTAGAGGGATATATTCCTTACAGCCGCGAGGAGGTATCCACCCCCGCATTCTATAGTATAAATGACCACAACTGGATGTGGGGTATTAGTATCACTGCCAGTGATGTGACAAAGAATGGCGGCAATCCTTCCTGGCCGTCGCATCTGGGTTCTTTCTCCGGATCGGCTTACGCTGCAGCCGTAGGTGTGTACAAACGCATCAACACCCTGCTGTATGACCAGATTCCGGACACAGACATCCGTAAACAATGGTGGGTGGATGAAAACCTGCATTCCGACCTATTGGACGGACTTACCTGGGGAAAAGCTAGTGGGCAAGATATTCCGGCCTATACCATTACTGATGTCAAAATGGCTTTCGTACCTTATACGAATGTAAAATTCGGAATGAAAAGCGGTATCGGAAGTGCCACCAATGACTGCGACTGGTGTATTATGCGTGCCGAAGAAATGCTGTTGATTGAGGCGGAAGGGCTGGCCATGAGCCAGCAGGAAGCACAGGCCAAGCACAAGTTGGAAGATTTTGTGCAGAACTACCGTGACCGGAACTACGTCTGTACAGCTACTTCCAAAGAGGACCTACAGAACGAAATTTGGAAACAGCGCCGCATCGAATTGTGGGGCGAAGGTTTTGCCATGGCTGATATTATGCGTCTGAACAAGCCGGTAGTACGTTTCCACGGCACAGATACAGAGAATTGGCCCGATGCCTTTTGCTTCAACGTAGAAGCTAATGACCCTTATCTGCTGCTACGTATACCGCAAAAAGAAAGCAACAACAATTCAGGTATCGAGAACAATACCGGAGGAAACAAACCGGTTTCCTTGCAGAACCCGAACCTGAGAGATGGTGTGACCGACTGATTCTTTTAACTCTTAAAACACAAGACAATTATGAAAACGTTCAAGTATATATTTTTTGCCGGAGCGGTTTGTACAGCTGCTTTCCTTGCTGGATGTAACGAGGATGAGTATACTCCGGGCGAAGCCAGCAGTGAGAACGGACTCAATGTGTATTTTGAATCGCCGACCGGAGCAGAAGTCGTCCTTGGGCCTGAGACTACGGAATTTACCATTACAGTGGGAAGGAATCAAACCGATGAAGCCTTTTCTATTCCGCTGAAAGTAGATAATCCTCATGCTGACCTAATTGACATACCCACACAAGTGGATTTTGCACAAGGTGAAAGCAGCAAGTCGATAACCGTAAAGGTGAGCAGCGGGTTGAAAATGTTTGAAACTTATCCTGTCCATCTGAGCATTGATGCACAATACACGCAAGCTTACCTGCAATCGGAAGTATACCCGCGTCTGTCACTACAGGTGATTAAAGAAGATTATGTACCTTATGCTGACGGTAAATTCTCCGACTATCTGACGAGTCCGGATGAAAACCCGATGGAAACCGACCAGGTTATGGAATATTCTGCTATACTAGATATGTACCGCTTGAAATCATGCTGGGGAACAGGCACTGGAAGTATCGTTTTCTCATGGGACGGGGAGAATAAAGTCAGCTTAGAGTCTCCTTCTATTCCTACAGGATATGCAATACCGGAATATGGCTCTTTCACTGCCTCACTTGTGGAGGATGCAACGTATGATCAAACAAGCCAAACCTTTACTTTCCCGCTTGAATTCATAGCTGGCGATGTTACAACTGGGGCATGTGACGAAACTTATACCATCACCTCCTTAAAGTAAACGACTAAAAATCACCAATAAAAAAGGCTAGGAAACACAGCTCTTATGTTTCCTAGCCTTTTTTATTATCACACGTTTACTGATGCTGGATAAAAGTTATAAGTATTCCGCAGTTTCGGAGTACTTAGGTATAGATGGGAGTGACAGATTTGCTCAATCGCATTCTTGTTTTTCTACACCTCTTCGATAATCCACTTCTGAATATTTCGTGTTTTGTTGCTAAAGTTTACACCGATTTTGAAAATTTTTCTTCTGTCTACTTGAAAAGGAGTTACATAATGTTTTTCATTTATCTGTGCCAAAGCTTCCTCTGCTGTACCTTCTAGCTTAAACTCCATCAAATAAATAAATCTGTTGGTTTTTATCAGTAAGTCAATTCGTCCTTCTGAAGTATGGTATTCTACCTCTGTATAAAATCCAAGTAATTTAAACAGTATAAAAAGAACATTCTGATAATGTAGCTCTAAATCACGTATCATCTCATAAGGAGTGTCTGCAAAAAAACTTTGTAACCGTAAAAAGAATGCCTCTATTTCTCCTTGTTCTACCTCTTCAATAAAGCTCATAATTTGAAATGCAGACTCTGCCGGTTGCACATGAGCATAATATGGCAATAAATAGCTGATAAAACCTTCTTCCACTTCTTTGTTGGGGAATCCTAGAGTATATACATTAAAGCGAGAATTATAACTTTTAATTGTAAGATAACCGCTTTGATATAACACCGGAATAGGGCTATTTATTAATGTATCTACTCCATTCAGCAAATCACTTGTTACAACTTCATTAGAAAGTTTGGTCAGGTTACATTTATTCTGTTTAAGCAGTTGTGCTAAATAACTGGGTGTTCCTGTTTCAAACCAGTAATTCCCGAACTTCATTCTGGCAAAAGTGTTCAAAAGGCTGAACGGATTATATAGTCCATTTGAATCTTCTGTAAAATGGTAGCCATCATAACGTTCCTTCAGAGATTTGCACACTTGTTCATAACTCATATTTGTATTAGCTGATAGTTCATGCAAGTCTTCTTCTAGCCAAGTATGAATTTCATTTTCTGTTATTCCACAAAGTTCCGCATATCGTTTATCAAAAGAAATATCCATTAAATTATTCAAATCGCTGAAGATACTTACCTTACTAAATTGGGTAACTCCTGTCAACAAAGCAAACTGAATGTATTGATCTTTACTTTTCAATGCTCCATAAAAAGCTTTTAATGTGTCACGATAAGCGTTCTGTAAATCGTTGTTTCCTATTGCTTGAAGCATTGGCTTGTCATATTCGTCGACCAAAACAACAACACTTTTTCCTGTTTTTTCTGCCGCTCGTTGGATTATTCCCTGAAATCGTAAAGAAAGAGAAACTTCACTGGATTCTGTTCCATAGATTTTTTCCCATTTTACAAGGATATCATTTAATATATCATTTAAACTTTCCGGCGAATCATATTTCTGTGCATTCAGGTCAAAGTGTAAGATAGGATAAGAATTCCAGTCTCTTTCCACTTCATAAATAAACAAACCTTGGAATAATTCTTTACGTCCTGAGTAGTAAGCTTCCAGTGTAGAAATTAATAAACTTTTTCCAAACCTTCTGGGACGACTAAAAAAGTAATACTTTCCGGTTGAAATTAAGCGATAAATAAGTTCTGTTTTATCTATATATAGATACCCTCCTTTACGAAGGCTTTCAAAGCTTTGTATGCCTACAGGATATTTTTTCATTTTGTAAAAGTGTTTATTCACAAAGTTAGTTTTTTATCTTATAACTAATTCAAAATTAAGAAATATAAGTTTTGTAGGTTAATAGATTTTTTTAATATAAAGAGTATTTTCAGTAGAACTTGGGTAGAAAAGTGACATAAAAAATAATCCATAATTTATTATACATCTTGAATAGAATTAGTGTAAAATTCATATTTGATTAATTATCAGTATATTGCAATATTTTATAGTTCCGCCGGAACTTTGGTTATTTCTTTTATCGGAATGCAGTCGCAGGAAGTGAAGATTAAGCCTATCGTAAAAGTGGTGTTGAAGTCTGATGCGGAAGTACTTGACGAAGTTGTGGTAACTGCGTATGGTACTTCTACCAAAGGGTCATTTACAGGTTCTGCAGCAGTGATGAAAGCTGATAAAATTGAGAAACGTCAGGTGTCAAACGTATCAAATGCATTGGCTGGAGCTGTAGCAGGTGTGCAGATTTTGAGTAATAACGGTCAGCCGGGTGAAGATGCAAAAGTGCGTATCCGTGGTGTCGGATCAATCAATGCCGGAACAGACCCGTTGTATGTAGTAGACGGTGTGCCTTATGATGGAGATTTGTCATCTATCAACTCTGCAGATATTGAATCAATGACAGTGTTGAAGGATGCGGCTTCTACAGCGTTGTATGGTGCGCGTGGTGCAAACGGTATCATCATGATTACTACTAAAAAAGGTACTTCTGGTAAGGCACGTGTAAACTTCGATGCAAAATGGGGTGCCAACTCTCGTGGAGTAAAGAACTACGATGTGCTGACAAGTTCAAAGAATTATCTGGAAAAAGCTTACGAAGCTATCTATAATGGTTATGTACAGACCAATGGCATGACTCCGCAGGCTGCCAATGTAGCTGCAAACAATACTTTGCTTTCTGCTGGAAATGGTGGTGTAGGTTATCAGATTTATACAGTACCTGAAGGTCAGTTGCTGATTGGTAGCAACGGTTTGCTGAACCCGAATGCTACATTGGGCTATACAGATGAATATGGATATTATTATACTCCGGATAACTGGGCTGATGAAACATTTAGAACATCTCTTCGTCAGGAATATAACTTGAATGTGTCTGGCGGTAACGATAAGTCTACTTTCTACATGGCTTTCGGCTATTTGGATGATCAGGGTGTAATTGAAGGTTCTGGCTTGACTCGTTTCAGCGGTCGTTTGAAGGGTGACTACAAGGTAACAGACTGGTTGAAAGTGGGTGCCAACATGAACTATGTAAACTCAAAGAGTAACTATCCGGGCGATCAGGATAATGCATCATCTTCCGGTAATGCTTTCTATATTGCTAATAACATTGCCCCGGTTTATCCGATGTATGTACGTGGAGCTGACAAACAGATTATGACACTGAACGGTCGTAAGGTGTATGATTACGGTGATGGTGTAAGCAGTCCTTCATCACGTGCATTTATGTCTATTGCCAACCCGGCAGGTGACCTTATTTATAATAAGACTGAATTTTTGGCTGACGTGCTGAATGCAAACTGGTTTGCTGAATTGACTCCGATTAAAGGTCTTACCATCAGCGCACGCTTTGGTATGAATATCGACAATACACGTTACAATGATTTGGGTAACGCATATATGGGTCAGAGTGCTTCTTATGGAGGTAATGCTTATCAGGCTGCAATGCGTACTTTCGGTTTCGACCAGCAGTATGTAGCTAACTATCAGTTTGCAGTGAAAGATGTACATCATTTTGATATTACTGCCGGTTACGATGGTTATTCATACCAATATACAGAATTGACTGGTTCAGGTCAGAATCTGTATGACCCGGAAAGCTTCTATATTAGTAATACAATTGATAAGAAGACTGCCAGCGGTATGAAACTGACTTATGCTACTGAAGGTTTCTTTGGTCGTGTCAACTACTCTTATGACGACAAATACTTTGGTAACGTTTCTTACCGTCGTGATGCTTCTTCTCGTTTTGCTCCTGAAAATCGTTGGGGTGACTTCTGGGCTGCAAGTGTGGCTTGGATGATTACACGTGAAGAATTCATGAAGGATATCACTTGGATTAACATGTTGAAACTGAAGGCATCTTTCGGTCAGCAGGGTAACGATGATATCTTGTTCCCAGGTGGATATACTGTAGGAGTGATGGAGACAGCTAAAAACTATTATCCATGGATGGACCAGTATAACATGACTGGTGCAGACGGTGTGTTCTCTGACGGTACGATGATTGCAAAGGGTAATCGCGATTTGACTTGGGAAACTTCAACTTCTTATAACGTAGGTATTGATTTTGCCTTGTTCAATAACCGTTTGAACGGATCGGCTGAATACTTCGGTCGTAAGTCAAGCGATATGCTTTACAACAAACCGGTTGCCGGAAGTGTGGGTTATACTTCTATTCCGATGAACGTAGGTTCTATGACTAACTCTGGTTTTGAATTGGATTTGACTTATTTGATTTTCAACCAGAAGAACTTTACTTGGGATGTAAACCTGAATGCAACTTTTATCAAGAATAAGATTAATAAATTGCATCCGGACTTGGGCGGTAAATTGATTGATGGAAACTACATTTACGAAGAAGGTGAATCAATGTACCGTATGTATTTGGTAGATTATGCTGGCGTAGATCCAGAAACAGGTTTGGCTCAGTATTGGGCAAAAGATGACAAGGGTGAGTTGTATAAAACAGACAATTATGCATTAGCTCAGACTACAAACAAGGTGGCCACAGACAACTTGATGCCGAAGGTATACGGTGGTTTGGGTACTTCTGTACAGGTTTACGGTTTTGATGCTTCTATTCAGTTGTCTTATCAGTTGGGTGGTCAGATTTATGACTCTGGTTATCGTTTCATGATGGCTGGAAAAGGTGACGGACAGAACTGGCACAAGGATATTTACAATGCATGGACTCCGGAAAATAAATATACGGATGTACCTCGTCTGAATGCACAGGATAAGTATACAAACTCTACTTCAACTCGCTGGCTTGCAAGTTCTAACTATCTGAGTGTAAACAATATCACTATTGGTTATACACTCCCGTCTAACTTGGTTCGCAAGATGATGCTGGAAAAACTGCGTGTATATTTCACTGCCGACAATGTAGGATTGCTTTCTGCACGTAAGGGTCTTGACCCGCGTCAGAGCTATACAAGTGCTACTACATCACTTTATACTGCCATCCGTACAATTTCTGGAGGTATCAGCCTTACATTTTAATTAAAATATAAATAAGAAACAGATATGAAAACAAAATATATTTTTGCTTCATTGCTTGTATCTTCACTGGCTGTGACTGGTTGCCAGGATATGGATACATTGCCCGATGGAGGAATCGTGACAGACTCTCAGAAGGAGACCGTTTCTACACTGAATCCTGAACGTGGAGTGGCAAAGGTAAATGCGATTTTCTCTACTTTCAACCAGGCTTTCCCTAACTCAAGTGCATTGGGAGCTGAACGTCATAACGATATTGGTTATCCTACTGTCATGTTGTGTCTGGATTCTAACACAGAAGACGTAGTAAGTGATAACAACGGTTATAACTGGACTGGATATGACTTGACATTTGAAGACCGTGAAAATACTTCCTTGGAAGGACAGATGGTATGGAATGACTTGTATTCTATCGTTTTTGCTGCCAACAATGTGATAGGAAGTATTGATGAAAAAACAGAAGACGCCAATGAGCAGTTCTATCTGGGACAAGGACTGGCTGCACGCGCATTCTCTTATTGGGTAATGGCACAACTGTATCAGTTTAACTATAAAGGTAATGAGGACAAACCTTGTGTACCGCTGATTACAGAAAAGAATTCGGCAGATGCTTCTGTGAATGGTTGCAAACGTTCGTCTGTAAAAGACGTGTATACACAGATTGAATCAGATTTGAACAATGCTATTGATTTGCTGACTAATGCAGAAAAAGGAAGAGTAAAACGTGCTGACAAACGTTATATCAGTCTGTCAGTAGCATACGGACTTCGTGCACGTATGTATCTGTCAATGCATGAATACGCTAAAGCAGCTGATGATGCGGCAAATGCTATCAAGGCGGCAACAAGTGAAGGTATTGCTGTTGCTTCTCGTACTGCAGTGGGTAAGCCGACATTCTGGAGTGTGGACGAAACTAACTGGATGTGGGGTATTATTGTCAGCGAAACAGATGACGTGGTAGATACAGGTATCTGTAACTGGCCTTCTCACATGGGATCACTGAGCTATGGATATGCAAACTATTCAGGTGGTCGTCAGATTAGTTTGAAATTATATAAGGAGATTGATGATGCTGACATCCGTAAACAATGGTGGTTGGATGCCGCTGCAGAATCTGATGGTTTCTTAAGTGACGAACAAGCTGCTTTTGTGGCAAAACAGGGTTACAAGCCTTATACTCAGGTAAAATTCGGTCCCTATAATGATGTGGTAGGTACTACTATCAATGCCAATGATATTGTATTGATGCGTATTGAAGAAATGTATCTGATTGCTGCAGAAGCATACGCTGAAGCTGGAAATCGGGCTGAAGGTGAAAAATATTTCAAAGAATTGCTTAACAACCGTTTGTCAAGCGGATCACAAGCTTATTTAACTGACTATGCTTCTAATCCTCAGGAAGCTGTTTATTTCCAGCGTCGTATTGAACTTTGGGGTGAAGGAGTAATTTGGTTCGATGTAATGCGTCTTAACAAGGGAGTAGACCGTCGTGGAGCTGGTTTCCCGAATGCAGAATGTGTATTTAATATTGCAAAAACAGACGATATCTTGTTGTGGCGTATACCGGAAGCTGAACTTCAGGCTAATAAGGCATTAACTGCAGAAGATAGTCCGGCATGGACTTTACCGAAACCAGTTGCAGATGAATAATAAGTTAGATTAAAGTTAAAAACTAAGAGTATTATGAAATTAAATAAATTCTTTTTCGGATTATTGATGACTCCGGCCGTGATGATGGTAGGATGCAGCGATTATGAAGATACGGAAGTGACAAGTCCGGAAGCTGATGCAGATGCTATAGGAGCTTATTTTAAGAGTAGTGCGACTTCTGCACACTTGTCACCGGAACAGACCTCATTTCAAGTTGTGTTGAACAGAGCTTCTTTCTCTGAAGCTGTAAATGTACCGGTTAAAGTAACTGCTAATGATGATAACTTTTTCTCTTTGTCAGCTAATCAGTTTATGTTTGATGCTGAGAAACAGGTCAGCAACCCGATAACTGTTACTTTTAATCAAAATACAGTGGAGCTTCAGGAAACATATTCTTTAGGATTGCAGGTATCAGACGGAGTGAAAGACCATTTGTATGGTGCAGGTTATACAGATGCAATCTATTCTATGGTGATTGATTATACTTGGAAGAGTGACTCATTGGCATCTACTATGGTGAAAGATGAGTATGCAGGTACATTTGATAAAGAAGGAGCTTTGGCTGCAGTAGAAATTGCAAAAGATTTTGAAGTAGTAAAAACAAATCCATCACCTGATTATACTAAAAATTCTTTGGTGCGTATCTCCAGTTTCTTTGCTACCATCGGTAAGTCAAAGGCTGCAGGAAAAGATCACATTCAGTTTGTGGTAGATAAGGATCATAAGAACCCTCAATTCTTGACAACTGAGTATCTGGCTGATAAGGAAATTTCTCTGAAAGTAAACACTGCAGAATTGGAGACTGGAATGACTCAGAAATTTGCTGAAGAGAAGGAATATCCTATCTGCATGGATTTAGTGAACATTGCAGTAGATGAAACAGCTAATGCTGCAGCTGCTACAACTGATGATGTGACTTATTTGGTAACATATAAGTTGTATGCATTTGATAAGGAAACTGAGAAAAAATATCAGCTTTCTGAAGCAGATGATACAACACCTGTTGAAGGTTCTACTCAATATCAGGCTAAATTTGAAGTGAAATTCGTAAAAGCTTCTGCTGAATAATAGTTATTATAGCTGAAATAATAGAAGAGGTATATCCTGTGTGGATGTACCTCTTTTTTTTGTCTTATTCGCTTAAAAACTGGTCTTTTTGTTAGATTGAACTTCTTAATAATACAAAATAATTGCAATTTTATTCTATTTGTATTCACTTTTTATACACTTGAAAAAGTAGAAGCAAGTTCCTAAAAACCATCTGTTTATCTCTTTTAATATCGTTTTGCTCCTTATAAATAAAATTTAGTGTAAAATTGCCCACTGTTTTATAATTTCTCTTTATTTTCTTACATTCGCGCCCCGTTTGTGATAAATGTATTAGACTAACTTAACTAAATTAAAAGAGAGATTTTATGAAACAAAGAATGACGTTGTTCATGGCCATTCTTCTGATAGGGATTGGTCTGTCAAACGCCCAAGTTTCTCAAGTGACCGGTAATGTGATGTCGGAAGAAGACGGATTGCCGGTAGTGGGCGCATCGGTGTTGGTAAAAGGTACTACTGTAGGGACAGTGACCGACATTGATGGAAACTTTACAATTTCTGGTGTGCCGGCTTCGGCAAAAACTTTAGTGGTTTCCTTTATTGGTTTGCAGAGTCAGGAAGTTGCTGTGAAACCGGTGGTGAACGTAGTGTTGAAATCGGATGCGCAGGCTTTGGAAGAAGTGGTGGTTGTGGCGTATGGTACGCAGAGCGCACGTACGGTGACAGCTTCAGTAGCTTCCATCCGCAATGATGCTTTAAAGGACGTGCCTAATACAAGTCTGGACCAGATGATGCAGGGACGTGCTTCTGGTTTGAACGTAACGACTCCTTCAGGAGGAGTAGGTCAGGCTCCAGTGGTACATATCCGTGGTGTAAACTCGATTACTTCGGGTACTTCTCCTTTGTACGTAGTGGATGGAATGCCGATTCAGTCTGGTGATTTGGGCGGAGGATTGGGTAATGCCAATGCGTTGGCTGACATTAATCCGGCCGATATTCTTTCTATTGACGTGTTGAAGGATGCGGCAGCTGCAGCTTTGTATGGTTCACGTGCGGCAAACGGGGTCGTGCTGATTACTACCAAGCAGGGAAGCAGTGGAAAAGCAAAAGTAACGTATGATGCCTCTGTCGGTTTCTCTAACCGGACGAAGTTCATTGATATGATGAATGCACAGGAGTATGTAGACTTCAAGAACATGGCGGTTCGTAATGCATACGGAACAGATGTTGCGGCTGAACTGGCTGCTATGGATAAGACATTCATCGCTAATCCTGCTTATGGTGATAAGGCATTTAACTTGATGCCGGGAGTAGACTCTAATTGGGCTGATGCTATTTTTCAGAATGGGTTTACACAAGATCAGACTGTAGCCGTAAGTGGTGGAACGGAAAAAGTGAAATATTATATGTCGGCTAATTACAATACGCAGAAAGGTATTGTAGTGGGCGATAACTATAAACGTCTGGGCGGTAAGGCTAACATTGTGGCTAACGTGACAGACTGGCTGAAGATTGGTATGAACTCGAGCGTGAACGTAAGTTCTACATCGCAGGTGGATGCGGCACGTAACGGTTCAAACTTTGCAGTAGGTGGTTTCCCGCGTATGGCGCTGGCTAACTCTCCGAATATGCCTATCTATGATGAAAATGGCAAAGGTTTTTATGATCATTCGTTAGGTGTGTTGGGTTATGGACCTAATGCGATAATGAATACATTCTCGAATCCGGTGGCATTGGTGGAGTTGGGTAATAAGACCAACGTGGATGTAAACCGTATTTTGAGCAGCTTCTTTGCAGAAGTTACTCCTGTGAAAGGTCTCACATTGAAAACCCAGTATAATATTGACGATGCACGTATCGAAAACTCTCGCTTCTGGTCACCTAATCATGGAGATGGAGTAAATAAAGGTGGATATGCGTTCAATGCGGCAGTGCATAGCAGTATCTGGACCTGGACGAATACGGCTACGTATGATTTTACGGCTAATCGTCATCATTTCAATTTCCTGGTGGGTATGGAAGCTACTGAAAACAGCTACAATGAATGGGATGCTTCTCGTACAGAATTGCAGGATGATAAGTTTACGAACTTCCAGGGAACTTTTGCCAATGCCACAGCTTCGGGTGATATATCCAAGAGTTCTATGGTGTCGTATTTTGGACGTATCAACTATGACTTTGCATCGAAATACATGTTCTCTATCAATTTCCGTCGTGATGGTCTTTCTGCATTAAGTAAGGATAATCGCTGGGGTAACTTTGGAGGGGTTTCTGCGGCATGGCGTGTGTCGGAAGAAGCTTTCTTTGAACCCCTCAAGCATGTGATTGAAGACTTTAAGATCAAGGGTAGCTATGGTGTAGTGGGTAATACAAATATCAATGATTATGCTTCGCGTTCGTATTATTCTCCTTACTATTATGGTTCTCAGGGAAGTTATCGTCTGAGCAAGATTGCTGACCCGAATTTGAAATGGGAATCTTCAGAAAAGTATGACGTAGGTTTCAGTGCACGTGTGCTTGATCGTATCGATATTGATTTTGATTATTTCTATACGAAATCTTCAGACTTGATTCTGGATGTGCCACAGGCTCCTTCGAAAGGTCTTCCTGGAAATATCCTGACAACCAATGCCGGAAAGATGACTAACTCAGGTATAGAGTTGACGATTTCTGCGGATATTTTGCGTGAAGGTGCATTCAAATGGAATACAAGTTTTAATATTACGACTACTCGTAATAAGGTTGTGTCTCTGGCTAGCGGTCTGGATAATATTATCAAAGGTGATGTCAGTGGATTGGAAATTACAAATATCACAGTACCTGGCAAGTCTATCGGTCAGTTGTATCTGACACCGACAGGTGGAGTAGATCCGGAAACAGGATTCCGTGTGTTCTATGGAGAAAATGGAGAGCGTGTGCTGTATAATCATGCCTCAGAGGCAAAATGGATGCTCGAGGATGGAACACCTTATAAGGGTAATCTGAAACCGGTGATTTGCGGAAATACGTTACCTACCTGGTATGGTGGATGGAGTAATAACTTCTCTTACAAGAACTTTGACTTGTCTTTGTTCTTCCAGTTCTCAGGTGGAAACTATATTTATAATGGTACGAAGGCGACGGTAAGTGACATGCGTTACTGGAATAACTCGAAGGAGGTACTTCAGAATTACTGGACTCCGGAAAGAAAGAATGCCATGTTCCCGAAACCAGTGTATGGCGATAACTATTCTAATGGTTCGGCCATGCCTATCAGCGAGTGGGTGGAAAAAGGTGATTATTTGCGTTTGAAGAATATTTCACTGGGTTATACTTTCAATACGAAGAACTGGGCGAGCGCTATCGGTATCAGCAAGTTGCGCGTATATGCACAGGTGCAGAACTTGTTCGTAATTACGGGCTATTCGGGTATGGATCCGGAGGTGATGTCGAATACGACTAATGCTACTCTGGCTCCGGGTACGGATAAAAATACTTTGCCACAGGCACGTACATACACATTTGGTGTGAACTTGGCGTTTTAATTGTTGAATTTTTAAAAGCAGATTCGAATGAAAAAATATATTGTATATGCTATATTGATGGCTGGAACCACGTTGAGTAGTTGCAGCAGCAGTTTCTTGGATCAGGAACCACCTTTGTACATTGAGCCGGGAGATATTTATAATGATGCAAATCGTTTGGAAGCAGCTGTATTAGGCTTGTATGGTTCGATAAAAAATGATGCGTTGGATTCCTTCATGGGAGGAAAAACCTATCTGGTGTTTGATAACCGTGGAGAAGATATTGTAAATTCTGACCCGAACTTGATTACGCTGGCCAATACTTATAAGTTTAATGTGGGAAAAACAGATGCAGAAAATACGGTGACCTGGAGCATGGCATACGCTGCCATTAACCGTGTCAATATTTTCTTGGATGAGTTGGAAGGTGCTAAAGCTACTGCTGGAGAAAAGTATGAGCAGTATAAAGCGGAGGCAAAGTTTGTGCGTGCATTTGCTTATTACTATTTGAATAATCTGTATGCTACGCCCTACGTAATTAATCCGGACGCGAAATCAGTGCCTTTACGTTTGACTCCGGAAAAGAACGGTGAGCACAATGCGTTGAAACGTGCTACAGTGAAGGAGGTTTACGAACAGATTCTTTCGGATTTGGAAAATATCAGTGCGTTGCCGGTAAAAGCAAAAGCAGATGAACCGACTGTAACTCGTGCTACACAGGCGGCTGCCAATATGTTGAAGATGCGCGTGTATATGTCCATGAATAACTGGACAGAGGCGGTAAAAGCAGGTAAGCTGGTGACAAGCTACGAACTGACTCCGAAGTTTGGAGATATGTTCAAGGCTCCTTATTATACGGATGAAACCATATTCTCTTTGCCGATGAAGGAAACAAACCGCCCGAATACCCAGCAAGGATTGGCAGAATATTATTATGCTAAGAATACAATTCTGTGGGTAGACGTGGAGAACGGTATCATGGGCAAGCCGAATTACAATTCAGCTGATGATGCCCGTGTGCAGATGAAGAACGAAAAAAATCAGTTGCTGAAGTTTACGGATGCTGCACAGAAACTGGATTGGGCACCGATTTTCCGTTATGCGGAAACGTTGTTGAACTTGGCTGAGTGTTATGTAAATCTGGGTGGAACTGAAAATGAGAAACTTGCCAGAGAATGTTTGAAACAGGTGAGATTCCGTTCATTACCGGAGACAAGCAATCAGTTGGATATTGATCATTTGTCTGGTGAGGATTTGAAGATGGCGGTTTACAACGAACGTCGTCTGGAGTTTATCGGTGAGGCGATGCGAGGCATTGATGTGTTGCGTCGCGGAGCTAACTTTGAACGGAAAACACAGATTACTCCGCAGAGTAGCGGATATGTCTGGCCGATTCCACAAAGCGAAGAATTGATGAATCCGGATTTGAATAAATAAGGAAGAAGTAAAAAGAGCGTATCTGTAATGAGATGCGCTTTTTTTATTTATATTTGCGCTCTATAGAATTTAGATTTATACTGAATGAAAGAATTTGTAATATCAGAAGCACAGACAGAAAAAGCTGTGCTGGTGGGTTTGATAACCCAGACTCAGAATGAACGTAAGACCAATGAATATTTGGATGAGCTGGCTTTCCTCGCTGAGACGGCTGGGGCAGAGGTAGTAAAACGTTTTACACAGAAACTGGATACGCCGAACTCGGTGACTTACGTGGGTAAAGGTAAGTTGCAGGAGGTGAAAGAATACCTGGAGTTGCAGAACGAGAGTGAAGAGACGGAAATCGGGATGGTGATTTTCGATGATGAACTTTCGGCCAAGCAAATCCGTAACATTGAGAATGAACTGAAAGTGAAGATTCTGGACCGTACTTCACTGATTCTGGATATTTTTGCGATGCGTGCGCAGACAGCCAATGCCAAGACGCAGGTGGAACTGGCGCAGTATAAGTATATGCTTCCGCGTTTGCAGCGTTTGTGGACGCACTTGGAACGCCAGGGTGGTGGTTCCGGTGCCGGTGGTGGTAAAGGTTCTGTAGGTTTGCGTGGTCCGGGTGAAACTCAGTTGGAAATGGACCGTCGTATCATCTTGAATCGTATGGCTTTACTGAAGCAGCGTCTGGCTGAAATTGATACGCAGAAGTCTACTCAGCGCAAGAACCGTGGACGCATGATTCGTGTGGCACTGGTGGGATATACCAACGTGGGTAAATCGACCTTGATGAACCTGCTGGCCAAGAGTGAGGTCTTTGCGGAAAACAAATTGTTTGCTACGCTCGATACCACCGTGCGTAAAGTCATTATCGAAAACCTGCCTTTCTTACTTTCGGATACGGTAGGATTTATCCGGAAATTGCCTACTGACTTGGTCGATTCGTTTAAATCTACGCTGGATGAGGTGCGTGAAGCGGATTTGCTGGTACACGTGGTAGATATTTCACATCCGGATTTTGAGGAACAGATTCAGGTGGTAGAGAAAACAATTGCCGATTTGGGTGCAGGTGGAAAACCGAGCATGATTGTATTTAATAAGGTAGATGCCTATACGTATGTGGAAAAGGCAGAAGATGACCTGACTCCGAAGACGAAAGAAAATATTACGCTGGAGGAACTGATGCACACTTGGATGGCGAAACTGAATGATAATTGTATCTTTATTTCCGCGCGTGAGAAGACCAATATTGATCAGTTCCGTGACTTATTATATAAAAAGGTAAAGGAACTGCATGTGCAGAAATATCCTTACAATGATTTTCTATATCAGACATACGACGAAGAATAACGACAAGAAAATATGACACAACACTATCGTTTACTGACAAAAGAAGAAATCGCACGACTGGAGGCACAGCACTGCATCGCTTCCGACTGGACTGGAGTGGAAGTGGTTGATGATTTTCGTACGGATTATATTTATCACACCCGTTTCTCCGGAAAAGTGCGACTGGGCGTTTTTGAGAAAGAATTTACATTGGCAGGAGGGATAAAAAAACATTCCGGATTGTATTATGCTACTTTGCACAATGTAACGGTGGGCGATAACTGCTACATTGAAAATGTAAAGAATTACATTGCCAATTATGAGATAGGGCATGATACTTTTATCGAGAATGTAGATATCATCCTGGTGGATTGTCATAGCCGCTTTGGAAATGGAGTGGAAGTTTCAGTCCTCAATGAAACTGGCGGGCGTGAGGTGATTATTCATGACCGTCTTTCTGCTCATCAGGCGTATATCATGGCGCTTTATCGCCATCGTCCGGTGCTTATAGACAAAATGCGAAAGATTATCGAGTCTTATGCTGATGCACATGCGTCAGATACAGGAACTATCGGAAGTCATGTAATGATAGTGAATGCCGGTTACATCAAGAATGTACGGATTGGCGATTATTGCCAGATTGAAGGAACCGGTCGCTTGAAGAATGGAAGCATCAATAGTAATGAGCATGCACCGGTGCATATAGGTTATGGAGTGATTTGTGATGACTTTATTATCTCAAGTGGCTCACACGTAGAAGATGGTACGATGCTTACACGTTGTTTCGTGGGACAGGCTTGTCATTTGGGACATACTTATTCGGCTTCTGATTCTCTGTTCTTTAGTAACTGTCAGGAGGAAAATGGAGAGGCTTGTGCTATTTTTGCCGGACCTTTTACCGTGACGCACCATAAGTCTACGTTGCTCATTGCCGGCATGTTCTCGTTCATGAATGCAGGTTCAGGCTCTAACCAGAGTAACCACATGTATAAGTTAGGGCCGATTCATCAGGGGGCATTGGAGCGAGGTGCTAAGACCACTTCTGATTCTTATATCCTGTGGCCAGCCCGTATTGGTGCCTTTTCACTGGTGATGGGACGTCATGTCACTCATCCGGATACTTCGAACCTGCCTTTTTCTTATTTGATAGAGGAAAAGAATACAACTTATCTGGTGCCGGGTGTCAATTTGCGGAGTGTAGGTACAATTCGTGATGCGCAGAAGTGGCCTAAACGTGACCAGCGGAAAGACCCGAACCGTTTGGACCAGATTAATTATAACTTGTTGAGTCCATACACCATTCAGAAGATGATGACCGGCCGACAGATTTTGAAGGAACTGGCTCGTGTGTCGGGGGAAACTTCCGAGATTTACTCTTATCAAAGTGCGAAAATCAAGAATTCGGCACTGAATAAGGGAATCAAGTTTTATGAGACTGCTATCCATAAATTTCTGGGAAACTCCGTTATCAAGCGTCTGGAAGCCATTCATTTTGCTTCTGATGAAGAAATCCGTGCTCGTCTGGTTCCGGATACGCCGATTGGAACAGGAGAATGGGTGGATATTTCCGGACTGATTGCTCCGAAGAGTGAGATAGAACGCCTGATGGAAGATATTGAGTGTGACCGTTTGAACAGTGTGGATGAGATACACGACCGTTTTGCAGAGATGCACGCCAATTATTATACGTATGAATGGACGTGGGCGTATGAAAAAATGCTTGATTTCTATGGCTTGCAGGCTGATACGATTACAGCGGCAGACATCGCAGCTATCGTACGCCAGTGGCAGGAAGCCGTAGTGGGACTGGATAAGATGGTGTATGAAGATGCCAAGAAGGAATTCTCGTTGACTTCCATGACCGGATTCGGAGCAGATGGGAGCAGTGAGGAAAAGGTGCGCGACTTTGAAGAAGTACGTGGCGTGTTCGAAAGTAATCCGTTTGTGACAGCGGTGCTGGAACATATAAAGGTAAAAACGGAGCTTGGAAACGAACTGATAGAACGTGTAAAGAATTTATTGTAAAATGGGAGGTACTGCGTATGGAAAGAATATGCAGATATATATGTTTGCTTTGCGTTTGCTTCATGGCTTTGCAGGTGCAGGCCAATAGAAGAAAGGTGATGGAATGTCCGGGTTTCGTCTTGTCGAATACGGCGGAGATAGAATTCAAACGGATTATCCAGACCAGTGAACAGACTCAGGTCGATGCGGTGATGTATGGTAAGCCGGGAACTCCGGTTGTCATTTCTTCAAAAGCAGCATTGAAATGGGCCGATGGAGGGATGGCACAGCTTCGTGAGGCGGAACGTATTTCCATTGATGGAGTGACTGAGCCGGAGGTAATTGAAGAGAATGGGACTTTGGAAGTAACTCTTTCTTTTTCGCCAGTTCCTTCGGATGTGCATGAAGTAGATTTTATTGAGCCTGAGATGGGATGGAGCATCTTTGGCATTCAGTTGAGTCGGGAAGAACCTTATGTGTATGTGCCTAATTACCTTACTACAGATAAGCCGGAACGGAGCAATGAAATTCCAGAGCCTGGATTGTCGGTAGGAAAGGCCATAGTAAACGGTTATATTTTAGGGTATGATCCGAGAATGTCATTGTTTACGGAACTGGAATATGAAGACGGCCTTTTTCCTAAGGAGTGGAAGCAAAGCATTAAAGTCCGTCAGGATGGCTCGTTTCATCTGGAAGCAGAGTTGTTGCAACCAACTTTGACGGCATTGCGGTTGAACGAAGCGGTCTTGAAACTGTTTCTTGTGCCCGGCGAAGAGGTGACGGTATATATCAATCTTCCTCGCCTGAGCATGTCCGCTTCCCGTTTGTTGGGTAAGCGTTACGAGAAAAAACAGAAGGCCTGGTTTGACGGAGCTGCTGAGACTATTAACCGGGAGCTGGCCGGTTCCTCTTCTTCTGCTGCACTGAATGCCTATCGTGCCGTTGAAAAAGGCTTGATGGAGAGTCCGGAGGTCGCTTCCAGGTTACAGTCTGACTATGAGCAGGTGATGCCCATCTGTACCCGGCTTACTGCTTCCTCTTCCCTGTCTTCAGATGACCGGAAGGTGCTGAAAACGGTGAATTTTCCGGAAATTCGTATGTATGTGGAAGCCGTGGCAGAAGCACTTCAGCAGAATGCCGAACGGATGGAGTCAGTGAAAGAAGCAGTGATTGCTTCGCTGGATGCGCAGGTAGAAGGGGCGGATATTCTTCCTAAGATTATTGCTCCTCATAAAGGGCGTGCCATCTTGATAGACTTCTGGGCTACGTGGTGCGGTCCTTGTAAAAAAAGTATGCAGTCTATGGTACCGCTGAAGAAAAATCTGTCATCGAAAGACATCGTATATATTTATCTGACAGGACCTTCTTCCCCTGAAAATATCTGGAAATCAAATTTGTCCAAGATGACGGGAGTGCACTATCGGCTTACTGACTCACAATGGAAGTACTTGTGTACTTCTTATGGAGTAACTGGAATTCCGGCTTATCTGATTATCAGCCATGACGGAAAATTGCAGGGACGTTATGTGGGATTCCCCGGGGTAGATGTACTGCAAAAGGACCTGATTCGTGCAATAGAGGAGTAAGAAGAATTACAGATAACTTTTTGTAGGAATTAAGGAAAAATTTCAATAATACTTTGTAACTTTGTGTCCACTAATAACTCACAATTAATTTAATGTATTATGGCAACACCCGAATTCAAGTATCAGCCAATGTTTGAACATGGCAAGGATACAACTGAATACTATTTGCTTACAAAAGACTATGTGTCTGTAAGCGAGTTTGAAGGAAAACCCATCCTGAAAATCGAAAAAGAAGGTTTGACTGCGATGGCCAATGCGGCTTTCCGCGATGTTTCTTTCATGTTGCGCCGCTCTCACAACGAACAGGTGGCAAAGATTCTGACTGACCCGGAAGCAAGCGATAACGATAAGTATGTAGCTTTGACTTTCCTGCGTAATGCAGAAGTAGCTGCCAAAGGCGTACTTCCTTTCTGTCAGGATACCGGTACAGCAATTATCCACGGTGAAAAAGGACAGCAGGTTTGGACTGGCTACTGTGATGAAGAAGCGCTTTCTCTGGGTGTGTACAAGACTTATACAGAAGAAAACCTTCGTTATTCTCAGAACGCTCCGCTTACTATGTACGAAGAGGTGAATACTCGCTGCAACTTGCCGGCTCAGATTGACATCGAAGCTACTCAGGGTATGGAGTATGAATTCCTTTGCGTAACAAAGGGTGGTGGTTCTGCTAACAAGACTTACTTGTATCAGGAAACAAAAGCCATCTTGAATCCGGCTACACTGGTTCCGTTCCTGGTTGAAAAGATGAAGACTTTGGGAACTGCAGCTTGTCCTCCTTATCACATTGCATTTGTAATTGGTGGTACATCAGCTGAAAAGAACCTGTTGACTGTGAAATTGGCTTCTACTCGTTTCTACGATAACCTGCCGACTACTGGTAACGAATACGGACGCGCATTCCGCGATGTAGAACTGGAAAAACAGGTATTGGAAGAAGCACACCGCATCGGTCTGGGTGCTCAGTTTGGTGGTAAATACTATGCACACGACGTACGTATCATCCGTTTGCCGCGTCACGGTGCTTCTTGTCCGGTAGGTTTGGGCGTATCTTGCTCTGCTGACCGTAACATCCGTTGTAAAATCAACAAAGACGGTATCTGGATTGAAAAACTGGATTCAAATCCGGGCGAACTGATTCCGGAAGAATTGCGTCAGGCTGGTGAAGGCAATGCAGTGAAGATTGACTTGAACCGTCCGATGCCGGAAATTCTGGCTGAACTGGATAAATATCCGGTAGCTACTCGTCTGTCTTTGAACGGTACTATCATCGTAGGTCGTGATATTGCACATGCCAAACTGAAAGAACGTCTGGATCGTGGTGAAGACCTGCCTCAGTATATCAAGGATCATCCTATTTATTATGCTGGTCCGGCTAAGACTCCGCAGGGTATGGCTTGTGGTTCTATGGGCCCGACTACTGCTGGCCGTATGGACCCGTACGTAGACTTGTTCCAGAGTCACGGTGGTTCTATGATTATGTTGGCTAAAGGTAACCGTAGCCAGGCTGTAACAGATGCCTGCAAGAAACACGGTGGTTTCTATTTGGGTTCTATCGGTGGTCCG
This sequence comes from uncultured Bacteroides sp., assembly GCA_945965395.1. Taxonomy (GTDB): domain Bacteria; phylum Bacteroidota; class Bacteroidia; order Bacteroidales; family Bacteroidaceae; genus Phocaeicola. Next base: position 24,570 of record CAMFND010000110.1, read on the forward strand.
GCTGCCATCTTGGCTCAGAACAACATCAAGAGCATTGAATGTGTAGAATATCCGGAACTGGGTATGGAAGCTATCTGGAAGATTGAAGTAGAAGACTTCCCGGCATTCATCCTGGTAGACAACAAGGGTAATGATTTCTTCAAACAAATCAAACCTCGTTGCACTGGCAACTGTAAGTAATTGATACATCTGATATGCTTCTTTCTGTAAGAGGGGAGAGGCATAAGACCATACAAAGGATTTGCAAACCGTAGCCTGTCGATGGCCGGAGTTGCAAATCCTTTTTCTTTCACTCTGCGCTGGCAGGTTTGTTTCACCATAGTGAATTAACAATGAATATTCTACGTTTTTGTAAAAATTGGACATTGCCCATAGCCATGGCAATGGGAGTCATTCTGTACTTTGTGTATGTCAATATCCCTTTTCTTGCACCCACTAAGCCCTTTGTGGCTCATGCCATCGATATTGTACAGCCGGTATTGATTTTCCTGATGCTTTTTCTTACATTCTGTAAAATCAATGTGCACGATTTGAAGTTGTGTGCCTGGCATTGGCGTTTGCTACTGATTCAGGGAGCAAGTTTCTTGCTTTTGGGATTGCTCCTGGTGATCTTCCCGGATTTCTCGGCCCGTATATTGGTGGAAGGAGCTATGATTTGCCTGATTTGTCCTACGGCTACAGCAGCTGCGGTGGTTACACGCAAGTTAGGAGGAGATGCAGCACATCTGACTACCTATACCATTTTAGTCAATTTGCTGGCAGCCATTTTGGTGCCGCTGGTACTTCCGTTGGTACACCCGCATCCGGAACTGAATTTTGGCAGTTCGTTTGCGTTGATTTTGGGAAAGGTGTTCCCCTTATTGCTTTGTCCGTTCCTGGCAGCCATTTTACTGCGGGCTTTGCTTCCGAAAGTACATGCCAAGTTAGGACAGTATCATGAACTTTCTTTTTATCTGTGGGCTGTAGCGTTGACATTGGCCATTGGAGTAACGGTGAAGAGTATCGTACACAGTAACGTGCCTTTCTGGTATCAGGCCGGATTGGGAGGCGTTTCTTTGGTCTGCTGTGCCCTGCAGTTCTATTTCGGGAAAAAGATAGGACGTCGTTACGATGATTCCATCAGCTCCGGACAGGCCTTGGGGCAGAAAAATACGGTATTTGCCATCTGGATGGGCTACACTTTCTTCACTCCTGTGACGGCCGTTGCGGCAGGATTCTACAGTGTGTGGCATAATGTAATCAATTCCTACCAGTTGTATTTGCAGCGTAAATCGGAGGGAGAGTCCGACGCTTTGAAAAATTAACAGCTTGTCTGTCATTGCTGTGCTCGGAAAGTTGTAACTTTGCCGTCACTTTGTAATGTAGAAGAATAAATTCGCATGATTTCAATAGAAGGACTGAAAGTGGAGTTCGGAACTACTCCGCTGTTTGAAGATGTATCGTTTGTTATCAACAAAAAAGACCGTATTGCACTGGTAGGAAAGAACGGTGCCGGAAAATCGACTATGCTGAAAATCCTGGCCGGATTGCAGCAGCCTACAGAGGGAGTGGTAGCCGTACAAAGAGGCATTACTATCGGTTATTTGCCGCAGGTCATGATACTGAGCGATACACGTACGGTAATGGCTGAGGCCGAGATGGCCTTTGAGCATATTTTTGAGATGCAGGAAAAACTGGAGAAAATGAACCAGGAACTGGCCGACCGTACAGATTATGATTCTGAAAGCTATCATGAGCTGATAGAGCGGTTTACCCATGAGAACGAACGTTTCCTGATGATGGGAGGAACCAATTACCGTGCAGAGATAGAACGTACGCTTACGGGATTGGGATTCAACCGCACAGACTTTGATCGTCCTACTTCTGAATTCAGCGGGGGATGGCGTATGCGTATTGAGTTAGCGAAACTTCTGTTGCGTCGTCCCGATGTGCTGTTGCTCGACGAGCCGACCAACCACCTGGACATTGAGAGTATCCAGTGGCTGGAGAATTTCCTGAAGATGAGTTCCGGTGCGGTAGTGCTGGTAAGTCACGACCGGGCGTTCATTAATAACGTAACCAACCGTACCATTGAAATTTCCTGCGGACGGATATACGATTACAAGGTAGCTTACGATGAGTTTGTCGTGCTGCGTAAGGAACGCCGCGAACAGCAGTTGCGTGCTTACGAAAATCAGCAGAAAGAAATAAAGGATACGGAAGACTTTATCGAACGTTTCCGTTACAAGGCTACGAAGGCTGTACAGGTGCAGAGCCGCATCAAGCAGCTGGAGAAAATCGTACCTATTGAAATTGACGAAGAAGATACTTCTACGCTTCGTCTGAAGTTCCCTCCTTCCATGCGTTCTGGTAACTATCCGGTGATTTGTGAGAATGTGAAGAAGGCGTATGGCGACCACGTGGTCTTTCACGATGTGAACCTGACCATCCATCGGGGTGAAAAGGTGGCCTTTGTAGGAAAGAACGGTGAAGGTAAGTCTACGCTGGTGAAGTGTATCATGGACGAGATTCCCTATGAAGGAAAGCTGACCATCGGACATAATGTACAGATTGGCTATTTTGCACAGAATCAGGCACAGTTGCTTGATGAAAACGTGACTGTGTTCGACACCATTGACCGTGTGGCAAAAGGAGACATCCGTCTGAAGATTAGAGACATCTTAGGTGCTTTCATGTTTGGAGGAGAGGCTTCCGAAAAGAAAGTAAAGGTGCTTTCAGGTGGTGAACGCAGTCGTCTGGCCATGATTAAGCTGCTGCTGGAGCCGGTGAACTTCCTGATTCTGGACGAGCCGACCAACCACCTCGATATGCGTTCGAAGGATGTGCTGAAGGAAGCCGTGAAAGAGTTCGACGGTACGGTCATCGTAGTATCTCACGACCGTGAGTTCCTTGACGGACTGGTGACCAAGGTGTACGAATTTGGTGGCGGACTGGTGAAGGAACATATCGGCGGAATCTACGATTTTCTGCAGAAGAAGAAAATGGAGAATCTGAACGAACTTCAGTTGTCCCAATCTCCGCAGACCGCTTCGCCCAAGAAAGAAGAGCCTGCAGAGAGTGAAAGCAAACTTTCGTATGAAGCGCAGAAGGAGCTGAACAAGAAAATCCGCAAGCTGGAGAAGCAGGTGGCCGACTGCGAGGCAAAGATTGAGAAACTGGAAGAGCAGGTGGCACAACTGGAGGAACAGATGGCTACTCCTGAAGGTGCTTCCGATATGAAGCTGTACGAGCAGCACCAGCAGCTGAAAAAACAGATTGCGGAGGCAGAAGAGGAATGGACACTGCTGCTGTCGGAACTGGAAGAAATGAAATAAATAAGAGAGACTTGATTAAAATAATGCATTTATGAACAAGAAGAATTATGTAGCCGTAGCTACGTTGGCATTTGCTATGCTGACAAGCTGCGCCGGACAGAAGGAAGCGAAAAGCACTTCTGGCATTGATTTGGCAAACATGGATACTACCGTGTCTGCCGGTACGGACTTTTTCCGTTACGCATGTGGAGGATGGAATGATGCACATCCGTTGACTGCCGAATATTCTCGTTACGGCACGTTTGATGAACTGTTTGAAAACAGCCAGAAGCAGTTGCGCGAACTGATTGAAGGACTGGCTGCGCAGAAAAATAATCAGGCTGGTTCTGCCGCACAGAAAATCGGTGACTTGTATAACATGGCTATGGACAGCGTAACCTTGAACAAGCAGGGTGCAGAACCGGTGAAAGCTATGCTCGACAAGATTGCCGGCATGAAAGACAAGAGTGAAATCGTGCCGATGATGACTGAAATGGCTCATATCGGTATCGGTACCTATTTCCACAGCTATGTATATGCTGACCCGAAGAACAGCTCACTCAACATCTTCCAGATGGGACAGGGTGGTATCAACTTGGGTGAAAAGGAATATTATCTGGATACCGACAGCATCACTCAGAATATTCGTGAACAGTATAAACTTTACATCGGCAAGCTGTTCCAGCTGGCTGGCTTCTCTGAAGCAGATGCACAGCAGAAAGTGGCTGATGTGATGGAAATCGAAACTGCCATTGCTAAAGTTTCACGCAGTGCAACAGAACTTCGTGACCCGGAAGCTAACTATCACAAAATGTCTTTCGATGAACTGAAGAAGACCATTGCCGGAATTGACTGGGATGCCTATATGAAAGGTTTGGGTATTCAGGCTCCGGCAGAACTGAACGTAGAACAGGTAGAACCGATTCAGGAAGTAGCTCGCCTGATGAATACACTTCCGTTGTCTAAACATGTATCTTATCTGGAATACAACCTGCTGGATGCAGCAGCTTCTTGTCTGAGCGATGACTTTGTAGCTGCCCGTTTCGATTTCTATGGCAAGGTATTGTCAGGACGCCAGGTAAATCAGCCGCGCTGGAAACGTGCTGTAAACTCAGTGAACGGTATGCTGGGTGAGCTGGTAGGCGAGATGTATGTGGAAAAATACTTCCCGGCTGCTGCCAAAGAACGTATGGTGAAGTTGGTGAAGAACTTGCAGACTGCCTTGGGTGAACGTATTGATGCACAGGAATGGATGAGTGACAGCACTAAGATTAGAGCACACGAAAAATTGGCTGCTTTCCATGTAAAAGTAGGTTATCCTGACAAGTGGAAAGACTATTCTAAACTGGAAATCAAGAACGATTCTTACTGGGCTAACGTATGCCGTGCTTCAGAATGGGGATTCAATGACATGTACAGCCGTATTGGTAAGCCGGTTGACAAGGATGAATGGCTGATGACTCCGCAGACTGTCAATGCCTACTATAATCCGTCAACTAACGAAATCTGTTTCCCGGCTGCTATTCTTCAGCCGCCGTTCTTCAACATGGAAGCTGACGATGCTGCCAACTATGGTGCCATCGGTGTAGTAATCGGTCACGAAATGACGCATGGATTCGACGACCAGGGCCGTCAGTTCGACAAAGACGGAAACCTGACCGACTGGTGGGCTCCGGGTGATGCTGACCGTTTCAAGGAACGTGCACAGGTAATGGTGGATTTCTTCAACAAGATTGAAGTATTGCCGGGCCTGCAGGCTAACGGTGAACTGACACTGGGTGAAAACCTGGCCGACCACGGAGGTTTGAACGTAGCTTATCTGGCTTTCCAGAATGCGACTAAGGATGCTCCGCTTGGCGTAGTAGACGGTTTCACTCCTGAACAGCGTTTCTTCCTGGCTTATGCTACTTTGTGGGCTGGTAACATCCGCGACGAACAGATTCGTGTGTACACTAAGTCAGATCCTCACTCATTGGGTAAATGGCGTGTAAACGGAGCGTTGCCTCACATTCAGGCTTGGTACGATGCCTTCCACATCACACCGTCTGATCCGTTGTATGTAGCTCCTGAAAACCGTGTGAACGTGTGGTAAACTACAGACGGTAATTCACAATCTCTATAAATGGGGGTATATGAACTGTTGCAAGGTTCATATACCCCTCTTTTTTGTTTTTAAGATGGAGAATCCACAGGGCATGTAGTCTGTTCTTCTTTTTCTCCTGAAATATTCTTTCAAATGCCCTTGTCTATTCTCTGTTTCACACAGTGGGATTTGTATCCCACACTGTGAAATACATATCTCACACTGTGATTTTTGTATTTCACAGTGTGAAACAGAGAATATGCCACAACAAAATAACTTATATACAAAAAGGAAAAGATGTTTTATCAATATTAAAGCAAAAAAGCTTCCGCACAAGGCAAGAAACGGTCATGTCCTTTCGCATTCAAATGAGCTGTATCGTTTACGCCTTTATTCTGAAAATAAATCTTGCGGAAAGCATCGCTTTGCGCAAAGATATTTCCCTTACGTGCTGCATCAAAAACAGGAATACTGTAACGCCCGCACACCTCCAATGTCGCATCCACGACTTTCTCAGCCGCACTGCCTGAAAAATTTTTCCGTGTCCAGCAGGTAAAGAAAAACAGCTTGGCAGAAGGATACTTTTCAATCAACCCCTCACACAATATACCCAGTTTTTCCTTGTAATTATCAATGCCGATAGAATCGAGAAGGGAAGCATCATTATGTCCGGCAATGACCACCACATAATCCAATGAATCAGTCATTTCTTTATAACGTTTATACATCGCCTCGCCGAAACGAGCACGAGGCATGGCTACACAATTCCCATTACGCCCGTAATTGAAATATTGCATTCCATGCTTTTTCGCAAACTTATAATGCCATGTATATTCCACCGGCTCACGATGGTTTCTCACATAGCTGTCGCCTATAACTCCGATACGTTTTCCATACAACGGATCAGACGACGTACTCACCTGTCCCCAAGCGGTATGAATACATACCCATGCCATAAGGATAAAAAAGAATCTCAACTGTTTCATATTGTTATCTCTGTTTACATAATTAATCCTTCCATTCATATACATACAACTGGTCTAATACCACTCCCTCATCCAATGCCTGAATCGTAATTCGATGTGTTCGATTTCCACTCAATGGAAATTTCAAACGAAGTACAGCCTGATTGGACAACACATTTTGTTTCCACTCTTCACTACGACCATAAGTACGATAAGACACTGGAAGCGACTGTGCCTCATCCAAAGAAACTTGCACGCGCAACTCGTTTCCAACCACCGGATGTGCCGGAAGAAGACGAAGCTCCACTTCTACCGAGTCTACCGGACACCCGTCAAAGTGAAACACCACTGAGGAGTCTTTTAAAATACCAGCTGCCATACCTTCGTACCCTAATCCCTCGCACGGCAACAGATTACCTTCCATGGCCTCCAGACCATTCCATTTAAAGAGATAGGAGCGAGTAGATTTCAAAGAATCAGTAGTCGTACTTTTCGGAATCCGTTGATATACAGATAAATTACGAGGTTTATAATCCATAAAACCTTGCCATTTCCCCTGGTTGTACCTATGTGTCAGCGATACAATGCTGTCGAACGCCTGTTCACTCAATTGCCAGTCAGCCTTTCCGTGACGGGCCAACTGTGCATACAGACATTTTTTGTTCATCTGTGAAGCTCCCTGAACGGGATACTGTACCAAATGAAAATAAGCAGTACGCTTTGTCTCAGGCATTCTTCTGCTCCATACCTCCGCACGGTCTTCGAGAGCCTGGTAAAGCGACAACCGCTTCCGGATTTCCCCCTCACTCCAAGGAAGGTCAGTAACGATTTTGTATTTCGGGTCTTTCTCTTCGGTTCTTGTATGCCCCATAAACTCCGGTTTACGGATGTATGCCAGCCGATAATGCTTCTGCAACAAGGGTAACAGGGCAGAAGCTGAAACGGCCCCGAACTCCCGGGACAAAAAATGAGAAAGATGTCCGGTAACTCCAGTCTGCTGCACCCGACCGATATTCCATGCCATATCCATAAATAACTCCGTCTGATACTCTGCCGGCTTAATATCCCCTACATTCAGAATCCACATCTGGCGAATACCTTTTTCGTATGCCTGCTTCATCTGCTGATAAAGCAAGTAAGGACTCGCCGTAGAAAGCCATAGGTAATCGTGCGGACGCCCCCAATAAGACACATGATAGTAAATGCCATTCCCTCCGGGACGAGCGGCCTCTTCGGCAGTAGGGAAATGGGTTATATATCCATAGTTGTCGTCACACCACATCAAAGTCACATCCTCAGGCACCTGTAGTCCTGCCTGATAAATATCCAGCACCTCCTTATACGGAATCAGCACTTGTGGCACTTTTGTCAAATCCTTTCCTTTATATTTTGTCAGCATACGACGCTGGTCTGCCAGAATCTCCGTAAGAGCCTTCTTCTGTTCTTCCAGTGTCTTAGCTCCCTGCATCTTGCCATCGTGTACACCGCGCATACCTAAGGTGTAAATATCATCCGAGTAGCGAAGTTGCTTTACACGTTCCTCCCAGAAAGACAAGACATTTTTCCGGTTGTGTACATAGTCGTACTCCCCCTTTCCGGCTTTTTTCCACTCGCCATTGGTGTTGCGCATCATCGGTTCACAATGAGAAGTACCCAGATAAATTGCATACTTATCGGCCATTTCCTTATTCCCATCGGTAAAAAAGAAAGGAATGGAGCACTCATGCATGGCCGGCCAGAAAGTATTGGCCCGCAAGCGAAGCAACAGTTCAAAAATACGTGCATGCGTTTTCGGCCCTATCTGTCCTTTCCGCTCGGAAGGCTCATAATGTTTCCAACTCCAGGGAGTCAGTCCCCAGTCTTCATCATTAATAAATATTCCCCGATAAGCAACCTGAGGATAATCCAGTTTCCGGAAACCTGCAGGCAAACGAAATTCCTCTTTTTTTTCGGGTACCGCATCAGCCCACCATTCCCATGGAGAAACTCCCATCATACGAGAAAGCTCAAGTACTCCATAAGCCGTTCCACGCTTATCACTTCCTGCCACGACCAGTCTTCCGTCAGGAAGCACATTCAATAAAAAAGCCTCTTTATGCTCGTCGAGCTGGGCTACATCCAGCTGGCGAGTATCAGCTAACGCTTGTAGCACGGAGCTTTCTCCCCATGTACCAACATAAATGTTTCCAGTATTCTCCGAACGAGATATTTCTCCAGAAAGTACCGACCGGCAATCACGTTTCAACAAATCAAGCGCAACTTTCACTACCGGAGCTTCTGTAGTATCACACACCACCTTCATATTCTGTCCTGATTTCCAGACAAAGTCTTGTGCTGCCCAGCCCATGTGACAAGATATACAAATCAATAAAACAACAGTTAATTTTCTTTTCATACGTATTTTCATAGATGATTTGTCTGCAAAAGAACATATTTCTTACATCTATTCCATATACCCATTGTGCTTTTACATGGAAATTTGTATAAAAGGTTTGAATGGAAGCCGTATATTTCTTAATTCATGTTATAAAACATATTATTCGCTTGTCATTTTCCCAGAAACCCTTACCTTTGCAATGTGTTTTTCATAGTATTAGATTTAAGGTTAACAAAGG